>CALCHX010000062.1 GCA_937906875.1 uncultured Gemmatimonadota bacterium | reverse complement strand
GTCCACCCTCTCGAAGACGGCGCGAGCGGCCGGAAAGGCGACGGCCAGGTCGGCACCCATTCCCGGCTTCTGCGACCCCTGGCCGGGGAAGAGCAGTACTAGGTCCATGTTCATGGGGCGCGAATCAGAGCCTCGCGACCATCGAGGCCCAGGTGAAGCCGGCGCCGAACGCTACCATCAGCACCGTGCTGTCCTTCCCCACCCTGCCGGCGGCGATCGCCTCATCGAGGGCTATCGGGATGGAGGCACTCGAAGTGTTGCCATAGCGGTCCACGTTGACGTAGACGCGATCCATCGGCATCCTCGCGTGCTTCGCCGTCGCGTCTATGATTCGCAGGTTGGCCTGGTGTGGAATGAGCAGATCGATATCGCTGGCTGCCAGTTGAGCGCCATCCAGGGCCCGGTCGACGGCGTCGGCCATCGAACGGACGGCATGCTTGAACACCTCCCGGCCCGCCATGTGTACATACTGACCGCGCTCGGCCAGCACGTCCGCGTCGAACGGGCGACGTGCCCCGCCGTCCGGCCGGTAGAGCAGATCGGCGAGGGTACCGTCACTGCGCAGGTAGGTGGAGAGAATTCCACGACCATCGGTGGAACGCTTGAGGATGGCCGCCCCTGCTCCGTCGCCGAAGAGGACGCAGGTCGCACGGTCCGACCAGTCTATGATCGAGCTCATCTTCTCCGACCCTACCACGAGCGCAGTCTCGGCGACGCCCGACATGATCATCCCCTCGGCGACCGTGAGGCCGTAGAGCCATCCGGAGCAGGCAGCGGAAAGGTCGAAGGCGGCAGCACGAGAGGCCCCGAGTTCAGCCTGGAGGTCCACGGCCGTCGACGGAAGGAGCCTGTCCGGGCTTGCAGTACTGAGAACTATGATGTCGATCTCGCCGGCGTGAACGCCCGCCCGTTCCATGGCGATACGGGAGGCGGTGGCGGCCATGCCGGCCGTGCTCTCACCGGCGCCACGGGCAATGCGACGCTCCACGATCCCGGTGCGCTCGACGATCCATTCGTGGGACGTCTCGATGCCCACGGCGGCGAAGTCGTGATTGGTCATCACCTCCGCCGGTATGCCACTGCCTATTCCGGCCAGGTAGGCGATGGGGCGAGCGCTCATGCTGCGCCCCCAGCGGCCTGTGGTCCGGCTGCCGGGACGATGCCGGGCGTCGTCGTCGGCATGGCCGAGGCGAGCCGCTGGCCCACGTGATCGCTTAGCCGCGACTCCACGGCACGCACGGCAACGTGGACAGCGTTCTTGATCGCCCGCGCCGAGGAACTGCCGTGGGAGATGATGCTCACACCGCGCACGCCGAGAAGTGGCGCGCCACCGTACTCGGAGTAATCGAGCCGCTTGATGGCGCTGTCCAACTGCGCCCGATCGAGCCCCGTGTGCTCGCCAATCATCCCGACTACCATCGGCGCGATCCCCTCGTAGAACTTGAGTAGTACGTTACCCACGAAGCCGTCGCAGACCACGACGTCAAAGCTTCCGCGGCCGCTCTCCCCGAGTGGCAGGTCACGTCCTTCGACGTTGCCCTGGAAGTTGATTCCGGCCGCGCCATTTCGCAGGAGTTGATTGGCTTCCTTCACCGCGATATTTCCCTTCCCGGCCTCCTCACCGATGCTCAGGAGACCGACCACCGGATGCTCGCGACCCAGCATGTACTCGGCGTAGACCGAGCCCAGCCGCGCGAACTGAACCAGTTCCTGGGAGGAGCAGTCCACGTTGGCGCCGGAGTCGAGCACGACTATTGGTTCGCGAGCGGTCGGGAAGAGTGTCGCGATGGCCGGCCGGGTGAGTCCGGCATGAAGACGCAGAAGGAGTGTGGACGCCGCCATCTGCGCACCGGTATTGCCGGCGGAGACGAAAGCGTCGGATCTTCCTTCGGCATGCATGCGGATACCGACGATCATGGAGCTGTCCGGCTTGCCGCGGAGACCCGCCGAGGGCTTGTCGGTCATGCCGATCACCTCTGGCGCTTCCACCACCTCCAGCCGATCAGAGACGCCGCGAAGGTGCGCGAGGTCGCCGGCCATCAGCTCGTCGAGCTGGGCGCGAACGACCTCCGTGCGGCCAACGAGCTGGATCGTGTGCTCGGGCCCCAACTCCTTCAGTGCGTGCAGCGCGCCGGCGACCGGGGCGTGGGGGGCGAAATCGCCCCCCATCGCGTCCAACGCGATCCGCGCCAAAGCTACGCTTCCTGCGCGGCTACTCGCTGCTCACCCGCGTAGTAACCGCATTCGTCGCAGACGTGATGCGGTCGCTTCATGCTCTGGCACTGCGGGCACTTCTGGATGTTGATCGCGGGAGCCTTCGTGTGCGTGTTGCGGGCGCGCTTCTTCCGCTTGGATGTGCGGCGCTTTGGTACAGCCATGAGAGTATCGAGCGAGAAAGGGTGAGTCTGCTCAGGAGCGCTGACCGCGCGGCGACCGCAGCGCGTCCCAGCGCGGATCGGTTGCCGGTCGACAGGAGCACGGTCCAGCGTTGAGATCAGTGCCACATACCGGACAGAGCCCCGCACAATCTGGGCGGCATTCCACAAACGCCGGAACCGCCAGCAACCATTGCTCACGCAACGCCGGTCGCAGGTCGAGTTCGCGAGCCCTCGGGTCCAGGTGGTACACGTCGGGATCGTCGTCCACCTCGGCGTCATCGGCCTCGGCATAGACGAGAGAAATCTCCTCGGCCACGTGCGCCGAGGAGGGTGCAAGACAGCGGCGACATTCCGTCATGACCTGTCCCTCCAGATGGCCGCTGAAGTAGAAGCGACCGGAGCCCGCGCTGGAAAGACGACCGTGAACGGTGACACCGTCCACAGCACGCGGATCTTCGGACTCCCACACGGGGTCGCCATCCGTCAGTACGGCATCCACCTGAACGGCGTGCGCCTCGAGAGTACCCAGGTCAAAGGACAGCATAACCTATCAATCTACCCATTCGATTCTGTCGGATCAAGCTACCCGGGTGCGGGAGTTCCCCGCGAGCAATCAGCCGATGTCGGCCTCGGCGAAGAAGAAGCGGGCTTCCCGTTCGGCGTTCTCATCGGAGTCGGAGGCATGGATGGCGTTTCGCTCCTTGGACTCCGCGTGGAGGCGGCGCACTGTTCCCTCGGCAGCCTCCGCCGGATCGGTCGCGCCGATCACGCGCCGCAGGGTGGCCACGGCAGCGTCGCGTTCCAGTACGAGGGGCATGCACCGCCCGGAGGTCATGAACTGGACCAGCGAGCCGTAGAATGGCCGCTCCCGATGCACGGCGTAGAACTCTTCTGCCTGTGCCCGGGAGAGATGGAGGACGCGAGCAGCCAGGATCCGGAAGCCCTCCTGCTCGAGGAGGGCCAGGATCTGGCCGGCCTTCCCGGACTCGAAGGCGTCCGGCTTGATGATGGTCAGGGTGCGGTTACCGGTCATTGGGAGACTGTAAGGTGAAGCTGGTGATGGAGTTCCGGAGTCGCGGCGAGAGTCGACCTCATGTGCGCCGCACTCTCAGGTGCCGAGTAGCTTGCGAACGATGTCGCCCCGGGTGAGGAAGCCCACCAATCGGCCCTCGCCCACCACCGGGAGTCGATCCACGTCCTTGTTGACCATCAGGGAGGCCACGTCCGATAGCGGCTGCTCGGGTGAGACACAGAGCACCTGACGCGTCATCACGTCGCGCACGAGTCGCGGCGGCACGGCATGCTCGCCCGTCGCCCGGCTCGCGCCTCCCCCTTGGAGCTGGAGTGTCAGCAGGTGGCGCATCAATTCGCGGTCGCTCAGCAAGCCTATCACGTGGCCATCGGCATCGAGCACCGGCAGAGCCGTGAGACTCCGCCTCACGAGTATCATCGCCGCATCGCGCAGAGGCGCATCGGCCACCACCGACAGGGGCCGCGGGTTCATGACGTCGCGCACAAGCAACTGCTCCGGGAGCACGGCGTCGGCGAACGCGGGCAGCGCCAACAGGGACGCGGCGTCGGGCTGGGCGATGATGCTCTCCACGACCTCTGTTCGTGAGAGCAGGCGAGCGAACGCACCGACGACCTGCAGGTAGCGCGCAGCAAGTCGAGGCGGGGCAACTATGAGCAGGATGACGCGAGCGCACTGCCCTTCCCCAACGTCCGTACCGCGGCAGATTGGTTGAGGCGATGTACCGAGGGCCACCACGAGGTCAGCGGCGGCATCGGTGCGATAATGCAGGAGGAAGGCACGGTCCCCCATCGCAACGATATCCTCCGGCCTGTCCTCGGCGACCCGGTCGCGAAGTTTGGCCGGGTCGCCGACCGCGCCAACGGCGGCGAGGCGCTTGAGGAGCACCTCCGCCGCCGCGGCGACCGTCGCCGCCTGGAGCGGCACGACCGTGAGGTCGGCCGTCAGGCAGTCGGTCAGTCTCACATGCGCTCTTGCAGAAGCGTCACGAAATCGATCGGCCGCTGCGCGACGCCCATGCCGGCGTCCTTGAATGACTGGATCTTCTCGGCTGCGGTACCCGAGGAGCCCGAGATGATGGCGCCAGCGTGACCCATCCGGCGACCCGGAGGAGCCGTCTGACCGGCAATGAAACCGACCACCGGCTTGGTCATCTGCTCCTTCACGAACTCTGCTGCCTCCTGCTCGTCGGTGCCTCCGATCTCTCCCATCAGCGCCACGGCCTTCGTGTCCGGGTCCGCCTCGAAGGCGCGCAGCACATCGATGAAGCTGGTGCCATTGATCGGGTCACCCCCGATGCCGACGCAGGTGCTCTGGCCCAAGCCGGCGCGGGTGAGTTGGTAGACGATCTCGTAGGTGAGGGTGCCCGAACGGCTCACCACGCCGACGTTGCCCGGCGTGCAGATACGGCCAGGGATGATGCCGACCTTGGACTGCCCGGGGGTAATCAGGCCTGGACAGTTGGGGCCGATTAGGCGCGCTCCCTTCTCCCTCACGAACGGATAGACCAGCGTCATGTCGAGGACCGGCACGCCCTCGGTGATGCAGACTATGAGCTTCACCCCGGAATCCGCTGCCTCCAACATGGCATCGGCGGCGAACGGTGGCGGCACGTAGATGACGCTCGTGTTGGCGCCGGTCTCGCGAACCGCTTCGGCCATCGTGTTGAAGATAGGCACCGTATCGTCGAACCGCTGGCCGCCCTTGCCCGGGGTGACACCGCCCACGACCTGGGTGCCGTACTCCATCATCTGGCGGGCGTGGAAGGAACCATCGCGCCCGGTGATGCCCTGGATTATGAGCCGCGTACCGTTGTCGATGAAGACGCTCACCTGGCACCTCCCGTCGTGGCGAGTTGCACGGCCTTCTGCACCGCGGCGTCCATGTCTGTCATCGCTGCGAAACCGTTGTCCTCGAGAATCTTCACCGCGATCTCCTCATTGGTGCCGGTGAGGCGGATGACGATCGGCACCTTGAGCGGATTCTGTTTCGTGGCCGTGACGATGCCGTTGGCAACGTCGTCGGTGCGCGTGATACCGCCGAAAATGTTGAACAGGATGGCCTTCACGCTCGGGTCCGAAGTGATGATCCGGAGGGCGTTGACGACCTTCTCCGGGTTGGATGAGCCGCCGATGTCGAGGAAGTTGGCCGGTTCGCCTCCGTAATACTTCACCAGATCCATCGTCGCCATGGCCAGTCCGGCGCCGTTGACCACACAGCCTACGTTCCCTTCCAGCTTGATGAAGGTGAGGTTGGCGAGTCGGGCTTCCACCTCGCTCGGCTCCTCCGACGAATCGTCGCGCAGGGCCTCGATCTCGGGACGCCGGTCGAGCTCGTTGTCGTCGATTACCATCTTGCCATCGACGGCGATGAGCTCGCCTTCCGGCGTGAGGACGAGCGGGTTGATCTCGGCGAGCGAGGCTCCGCTGGCCATGAAGGCCTCATAGAGCTGCCCCATGATCCTGGCAGCGGCGCGGGCGCGCTTCACGTCCTCGTGGAGGAAGAACCCCATCTGCATTGCCTGATAGCTACGCAACCCGTAACGCACATCCACCGGCACGTAGAGGATCTTCTCGGGCGTGGTCGCGGCAACCTCCTCGATGTCGATACCGCCGGCAGCGCTCACCATGAAGACGGGCTTCTTGGTCGCACGGTCCACGATGATGCCCACGTACGCCTCGCTGGCGATGTCGGCAGCTTCGGTGACCAGCACCTGCTCGACCGTCAGGCCCTTGATCTGCATGCCGAGGATCGCCGCGGCCTTCTCCCTGGCCTCTGCCGGCGTCTTGCAGAACTTCACGCCACCGGCCTTGCCGCGCCCACCGGCATGCACCTGCGCCTTGACCATCACTGCCTTGCCGTATCGCGCGGCGATCTCCTCTGCCTGTTCTGGCGTGCGGGCCACCTCGCCGGGCGGAATCGGCACGCCGTGGGCCCGGAAGATCTCCTTCGCCTGATATTCGTGGATGTTCACGCACTCTCCGCTGTTATGGTCGTCCCGGCCTGGCCGCGCCCAGCTTCGCATTCGCGACCCGGTTCGGTAATGATCGCACGGCTGCCGGTGCACCGCACGAAGTCTATGACGGCGCGCACCTTCGGTGCCATACTGCCCTCACGAATCGTGCCCCCTGGCACTATCCTCTGGCAAGGTCGGCAAGCTACCCGGTTCGGGAGAGGCGGGCAAGCGCGCCGTGCTCTCCTCTGCCTGTCGCGGCTCCTCCGGGTCATCGGTCGTCCCCATCGCTCGCGCCGACGCCGAGGGCCCTGCCCAGGGCTTCGAAGGCCTGGCCAAATGCACCCCAGTCCGCGCGACGCAGCGCGTCCCGCATCCGCTCGTATAGCGCAGCAGCGGCGGCGTCGAGGGGCGCGCTTCCAGGAGGTCTGCCCTCCAGTTGTCCGAGACCGCTCAGCGACGAAGCGGCGCGGACGGAGTCGCGGTGCAGCACGGCAACCCTGGCAAGCGCTGGTACACCGTCGGCGCGCCAGCTGTACACTGGTCGGATGAGAATGGCGCCGCTCGGTGAGGGAAGGAGTCTTGCCCTGGTGTGGACTGTGGGAGCGTCCGACGTCGTGAGGGCGCCATCACGTCCGAGCCGTTGTTGGAGTTGCTCGAGCTGCTCGGACCAGGTTTCAGGAGCGGAATCGACGGCGATCACGCTCATACGCGGATCTGTCCCGCCGGTGAAGGCCACGATTTCGCGTAGCCGATCGTTGGTCGTATCGAGTAGCGGGATGGCGCGGGCAACGGTCCTGGCGCCAGTGGGCAGATAAGGTACGGCGGCGACTCCGCCGTCCAGCGAGTCACTGTTCGCCATATCCGGCAGCATCAACGGTACTCGCCGCTCGCTGTCGCCGCCGGTGGCTCCGTAGGCGAAGGCCTGGGCGAGCAGGGCGTCCTCGGGTAGCGGAAGCGCGTTGGCGATCTCCCGGTCCAGCGAATCGGCGCTGACGAAGAGCTCGGGGAACCGCCGGGCCCACGCCGTCGCAACTGGCTCCATGCGTTCCGAACGCACCAGTCGCACTCTGCCGGTATGGGCGTTCACGACGGCTGTTGCTGCGTGCTGGAAGTACTTTGTCGCGCGGCCGTTGTTGACCCACGGGTGACTGAGAGGGAAGGAACGCACAGTGACGAACAGCGGCAATGCCCAGTAGAGGGAATCGGCGACGTGCAGGGGTACCACGTTGGCAGCAGCCTCGAAGATGGGAGCGAGCGAGAGGACACGCTCACGTACGTCGCGACGACTGAGCAGGCGCAGGTTGGGATCCTGCGCAGGCTCGAAGAAGAGGCGCAGATCCTGTTCGGCGAGGGCAAAGGCAAAGCGACGGATGCCCCGTCCCAGAAACGGTGCCCGTACCGAAGCCGCGGAGTCGGAGACCAGGAGGTCGCTCCGCGCCCCTGGATAGATGAGAGCCGTTCGGATCGGTACTGCTCGCGGTACCGGGACCACCTCGTCGGGCGGCGGCGTGGCTCTCACCGTTGCGACCACCCAACTGTCGGTGCGGCGCAACGAATCAGTCGCACCTTCCCGTGCGGCAGTCACTGCTTCCAGTCCCAGGGAGTCAACCCACCAGCTCACACCGCCCATCACCTCACGGCGACGACCACTTCGTTCCACCGCGGCAACTACAGCGGCTGGATCCCAGACTGCGACGGCTCGGTCCAGGCGATCGAGGTCGGTCACCAGCGTGGACGAATCGCTCCCGAGGGTGCGTGGTACGCCGTAGGCGAGCCGGGTGAACGATGCCTGCGTACCCAGGAATGGCCAGATTCGCTGCGGAGCCTCGAGGTCCGCGCCGGAAGCCCAACGGACGAGTGATGGACCACCCTGCTGGAGGAGGAGGGCGACCACGATGATCGCTGTCACGCTGGCGAAGGCGACGCGGGTGTGGCCCACGTAGCCGGCCCAGAGGACGATCAGGGCGCAGGCAGCGGTGAAGAGAGTGAGCACGAGGAGCACCCCCAGCATCCGCTGCTCCACGATACCGAAGTACCCCTGTGGCCCCAGGTTCACTGGCAGCAGCAGCCTCTCCAGCCGGTAGTTCCAGGCGAGGAGGAGCAGGAGCAGCGCTCCGAGGGTGGACAGGTGGCGCCGCACGTGGCTGGTGGTGTGCAACCCTCTCGGTGTCCAGCGGAGGCTCCTGGTGACGGCATAGAGGAGCACTACGAGCGTCGCGACGGCGACCAGTGACGTCTGGGCCCACGTGTACCACGCCCTTTCCAGCGGGAGGCGACCCACCCAGAACGCGACATCGGCGCCGAGTGACGGCTCACGCACCCCGAAAGGTGGGAGATAGCGGGCGCGAGCCAGTGTGGTCCAGCCGTCCTGCACGAGTGTGAGCAACCCGCCTAGCACGAGCGACGCCATCGTGGCGGCGGCAAGGATGAGTCGTCCCGGGACTGCCGACTCGATCTCGATGTTCGCGACCTGACGAGCCACGATCAGGTGACGAACCGAGCGGAGCACCGCGACAATGTTCAGGAAGACGAAGATGCTGCCAGCGGCCCAGGTGGAGCCAATGAGAAGGACGCTGTTCCACAGCTTGGCCCACCAGATCGCGCTCGCTCCCTGCTCGTCGAACCAGGCATGATCGACGTAGGTGATCGCTGCCAGGCGCGCTGAGACCAGCAGGAGGGCGAGGATCGCCCCCGCGATCAGGACACGCCGCCGGTCAACCCTCACGGCTGGCGTCCGGGGTCAGACGTCCACACCCTCTTCCCGCAGCCATTCCTCCATCTCGCTCCTGATCGCATCCAGTCGCTCGGTGCTGTTGGCCTCGAAGCGCATGACGAGCACCGGCTGTGTGTTGGAAGCGCGGATGAGGCCCCAGCCATCTCCGAACAACACCCGCACGCCGTCCACGTCCACTACATCATGGATTGCGCGGAAGTGGGTCACCGCGGCATCCACGATGGCGAATTTGCGCTCCTCAGGGACGTCCACGCGAATCTCCGGTGTGGAGACGAAGACGGGGACGTCGGCGAGTCGTTCGGAGATACCACCGGGACCGCTGGCGATTATCCGAAGCAGCCGGGCGGCCCCGTACAGCGCGTCGTCGTGGCCGTAGAACCCCTCCCTGAAGAACATGTGGCCAGACATCTCGCCCGCTACCGGCGCGCCCGTCTCGAGCATCTTCTCCTTGATCAGGGAGTGCCCGGTCTTCCACATCACGGGTACCCCACCAGCCTTCTCGATAGCCCATGGCAAGGCCTGGGAGCACTTCACATCGAAGATGATGGACTGGCCGGTCCCTGTCCGCTCCAGCACGTCGCGTGCGTACAGGATGAGGATATGGTCCCCCCAGATGATCCCGCCAGCATCATCCACGATGCCTATCCGGTCGGCATCGCCATCGAAGGCGATGCCGATGTCGGCCGCGCTCTCGCGGACGGTCCGGATCAGGTCCTCCATGTTCTCCACCACCGACGGATCGGGATGGTGATTGGGGAACGTCCCGTCGCTCTCGCAGAACAGGTAGGTGGCGTCCACGCCCAGGCGGCTGAAGAGTTTCTCAGCCACCAACGCGCCGGCGCCGTTTCCACAGTCCACAACCACGCGCAGGGTGCGGTCCAGCGGCACCGTACGGGACACGACGTCGTCCACGTACCGGTCGATGATCTCTTCGTGACTGACGGTTCCCGGCCTCGCGGCCGGTGGCGCATCCAGAAGCCCGTAGAGCGCCTGGATCCCGCTTCCGTGCAGGGACTGCGTTCCGACGCACAGCTTGAACCCGTTGTACTCCGGTGGATTGTGCGAGCCGGTGATCTGGATCCCGCCAATCACATCGAGGTGATGCAGGCTCCAGTAGACGAGCGGCGTCGGGACGATGCCCACATCGATGACGTCAAGGCCGCCGGCCGTGAGGCCAGCCACCAGGGCATCGCGCAACATGTTGCCGCTGGGACGATTGTCGCGCCCCACTGCAATCGCGCCGTGGCGGCCGTCACGCGTCAGATAGGCGGCATAGGCTCGACCGATTCCCCCTGCCGCCTGGACAGTGAGGTCCCTGCCAACGATGCCGCGAATATCGTACTCGCGGAAGATCTCCCTGCTCACATTGCCAGCACTCGTCGCCATGCCTGTCCGTGAAATACTGTCACCTGGGGAGGGCGCCGCCGCCGGCGGCACCAGTTGTCAGCGTCGCGGCATGGACTGTCGAGTTGCCGCGGCCACTGGCTCGACGGTCGGTTCCGCCACTGGCACCACCTGCGTCGGATAGAGCATGCTTCGGTTGGCGGTGCGTAATACCTGGCTGGGCGCGAAGCCGAAGAAGAGGATGAGGATGGCCATGGCAACGATCACACCGCCGGTGAAGCGTCGTGGGTGATCGGGCACCGGGATCTCCTCATTGCGCGCGGCGACGAACATGAGCGTCACCACATACAGATAGTAGCCCGCCGACAATACACTCGTGAAGACGAGGGTGAAGGCGAGCAACACCTGGGGTTCGGCGCCACCGCGCAGTGCGGCCTGGAGCATGTACCACTTGGCGAAGAACCCGATCCCGCCGAATACCGGGAAACCCAGCAGGGCGAACATGAAGACACTCATGGCGAGCGTGATCCCCGGTCGCACCGTCCAGAGTCCGCTGTAGTCGCGCATGTCCAGGTACGGCTCCCCGGGACCAGCCAGCACCGTGACGACGGCAAAGGCGCCCATTGTGGAGAGCGTATACGCGAAGAGGTACACGACGAAGGCGCTCGAACCGGTCACTCCGACGTCCACGCCTGTCTTCGCTCCGATCGCCACGGCGATCAGGATGTAGCCAGCATGGGCGATGCTGGAATAAGCGAGCATTCGCTTCATGTTGCGCTGCGCCAACGCGATCACGTTTCCGGCAACCATGGTCACCGCCGCCAGCCACCAGAGAGCCAGGTGCCACTCGGCAAGTGCAGCCGGGAAGCCCTCGATGAAGAGACGGAGGAAGCCGGCGAATGCCGCCGCCTTCACTGACGCTGCCATGAAGCCCGTGATTGGTGTCGGGGCGCCCTCGTAGGCATCCGGTGCCCACATGTGGAATGGTACCGCCGCCACCTTGAAGCCGAACCCGACAACGAGTAGCCCCATCCCCAGACGGAACAGCGGGCTCGCCAGCACAGCCGAGCGCCCCGTCTGGGCTGCGATACCGGCGAACTCCGTCGTGCCGGTGGCGCCGTAGACCAGCGTGATGCCGTAGAGCAGGAAGGCTGTCGAGAAGGCCCCGAGCAGGAAGTACTTCAGGGATCCCTCGGCAGAACGCGGGCTGCGCCGATTCAGGCCCGTGAGGACGTAGACGGCCACGGACATGATCTCGATGCCGAGGAAGGCCACCACGAGATCGCGAGCGCCGGCGATGAGCATCATGCCGACCAGCGAGAGCAGTACCAGGACGTGCCCTTCCGGTGCCGTTATCCCCTCACGCTCCTGGTAATCCAGGCTCATGGCGATGGTACAGATCGCGCCGATGAGCAGGATCACGTCGGTCGCCCAACGAAAGCCGTCGACGGCGAGCGGGCCCGGTCCGGCGCTGTTGCTGCGAACTGCGCACCAGATGACCACCCCGAGTGTGATCACGCTGACAGCCAACGACAGGATACCCACCTGACGCTGATGGGCAGCGCTCGCCGGGCGCCAGGCGGACCAGAGTACCAGGAACAGGATGCCGACAGTGAGCACTATTTCCGGCAGGAGCGCGATCATGAGCTCGGCCGGCACACTCAGGTCTAGCTGCATGTCAGCGTGCCTCTCGTACGCGGCTCACGGCCGCCGATGTCGGCACACCATGGACCTGCTCCACCAGCCGGCTCAGGGACGGCTCCATGCGGCGCAACAGCGGTGCCGGATAGATGCCGATCCAGATGATCATGGCGCAGATCGGGATGAGCATCCCTGCCTCTCGCCAGTTCACGTCGGGCAGACGCTTGTTCTCGGCCTTGTCGAGCGGATTGAAGATGATGCGCTGGACGGACCAGAGCATGTACCCCGCCGACAGGATAACGCCCGTCGTGGCGACGACCGTGAGCATCGGCACCGGTCCGAAGCCGCCCATCAAGGTGAGGAACTCACCGACGAAGCCGAAGGTGCCTGGCACACCGATGCTGCTCAGCGTGGCGATCATCAGAAAGCCGGCGTAGAGCGGCATCACACGCGCCAGCCCGCCGAAGTCGGAGAGCATGCGCGTGTGCCTGCGTTCGTAGAGCATGCCGATCATCAGGAAGAGCGCCGCGGACGAAAGGCCGTGGGCTAGCTGCACCATCATCGCGCCCTGCAACCCCACAGTAGTCACGGTGAAGATACCGAGGATGGCGAAGCCCATGTGGCTCACCGAGGAATAGGCGACGAGCTTCTTCCAATCCTCCTGAACGAGCGCGATCAGGGCCGTGTAGATGATACCCACCACGCCCAGGACGATCACGACCTTGCCCACCCACGAATGGAGCACGACCCCGGGAAAGAGCGGCAGCGTGATCCTGATGAAGCCGTAGGTGCCCATCTTGAGCAGGATCGCGGCAAGGTCCACCGAGCCCTCCGTGGGCGCCTCGACGTGGGCGTCGGGCAGCCAGGTATGGAAGGGGATCAGCGGCACCTTGACCGCGAAGGCAGCAAAGAATGCCAGGAAGAGCCAGAACGCCTCAGTCCCGGAAGGCGTGAAATACGCCATGGCATTCTCGAACAGGAAGTTCGGGCGGTCGGTGGGGGTGAGACCGGCGGCATACATCGCGTCGCCCACCATGAAGCCTATGTAGAGGATCGCCACCAGCATGAACAGCGAACCCAGGAACGTATACAGGAAGAACTTGGTCGCCGCGTACAATCGTCGCGGTCCTCCCCAGACACCGATGATGAGGTACATCGGAACCAGCACCAACTCCCAGAAGAAGTAGAACATGATCAGGTCGCGAGCCATGAACACACCGAGCATTCCCGTCGTGAGCACGAGGAAGAGGGCGTGATAGCTGTGCACCGCGCGATCGATGCTGGTCCAGCCGCTGAGGACGGCGATGGGGAGAAGGAATGTCACCATCATGACGAGAAAGAGCGAGATCCCGTCTATGCCGAGCGACATGTGAACGCCCCAGTCAGGAATCCAGTCCCACGTGCTGGTCAACTGGAAAACCGCGCCGGAGGGATCGTACGCCCACCAGAGTCCGAGCGAGAGCACGAACTCCACGATGAAGATCGAGAAGGGCAGCCAGCGGGCGAAGCCCTCGTAGCTACGACCCACGTGACCGGCACGATACTCGTAGATTCCGTGGAACCACGTGAGCAACGCGCCGATGGCAGGCAGGAAGAGCAGAGTCGGCAGGATCCACCGATCGTAGCCGACGGAGAATAGGAATTCGCGCATCGCCCTAGCGGAGAGTGAAGACGCCGAGGACGAGTATCACGCCCACGACCATGACCCACGCGTAGTCGCTCACCAGGCCGGACTGCAGGCGCGAGCCGAGATACGCCAGAAAGCGCGGCAGCGACCAGCCGAAACCGACCACCATGATACGGTCGATGATGCCGATGTCGAGTCCGCGATAGAGCACTCGCCGGGAGGCCGTAAGCAGCGGCTGGACGATGAACCGATCGTACAATTCGTCCACGCGGAACTTGTCGGCCAACAACGCCTGGATACCGACCTCACGCGGAGACTCTGCCTTGGGTAGGAGCCTGGCTGGTCTGAGGAGCACCACCGCGCCGACGATCCCGACGACAGCTATCGCAATGGCGATGGCGATCAATGTCAACTCGAGCGCGTGCTCCAGCGCTGCTCCGCCACCGAGTCTCTCCGCTGCCGAGGCAACGACCGGGTCCAGCCAGTGTTCCAGCCTTCCCACCGGCCCGAGCATGCCCAGCAACTCGGGAATGTTGAGCCAACCGCCGCCGATGCTCAGCAGACCGAGCACCACGACCGGCACCGTCATGGTCCACGGCGCCTCGCGCAGGTGACGACTCTCCACCTCCCCCGTCCGCGTCGGACCGTGGAAGGTGTAGAGCATCATCCGCGTCATGTAGACGGCGGTTATGAGTGCTGTCAGCAAGCCGAGCGCATAGAACAGGTAGAGCCAGGAAGATCCTCCCACTCCCAGCAGGCTGGCCTCGGCCAGTGTCGAGCCCGTCGCGTGAGCGAAGACCGAACCGAGGATCTCATCCTTCGAGAAGAAGCCGGCGAACGGGGGGATACCGGAAATGGCCAGCGTGGCAATCCACATCATGGCCCATGTCACGGGCATGAACCGACGGAATCCGCCCATGTTCCGCATGTCCTGGGCGTCATCGTGATTCCCCGTCACATGGTAAGCGCGGTGCATCGCGAAGATCACCGAGCCGGCGCCGAGGAAGAGAAGTGCCTTGAAGAATGCGTGCGTGACGAGATGGAAGACACCCGCGGTGTACGCTCCCACCCCGACGGCCATGAACATGTAGCCGAGTTGGGAGATGGTCGAATAGGCGAGCACCTTCTTGATGTCCCACTGCTTGAGCCCTATCAGGGCGGCGAAGAGGGCTGTCAGCGTGCCGATCATCGCCACCACCAGCGATGCCGACGGGGCGGCGGCGAACACTGCCCCACTCCGGACTACGAGGTAGACGCCGGCGGTCACCATCGTTGCCGCGTGGATGAGTGCGGAAACTGGCGTGGGGCCGGCCATGGCGTCCGGAAGCCAGACGTATAGAGGGAGCTGGGCGCTCTTGCCGGCGCAGGCCATGAACAGGAAGAGGGCGATCGTCGTCACCAGTGCGGTGCCGATGGGAAGCGCAGCCGCAGCAGCGTTCACGCCCATGAAATCCAACGTATGGAAGTTCCAGAACATCATGAACATCGCGACGAGGAAGCCCACGTCGCCGATGCGGTTCACGATGAACGCCTTCTTGCCGGCATCGGCGTTCGCCTCCTCCGTGAACCAGAACCCGATCAGGAGGTAGGAACAGACTCCCACTCCCTCCCAGCCGATGAACATGATCAGGTAGCTGGAACCGAGCACCAGGACGAGCATGAAGAAGACGAACAGGTTCATGTACGCGAAGAAACGCGCGTACGAACGATCGTCCCGCATGTATCCAGTGCTGAAGAGGTGGATCAGCGTGCCCACCCCCGTGATGACCAGCGTCATCACGATCGATAGCTGGTCGACGTGCAGCGACACGGCCACGTCGAGTCCACCCGCCGCCATCCATGTCCAGTAGTTCCGGATGAGCGGCGTCTCCGGAGAGACGCGGACCATCGCGAGGAAGGCGAGAACGGCGATGACGAAGGCGATCGCCATCGTCCCCACGCCCACCACACTCACGAGCGGCAGGAATCGGTGTCGTGGTGGCGCCTCCAGCTTCTCGTCGTAAGCCTCGATCAGCGAATCTTCGTAGACGTCCTCGACGTACTGGCTATCGGTTCCATCGGCCACCGAATGGGTGCCCGTGACCAGGGTCGCCGGCCCACTGGTACCAGTGGCCACGTCACCACCACCCACGAGGCGGGATGCACGCTCAACGAGAGTGGATGCTGGCGCCGCGGGGAACTCTCCGGTCCGGTGGAAATCGGGGTCGAATGGACCTGGGCGCCAGCCGGTGATGGTGGACAGGAATCCGTTGATCGCCGCACCCAGCAGGGGTAGCAGGATAACCAGCCAGAGCCATTCGGCTGCTGTCCCGGCAAGGGGATGCGCGCCAGCAGCCGCCGCTTCTTGGAGGAGCATCTAGCCCTTCAGAAGGTTGACGTTCATGAGGTCCGCGGTCTGGAAGTGTCGGAAGACTGCGATCACGATGGCCAGCCCTACCGCAGCCTCGGCGGCTGCGACGGTCATGACAAGGATGGCAAACACCTGGCCGGACAGACCGTGCAGCGTGGAGAAGGCCACCAGGCTCAGGTTGACCGCGTTGAGCATCAATTCGACGCTCATGAAGATGATGAGCACGTTCCGACGGGTGAGGACACCCACCATGCCCACCACGAAGAGCAGCGCCGAGAAGAAGAGCGATTCGACGATCATGCGCCCTCCCGGCTCTTGGCCAGGACGACAGCGCCGATGATCGCTGCCAGCAGCAGGACACTGGCGGCCTCGAAGGCCAACAGGTTGTTGCGGAAGAGGACCTCGGCCAGCGGAGCCACCACGTTCTCACCTGGTGCTGCGGCGACAGCGATCGCCGGTCGCACGGGCGTGATTCCCGCCAGCAGTGCCTCGCCTGGCCGCACGATGGCGAGCAGTTGGGCGAGCATGATGAGTCCCGCCGCGCCGGCCGCCAGTTGCCAGCGGAACGACCGCACGTCGGCGATCGATCCGGCATGGCCAAGATTCAGGAGCATCACCACGAACAGGAAGACCACCATTATCGCGCCGGCGTAGATGATCACCTGTACCACCCCGACAAACTCAGCGCCGAGCATGATGTAGAGCGCGGCAAGGCAGATCATCACGTTCACCAGCCAGAGTGCCGCCGCGACCGGATTCTTCCGCGTCACGAAGAGCAGCGCCGAGGCCACGGCGACCAGCCCGAAGAAGTAGAACGTGAACTGGTAGAAGAACGTCATTCGCCTCTCGGGTCGGCCGGGTCCCACATCTCACAGACGGGGTGCGTCTGCTCCATCAGCCGCTGGAGATCGTAGACGAAGCCCGCACGATCATACTCCGAGTTCTCGTAGTGGCGCCCGACATGGATCGCCTCCTCCGGGCACACCTCCTGGCAGTAGCCACAGAAGATGCACCGGAACTCATCGATCTCGAAGATCAGCGGATAGCGGTTCCCTTCCTCGTCCTCACCTGGCACAAGCTTGATGCAGTTGGCCGGGCAGACGGTGGGACAGAGACCACAGGCGACACACTTCGCCTTCCCCGTCTCCGTGGTGAGCATCCGGTGTGTCCCCCGCCAGCGCGGCGAGAGATCCCAGCGCTCTTCGGGATACTGCATGGTGACCTTGTGCGGATCCACGAGGTGCCGGAAGGTCTGTCCGAGGCCGGACAGCGCGGCACGCACGTAGCTCACCTGCTCGATCGGTCGATCGAGCACCTTCACGCCGATTGCCATCAGTCTCGTGCCTCCGCTGTCGTCGGCGGCCGTAGCGCCACACTGCGCAGGCGGGCCAGCTCGCTGGGACTCACGCGAGCAGCCGCCGGGCTTATCAGACGACCGCGATCGAAGATGAAGAACATGCCCACGAGGAGCACCAGATTGAGCCCGAACAGGGCCATCGCCTGCCCCGGGCCAGCGCTGAGACCCACCCGGTCCAGCACCAGTACCGCCACCGCGATGATGACCATGTAAGCCATGGCCAGCGGGATCATGACCCTCCATCCCAGCGCCATCAACTGGTCGTAGCGGAAACGCGGTAGCGTCCAGCGCACCCACATGAAGGTGAAGATGAAGAAACCGGTCTTCAACACGAACACCGCCAGGGTCGCCAGCGTCTTCGCCGTCGACCATGGCGCCACGTTGTCCCACGACGTGAACGGGATGTCCCAGCCGCCGAAGAAGAGCGTCACCATCAGAGAGCTGATGGTCAACATCGCGGCGAACTCACTGATCATGAACATCGAGAACTTCATCGACGAGTACTCGGTGTGATACCCGGCTATCAACTCCGACTCGGCCTCCGGCATATCGAACGGCAGCCGATTCGTCTCGGCGAACGCCGCCACGATGAAGATGAAGAAGCCCATCGTGAGGTTCAGGATGTTCCAGTTGAATCCACCAGCCGCCTGGGTCTCGACGAAGCTGGACAGTGTCACATTCCCGGTGAGTAGCAAGACAGGTATGACGGACATGCCGAGCGCGACCTCGTAGGAGATCAACTGGGCACTCGCCCTGAGACCGCCCAGGAGCGCGTACTTGTTGGCGGATGACCATCCAGCCAGGATGAGCCCGTAAGCGCCCAGCGACGAGACGGCCAGAATGTACAGATAGCCGATCGGCAGGTCGGTGAGGACCATGGGGACCAGTCCCCACGGCGAGGGCCAGGGTGCGGCGAACGGGATCACTGCCCAGGCGATGAGCGCGGGAATGAAGCTGATCGCCGGAGCAAGCCGGAAGATCGGCATGTAGGCGTTCGCCGGTTCCGTCTCCTCCTTCATCAGGTTCTTGAGACCGTCGGCGGCCGGCTGCAGGATTCCCTGCGGACCGACACGGTTCGGACCCTGACGATCCTGGATCCAGCCGGCGATCCGCCGCTCGGCGAGCGTGAGCAGTGCCACCGTGACCATCCAGACCGTGAAGATGATCAGGAGCTTGATGATCGAGGCGATGATCGCGTGCCCCGTGGAGAGTTCGTGCTGCGCGTTGGCCACCTGCAGCAACGCCTGGACAGCAAGCGGCGTCATCAGCTCTTCACCCCGGCGGCTGCCGCTGCGCCGGCAATGAACCCGCCACGCAACCCGATCGATGCGTAGCTGAGTCCGGCGAACTCGGGGTGAGAGGATGCCAACGTGGCGAACACGTCAGCGGCCACGAAGTAGCCCTCACCATCTCCCAGTGCGGCGAGCAGGTCGCCAATCACCCACCAGCTCGGTCGCGCCAGTCCGGGTCCAGCCTTGGCTTGCTGGAAACGCTGGACGCGACCACGAAGGTTGGTGAATGTTCCCTCCTCCTCGGCAAAATTGGTTATCGGCAGCACCACCGACACGACGGCGCGGAGCGCCTCGGGCAGCGTCGTGCCAATCACGATCACGGCACCGGCACGGGCTATTGCCTCTGCCTCGACGCCGACCAGTTCGTCGTCGGCGACCACCAGCACGTCGCCGTCGTTGAGTGCGTCCAGCGGATTCTCCGTGCGGGTGAAGCCGAACAACTCGGCTCCCGTGACATTGGCGGCCCGATCGGCCCGGAGAGCCAGGTCCTCGACGCCCGGTAGCGGCGCTTCCGGACCGGTCTCGACCTGGAAGACACCCCTACCGCCACCGGCGTCCACCAGTCGCTGGAGAAGGAAGAGAGCCTCATTCGACAGCATCGGCGACGCCACGACAGTGGCTCGCCTGTTGGTCAGTAGAGCAGCGGTGGCCGGAAGGGCGACGTCCCAGTCGGAGGCTTGCAGTGCACCGTTGGCGCGGCGCACCAGCGGTGCCTCGACGCGATCCTGACGATTCATCCAGCGGTACTTGAGGCGGCCATGGTCGCAGAGGAAGTGCTGGTTGACGTCGTCGTTGACGCGCGGCCTCATTCGCACGACCATGTTGTCGCGCGTCTCGAGCATGGTGTTGCACCCCTGACTGCAATTGGGGCAGATGGAAGCGGTGCGATCCAGGTCCCAGGTACGAGCCTTGTTCAGGAAGTCCTTGGATACCAGGGCGCCAACCGGGCAGAGGTCGATGACGTTTGCCGCCCACGGGTGCGTGAGGTCATGCCCCTCGAACTTGCCGATGAGGGCGCGGTCCCCGCGCTCGCTCACGTTCAGTACCGGGTCATGCGCGACGGAATCCATGAAGCGCACGCAGCGGGTGCAGAGGATGCACCTGTTGGTGACGTAGAGGACGTCGCCGCCGAAGTCCTCCATGGGATTGAATCGTTTCGGATCATGAAGGAGACTGGTCTCCTTCGGCCCTTCCATGAACGTGTAGTCCTGCAGCTCGCATTCCCCCGAAGCGTCACAGATGGGACAGTCCAGCGGGTGGTTGATGAGCAGCAGTTCCAGCACCCCCTTGCGGGCTTCGCGCGCCTGCTCGGTGTGAACATGGATCACCTGCCCATCGGAGACCGACGTGGCACAGGCAGGAGCCAGCTTGGGCATCTTCTCCACCTCCACCAGGCACATCCGGCAGTTGCCGGCGATGGGAAGCGTGGGATGATAGCAGTAGTGCGGGATGAGCACGCCCGCCCGCTTGGCAGCCTCGAGTATCGAGGAGCCGGCGGGCACGCTCACCGGCCGCCCTTCGACCGTGATCGTGACCATGGGTGTGTCAGACATCAGACCGCCATCGCGACCGTGACCTGCGATCGCGTGCTGGGGATGAGCGCCTCGAAGTCGGCCGGGAACTTCTTGATTCCGGATACCACCGGTGTGGCGCATGAGTCGGAGAGGACGCAGATCGTCTTGCCGGTCATGTTGTCGGCCAGCCGCAGGAGCACCTCGATATCATCGGCCCTTCCCTCGCCGGCCACCATGCGTTCGAGGATTCGCGTCGTCCATGCCGTACCCTCCCGGCACTGGGTGCACTGCGCACAACTCTCGTGGGCATAGAAGCGGGTGAGCCGGGCAATCTGGCGCACGAGGTTCTGCGAGTTGTCGATGCAGATGACTCCGCCCGAGCCGAGCATGGAGCCAGCGGCCACGAAACCCTCGTAATCCATCAGGGCGCCGTCTGCCTCTTCCGGCGTCATGAGCGGCACGGAGGATCCGCCCGGGATGATCGCCTTGAACTCCCGTCCTTCGGGCGGGCCACCACACAGCTCATGGAGGAACTCGCCGAACGGGAAACCCATCGTCACCTCGTAGTTGCCCGGCCGGCGGATGTTGCCGCAGACCGAGAACAGCTTGGTGCCCGTACTCCTCTCATTGGAGAGCGACATCGCCTTGTACCAGGACGCACCGTTGTTGATGATATGCGGTACGGCGGCGAGAGTCTCCACATTGTTGATCGTCGTCGGCTTGCCGAAGAGGCCGGCCACTGCCGGGAAGGGCGGCTTGATGCGCGGATTCCCGCGACGCCCCTCCAGCGAATTCATCAGCGCAGTCTCCTCGCCGCAGATGTACGCGCCCGCGCCTCGATGGATATGGACGTCCACCCGCCGTCCGCTTCCCATCGCATTGGCACCAAGGATGCCGGCAGCGTAGGCGTCCTCGACCGCCCGGGTAAGCCAGCGGATCGGCTCCGTGAATTCGCCGCGTACGTAGATGTAGGCGATGTCGGCGAATATGGCGTGGGCACCTATCGCCACGCCCTCCACCAGCGCGTGGGGAGTCCAGCGCATGATCTCGCGGTCCTTGAACGTTCCCGGCTCCGACTCATCCGCGTTGCAGCACAGATAGTGCTGCTTGCCGTCGTCCTTCATGAACGACCACTTGATACCAGTCGGGAAACCAGCACCGCCGCGACCGCGAAGACCGGACTGCTTCACGATGTTCTGGATCTCCACGGGATCGGTGGCCAGCGCTGTCCGCAACGCTTCGTAGCCGCCGCGGCTGCGCCAACCATCGAGGGTGCGCGCACCCGCGTCGCCGAAGTACCGGGAAAGCACGGGCGTCTCACGCTCGTGAGTCGGATCTGGAAAGCCCATCAGTCACACTCCGCGAGCAGCGCCGGGATCTTCTCCAGCGTCACGCTCTCGACGAATCGCTCGTTGATCATGAGCGGTGTGGCGAATCCACACGCTCCGAGACACTCTGACTCGACAACGGTGAACCGGCCGTCCGGGGATGTCGCGCCGAGTTCCGCGCAACCGGTCTGTTCGAGCAGGGCGCGAACTATGTCCTCGGCGCCGCAGATGTTGCAGGGTGTGGTGGTACACACCTGGATGAAGTTACGGCCCACCGGATGCTGATGATACATGGTATAGAAGGTGACGACACCCTTCACGTAGGCAGGCGTCAACTCCAGCACCTCGGCCACCTCGGCCATACCGGCATCGCTCACCCAGCCGCGCTCGTGCTGGATGATCCAGAGAGCGGGCAGAAGGGCGGCCATCTTCGTCGGGTAGCGAGCCAGCAGGACATCGAGTTCCGCCCGCCGCTCGCTGCCCGGCACGAACACCGGTTCGTATGGCGCGTCGTGGGCCTGCGGACCGGACGTCGTGAGGTCCGCGGACGCTGGCATGTCGGATCCACCGGGGCCGGTCACCTGTCGATCTCTCCCATGACGATGTCGATGCTCGCGTTGATGGCGATGACGTCGGCGAGGAGGTGGCCCTCCACCATGCGAGGAATCGCCGACAGGTTCACGAATGACGGCGGACGGATACGCCAGCGCACCGGCTTGGATGTGCCATCGGAGACCATGTAGTAGCCCTTCTCCCCCTTCGGGCTCTCGACGGCAACGTAACACTCGCCGACCGGTGGCCGCGGGCCCTCCATGACAAGCTTGAAGTGGTGGATCATGGACTCGATGCCGCTCATGGCCTTGGACTTCGGCGGCAGGATGACCCTCGGATCGTCAATGTTCACGGGGCCATCGGGAAGGCGAGCCAGGGCCTGTTCCAGGATGCGAACCGACTGTCGCATCTCCTCCAGCCTCACCAGGTATCGATCGTAAACGTCGCCCGCGGTACCGACAGGCACGTCGAAGTCGTAGGTCTCGTAGTCAAGGTACGGAAAGTCCTTGCGGACGTCGTAGTCCACGCCGGAGGCCCTGATCATCGCGCCCGAGAGGCCATGGTTGGTCGCTTCCTCGGCGGTCATCACCCCAAGCCCCACGGTGCGGCCGACCCAGATCGCGTTGCGCGTCAGGATGCGGTCCACCTCGTCGAGGGTGCGGGGAAAGGTGCGGAGGAAGTTGCTCAGCCCGTCAGTCCAGCCGGCGGGAATGTCCGCGGCCATGCCACCGACTCGCGTAGCCGTGGTCGTGAGACGCGCTCCGACCCAGCCCTCGAGCAGGTTGTACACGTTCTCCCGCTCCTGGAACATCCACAGGAAGGGCGTGAAGGCGCCGATATCTATGGACGTCGTTCCTGCCCAGACCAGGTGCGAGATTATGCGCGAGAGCTCCATCGCGATCACCCGCAGCACCTTGCAGCGCTCGGTAATCTCGATCCCGAACAGCCTCTCCGCGCCCAGGGCGAAGGCGACGTTGTTGCCGATCGAGTTGAGGTAATCCTCGCGGTCGGTCCACGGGATGATCTGGTTGTACTGCCGGTACTCGCCAATCTTCTCGAAGCCGCAATGCAGGTAGCCGATGTGCGGTACGCAACGGACCACCGTCTCCCCGTCCAGCTCGAGGACAAGACGAAGCACGCCGTGGGTGGCGGGATGCTGAGGGCCGATGTTGATGAGCATGTGCTCATCCTTCATGTCCGGCTCAAGGGTTAGAGTGGGCTCCATGGGAACCGGACGTCCCTGCTCGTCCACGACGAGTGGAACGCGGGTCGGTCGACCCTGACTGTCGATCCCGCTGGTGGAGAGCTCCACTTCAACCGTACGCTTCTTCGTTGCCATCATTCCCCCGGCTGCTCGCCGCCGGCGAGCCGCTCACGGACATCGGCAGGCAGGTCCTGGAATGCATCGACGATGGAGAGTTCCTCCATCGAGTAACGTGCTTCGGGGTTCGCTGCCAGCGCCTGACTCAGTTGTTCCGAGCGGCTGAAACGCCCCCGTAGCGGGAAGTCCTTTCGCAGCGGGAAGCCCTCCTTGTAGTCCTCCCACATGAGGATCCGGCGCAGATCGGGATGTCCCTCGAAGCGGATGCCGAACATGTCCCAGCACTCGCGCTCGAGCCAGTCGGCACCCTTGTAGACGGGCCAGATGCTGGACACCACCAGCGGCTGATCCTTCTGCATCTCAGCCTTCAGGCGCAGGAAGCGCCGGTATGGAAGAGATCGGAGGTGCCACACCATCTCGATCGGGCGCTCCATGTCGCGGTACTCCACCGCCGTGATATCGACCAGGTAATCGTAGCTCTGGCCCTCGTCATCGTGCAGCCAGCGAACCACATCCAGCACGCGAGTGGCGTCGATGAGGACGGTTGTCTCGCCCCAGCAGACGTCCACACGGGGCACGACGTCGCCGAATTGCTCGCGCAATGCGTCAGCGCTGGGGTTCTGTGGTCCACCCAGTCGAGGGACGTCTCGCGGTGACGCTGGTACGACGTCACGCGGCGCGCGGCTGCCGACGGGGGCCGCGGAGAAGTTGGTCACAATCCGGAGCGGGTCTGGTGAACGCTGTTGCCGAACGGCTCGGAGAGCTCGTCGATGAGCGGCGGCGGAATATAGAGCTGGCTCGTTGGATCCGGCTCCATCTCCCGGCGGATGGACGGGTTGGCCATCGCCTCGCGCATCACCTTGTCCTGCAGCATCATGATCCCGTAGATGAGCGCCTCGGGCCGCGGAGGGCAGCCAGGGACGTAGACGTCGACCGGGATGATGGTGTCGATGCCCTGGACAACGGCGTAGTTGTCGAACATGCCGCCCGTGGAGGCGCAGGCGCCCATGGAAATGGCCCACTTGGGCTGCGGCATCTGCTGCCAGATGCGCCTGATGATCGGGGCGAGCTTGAACGGAACCCGGCCGGCACAGATGAGCACGTCCGCCTGTCGCGGCGAGTAGCTCATGCGCTCCATACCGAAGCGGGCGAGATCGAAGCGGGCGGCGGCGGTGGCCATGAACTCGATCGCGCAGCACGCGGTGCCGAACGGCATGGGCCAGAGGGAGTTGGCGCGGCCCCAGTTGACAAGGAAATCGAGACGCGTCGCCACCCAACCATCCTGGCCGGTAACGTCGACGCCCGGCTGTCGCACGGTGCCGGTTGGCGTCGAGCCATCCGGCTTTGACATCAGTCCCATTGCAGCGCTCCCTTCTTCCAGACGTAGATGTAACCTACGAGGAGGATGAGCATGAAGACGAGCATCTCGCCGAGGCCGAAGAAGCTGGTCTGGCCCGCGGGGCAACCGCCGGTGGCGAGGAGAGGGGCGGAACAGGACAACTGCCTGAAGTGGACCCCCCACGGAATCATGAAGATGGTCTCGATGTCGAAGATGATGAAGAGCATCGCGACCATGTAGAACTTCACCGAGAAGCGCTGTCGGGAGAGCCCTATCACGGGAATACCCGACTCGTAAGGCGCCGACTTCTCGGGCGTCGGCCGACGCCGCACCAGCAGCGTCGAGAGGACGATTATCGCCGCCGCGTTGAAGACGACGAACGCTGTGAGCAGAAGGACTGGCAGATAGGTGCGGGCCATCACTGTCCTGACTTCGTGAAAAATTTCACTAGCCGAATTTCCGTAAGCTACGCGAAGCCCTGAGAGGGGTCAACGGCGCAAGGCGGCCAGTGTGCGCTGATGACTCCGATGCTACCACCAAAGTCGCTCCAGGCAAGCCCCCGCCGATCGCGAAAACGCGTCCACGTCAAGCGACAGGCATTCGACGGGGCCGGACGCTCGACGATGCTGACCCTGCCCGATCCTCGGAGTCGTCCGCTCGCGGTGGCGAGTGGACAGCGGGTCTGATACATTCCGCGCCGAACCGGTACCGAACGTCGTCGATCTCATCCCGCCTGCGCTCGTGCATCCGCGCCGGCCAGAGCAATCCATCCTGACCCGCCCCGAATGTCCATCCAGAATGACCGCTGGATCACCAAGATGGCGCTGGAGCACGGCATGATCACGCCGTTCGAGCACCGCCAGGTCCGTGACGGCGTGATCTCCTATGGCGTGAGCTCCTACGGCTATGACATGCGCGTGGCCACCGAGTTTCGCATCTTCACCAATGTGCTCAACTCGGTCGTGGATCCGAAGGAGTTCGACTCCAACTCCCTCGTCTCGTTCGAGGGCGACGTCTGTATCGTGCCTCCAAACTCCTTTGCCCTCGCCCGATCTGTCGAGTACTTCCGCATCCCGCGCGACGTTCTCACGATAACGGTCGGCAAGTCGACCTACGCCCGCTGCGGCATCATCACCAACGTCACTCCGTTCGAACCGGAGTGGGAAGGTCACGTGACACTGGAGATATCCAACACCACTCCGCTGCCGGCCAGGATCTACGCCAACGAAGGCATAGCCCAGGTGCTCTTCTTCCGCGGTGAGGAGGAGCCTGAGATCTCCTACGCCGACCGGAAGGGCAAGTACCAGAAGCAATTGGGCGTCACGTTGCCGAGGCTCTGAGGGCACGTACCCGGATTGACGCCCCGTCCCGGGTCAACGCGGCAGGACCGAGCATCCGGTCCTGCCGCGACGACCATCAATCGGCGCCGGCGTCGCCAGCGTGCGAACCCCGCTTGAGCGATGCTCGCAGGAAGTCCCGATTCATGCGCACGATGGTGTCGATGCTGATCTCCTTCGGGCAGGCCTCCTGGCACTCGCCAAAGAAGGTACAATGCCCGAACTGCTCCTCGTCCATCCGGGCCACCATGCTGAGGGCCCGACCATCACGTTCTGCCTGACCCTGCGGCAGCAGCCCCAGGTGCGAGATCTTGGCCGCCGTGAAGAGTGACGCCGAACCGTTGGGGCAGGCCGCGACACAGGCTCCGCAGCCGATGCAGGCTGCAGCATCCATCGACATGTCGGCATCGACCTTGGGCACCGGAATGTCATTGCCGTCGGGCGTGCCACCAGTGCGCACGGATACATAACCACCGGAAGCAATTATCCGGTCCAGCGCGCTCCGGTCCACCATCAGGTCCCGCACCACCGGAAAGCCACGCGAGCGCCACGGCTCCACGTAGACCACGTCTCCGTCACGGAAACTGCGCATGTGGAGCTGGCAGGTCGCGGTGCCGATCTCCGGACCGTGGGCGACGCCATTGATCATCACGCCACAGGCGCCGCAGATCCCCTCACGACAATCGTGGTCGAAGACGATCGGTTCGTCGCCCGACTCGATCAGTCGTTCGTTGACGACGTCGAGCATCTCCAGGAAGGACATCTCCGGTTCGACGTCGTGCGCTTCATATTTCACCAGCTTGCCTTCGGCAGTGGGTCCTGCCTGCCGCCAGACGTGGAGGGTAAGATTCATCACTTGTAGCTCCGCTGCGAAAGCTGGACTGACTCGAAGGTGAGCGGCTCCTTGTGCAGAACCGGCGGAACGTTCTCTCCGACGTACTCCCAGGCTGCTACGTAGGCGAAATCATCGTCATTGCGTAACGCCTCGCCGTCCGGAGTCTGGTACTCCTCCCGGAAGTGGCCGCCGCACGACTCCTCACGATGGAGTGCATCCACACACATCAGTTCGCCCAACTCGAGGAAGTCGGCAAGGCGGCCGGCATGTTCCAGCGTCTGGTTGAGTTGCTCGCCGGAGCCCGGAACTCGAAGGTTCTGCCAGAACTCCTCCCGCAGTTTCGGGATCAGCGTCAGGGCGGTCTGGAGTCCCTCCGCCGTGCGGCCCATGCCGCAGTACTCCCACATGATGTGCCCCAGCTCCCGGTGGAGCGATGCCGGTGTACGCGTGCCGTTGATCGACAGCAGGCGACGCGTCCGCTCCTCCACGTCCTGCACGGTGCTGCGCACCGCATCCGCGTCATCCGTCACGGCGTCCAGCTTGTTCGACGCGAGGTAGTTGCTGATGGTGCTGGGGATGACGAAGTAGCCATCGGCCAGTCCCTGCATCAGGGCGCTCGCTCCCAGCCTGTTGGCGCCGTGGTCGGAGTAGTTCGCCTCACCCAGCACGAAGCATCCCGGGATCGTGCTCATGAGGTTGTAGTCGACCCAGAGCCCACCCATGGTGTAGTGCGAGGCGGGATAGATGCGCATCGGAACCTTGTATGGATTCTCGTCGGTGATGCGCTCGTACATCTCGAAGAGGTTCCCGTAACGCTCGCGGATCTTGTCCTCGCCAAGGCGCTGGATCGCATCGTGGAAATCCAGGTAGACCCCTCTCCCACCGGGGCCCACACCACGTCCCTCGTCGCACACCTGCTTGGCGGCGCGCGACGAGATGTCGCGTGGTGAGAGGTTCCCGAAGCTCGGGTACTTCCGCTCCAGGTAGTAGTCCCTGTCCTCCTTCGGGATCTGGTTCGGCGGGCGATTGTCGCCAGCCTTCCTGGGTACCCAGACCCGGCCGTCATTGCGCAGCGATTCCGACATCAGGGTCAGCTTGGACTGATAGTCCCCGCTGACCGGGATGCACGTGGGATGGATCTGCGTGAAACAGGGGTTGGCGAAGGCCGCACCGCGCTTGTGTGCCCGCCAGATCGCCGTGGTATTGCAGCCTCGAGCGTTGGTGGAGAGATAGAAGACATTGCCATATCCGCCTGTGGCGAGCACGACGGCGTCGGCGAGATGCGACGAGATGGCCCCCGTTCGCAGGTCTCGCACCACGATCCCTCGCGCCCGGCCGTCCACCACGACGAGGTCCAGCATCTCGGTCCGCGGGTACATCCTGACCGAACCCACGGCGATCTCCTTCTCCAGCGCCTGGTAGGCACCCAGCAGGAGTTGCTGTCCCGTCTGACCGCGAGCGTAGAAGGTGCGCGATACCTGGGCGCCGCCAAACGAACGGTTGGCCAGCAGCCCGCCATATTCACGAGCGAAGGGTACCCCCTGGGCCACGCACTGGTCGATGATGTTGACGCTGATCTGCGCCAGCCTGTAGACGTTGGCCTCACGCGACCGGAAGTCCCCGCCCTTGACAGTGTCGTAGAACAGGCGGTAGACGCTGTCCCCGTCGTTCTGGTAGTTCTTGGCCGCGTTGATGCCGCCCTGCGCGGCGATGGAGTGGGCGCGGCGCGGTGAGTCCTGGTAGCAGAAACACTTGACGTTGTAGCCGAGCTCGGACATCGTGGCCGCTGCCGAAGCGCCGGCCAGCCCCGAACCCACCACGATCACGTTGTATTTCCGCTTGTTCGCCGGATTGACCAGCTTCATGTCGAACAGATGCTGGTCCCACTTCTTCTCCAGCGGACCCTCTGGTACCTGGGAGCGCAGTTCCATTGAATCAGAGCCTCTGTGACGGAGCGGCGGCGTCAACGCAGGACGCCGGACAGCACGGCGAGCGGGATCACGACGAACCCGCCTGCAACAACGATGGCAATCAGCAGCGGCAGCACCCGCTTGAGCGGATGCGCGCTTGGCTTGCTGGCGCCAATGGTGCGCATGGAACTCCACGCGCCGTGGTACAGGTGCAGCGCCAGCGCGGCCATCGACACGAGGTAGAAGAGCACCCACCACGGGTTGCTGAAGGCGGTCACGAGGTTGTGGTAGATGTCCACACTGCCCGTCGCGTCCAGCCGATCGTAGCCCGGGAACGTGCGCGTGGTGAAGTGCATCACGTGCACGATGATGAAGACGAGCAGCAGCAGGCCGCCCCAGCGCATCGTTCTGGATGCCAGCGTCGAGACCTGGGGAACCCGGCCGCGCACGTAGTCACGGGGGCGGGCAGCGTTGCTGAGGCGCGTCAACTGTACGGCCGCGACAACATGCAGTATCACGGCGACGATCAGGATGACGCGGATGATCCACAACTCGGTCCCTATCGTGTGGTGCAGGAACCGACCATAAGCGTTGATCTTCTCCGCGCCCTCGAAGGCCTGGAGATTTCCAACCATGTGGCCGATCACGAATCCGATGCCGACAAGTCCCGTTACAGCCATGACGATCTTCTTGCCGATCGTCGAGTTCCAGAATGAGCGCAACCAGTTCATGGCGGGTTCCTGTGAGTATGACGGAAGCCGAAGGCGGATACGCACGGGCGAATGCCGGTGCGGGTAGGGCTCAGAGCTTGATCGCCTGCATCGGCTCGAGCACCGCCGCCGCACTGCGCTCGAGCGCGCCGCGCTCATCGGCCGTCAACTCCACCTCGAGTACGGACCCGATACCGCCCCGGCCCAGCTTGCAGGGCACGCCGAGGAAGTGGCCCTTCATTCCATACTCGCCCTCCAGCCACGCGGCGCAGGGCAGTATGCGCTTCTGGTCCTTCACGATCGCCTCCACCATCTGCACGGCTCCGGCCGATGGCGCATAGTACGCCGACCCGGTCTTGAGGTGCTTCACTATCTCGGCTCCGCCAGACCGCGTGCGGTCCACGATGGCCTCCAGCTTCTCGCGGTCCAGCAACTGCGTCACCGGGATGCCGCTCACCGACGTGTAGCTGATCAGCGGCACCATCGTGTCGCCATGACCGCCCAGTACCATCGCCTGGATGTCACGCACCGACACATCCATCGCCTCGGCCAGGAATGCCCGGTAGCGCGCCGTGTCCAGCACGCCCGCCATCCCGATGACACGCTCGCGCGGGAAGCCCGTGACTTCCTTCGCCACCCAGCACATCACGTCGAGCGGATTGGATACCACGATCACGATCGCTTCCGGAGAAGTCGCCCGGATCTGCTCGGAGACCTGCCTGACGATGCCGGCATTCGTGTTCAGAAGGTCGTCGCGCGACATCCCGGGCTTGCGGGCGATACCCGCAGTGATGACGACGACGTCAGACCCCGCCGTCTCGTCATAGCCGTTCGTGCCGATGACACGCGAGTCGAAGCCCTCGATAGGCGCCGACTGCCACTGATCCAGCGCCTTTCCCTGCGGGATCCCCTCGGCGACATCGACCATGACGACCCGGCGTGCCAGCTCCTTCTCCGCGATGCGCTGGGCAGTCGTGGCGCCTACGTTCCCGGCACCTACGACGGTAATCTTGTTGACCATGAGGCTCGTGAAGTGAGATGTGAGTGGTACTCAGCGGAACATACCGGAGCCTGACGGCCCCGGCAATGATGTGCCGGCGCGGGTGAACTTCGGCTACCCACTCGACTGCAACTCAGCCACCCAACTGGGACAGTGCCGACAGTCCTCCAACGCGCAATTGCAGCAGCTCATGCGCCGCCGGCTTCTCGGCCAGCGCCCTGTGCACGAAGGGGGCGAGCTGCTCGCCCGCGCGAAGCGGTGTGCGAAGATCCACCTCGTGATCGCCGAACAGGCACGTGCGCAACCGGCCATCGGCGGTGAGCCGGACGCGGTTGCAATCTGCGCAATATGTATGACTCATCGGCGTGATCACGCCAACCGTGCCAACGGCGCCACGGAACTGATGATACACGGCGGGTCCGTTCCCCAGTCGCGGTCCGGTGCTCGGTTCCAGCACACCGACAGTGCCGATCCGGCGCAGAATCTCGCCTCCCGGTACCACCCTGTCCATGCCACTGGCGCCGAGTTCGCCAACCGGCATCAACTCGATGAAACGCACGTGCCAGGGATGTACCAGAGTGAGCCGTGCGAAATCCTCCACCTCATCGTCGTTGACGCCGCGCACGACGACGACATTGATCTTCACAGGCTCCAGCCCGGCCTCCTCGGCTGCCGTCGCCGAGACCAGCGGATCAAGGTGAGTCGAGCGCCTTGCTATCGCAGCGATGCGATCGGGTCGGAGACTGTCGGCACTCATGTTCACCCGATCCAGGCCTGCCGCTCGCAGCGGCCCGGCAAGCTCCGGCAGTCGCACGCCGTTGGTGGAAAGCGCGATATCCTCAACCGCTTCCACGGATCGCAACTGGGCGACAAGCCGATCCAACTGGGGGCGGATCGTCGGCTCGCCGCCGGTGATCCGCAACCTGCGCAGGCCCAGCGGCGCCAGTTGACGAACTACCTCGGTGATCTCCTCATAACTGAGAATGTCCGACTTGGGCAGCCACGGCAGCCCTTCCAGCGGCATGCAATAAACGCAGCGGAAGTTGCAGCGGTCGGTGACCGAGATGCGCAGGTACTCGATTCGACGCCCGAACTGGTCGTGCAGGCCGGAGGTCATGGCGGCACCGGTACGGCCGCGACCCACTCGCGGCTTCCGTCCACGTAGTGCTCCCGCTTCCAGATGGGCACGTCCAGCTTGATCGCGTCGATGATCTCCCGCACAGCGTCCAGCGTCGGGGCTCGATGGGCGTGTGCGGTCGCGATGCCCACGCTCGTCTCGCCAACCCGGAGAGTACCGAGCCGGTGCTCCACCGCAACGCGGAGACCAGGGTGCCGCTGCCGCGCGCTCTCGACGATCCGCTGGAGTTCGCGCTCAGCCATCGGTTCGTAGGCCGAGTAGTCGATCCCTGACACCTGGCGCCCGTCGTTGAATTCCCGCACCGTGCCGAGGAAGAGCGTCAGCGCGCCCTGGGCATCGTCGGCAACAGCGCTCAGGAGAGCGTCGGCGGAGATCGGCCGTCGGACAAGGTGGGTCATGTCAGCCGCCAGCTACCGGTGGTATGAGGGCAACCTCGTCGCCCTCGCTCAGGACGAAGCTGTCATCCACGAAGCTCTCGTTGACGGCCACCCTGACGGCCCCCCGGATTCCTCTCGTGCCTACTTCAGAGAGCACGCGATCGCGCAGCTCGCCAGCGGTCGTCGGCGCTTCCAGCTCCACCAGGAACCGTTCGCGCTCGGCCGATTCGGCGAGCGACGCAAAGAGCAGCACGGCCACAGTCAAGATCGCTCCACCCCACCGTCACCGGCTCCGAACGTCCGGAGCAGGACGGAGGCAGCTGCAGCCGACTGGGAAGGCATGAAGTGGAGCATACCTGCAAACCTATGCTCCGTTCCGACGCGACTGTAGCCCCCGGCACGGTCTCGATGTGAGATCCGTGCCGGATTCCACTTCCGGCCTTTGGACATCGCGCCTCGAGACGGCGCTGGACAGCGAACGCGCCGGCTGCCCAGGGGCAGCCGGCGCGTTCGCCATTGGAGATGCCTGGTGGCGCGAACTCAGGCGCCCAGGAATTCCTCGGTCTCGGCAGCTTCGCCCTGTAGCGCATCTGCCAGGTCGTCGAGTTCGGCAACCATCTGCCGCAATTCCTTGGAGGGCTTGAAGACAGGGACCGGGCGGGCCGAGACTTCCACCGGTTCACCGGTGCGTGGATTGCGCGCCATGCGCGTCTTGCGCTGGCGGATCTTGAACGTGCCGAAGCCCCGCACTTCGATATTCTGCTGCTGCTGCAGAGCTTCCTTGATCGCGTCGAGAAAGGCGTCCACGACCCTCGCACAGTCCTTCTTGGAGATCGTAGGACCGGCAGTGCGAGAAATCTGCGACGTGACTCGCTCGACCAGATCGGCTTTGGTCATGAAGATGCCCCGAGGGAACGCTTGAACAGACGACTTGAAGAGCCTCGAACTTATGAGCTTAACCGTTGTGTGTCAAGCGCTTGGCTCATCTTGCGTGGCCCGTTCGCGGACCGCCTCGAGGAACTCCTCGAAGTGTCCACGGGCGTCGTGCGGGCCCGGTGAAGCCTCGGGATGGTACTGCACCCCGAAGAGCGGCAGACTGCGGTGCCGGAGTCCCTCGACCGTGCCATCGTTGAGGTTCAGGTGCGTGACTTCAAGCTCGTCTGACCCTTCGATCGCTCCGTCCGAACCGGCGACGGCAAACCCGTGGTTCTGGGCCGTGATCAACACCCTGCCCGTGGAGAGATCACGCACCGGCTGGTTGCCACCGCGATGGCCGAAGGGCATCTTCTCCGTGCGTCCACCGTACGCAATCGCCAGCAACTGGTGGCCCAGGCAGATGCCAAATATGGGTACGCCGCTCTCGGCGAGCATCCTCACGGCTGCCGGTGCGTAACCGACCGCTGCCGGGTCGCCCGGGCCGTTGGAGAGGAAGACTCCATCCGGTTTCAGCGCCAGCACCTCCTGCGCCGGCGTGGCCGCCGGCACCACGGTTACCCGACAGCCTGCTGATTCCAGGAGTCGGAGGCTGTTCCGCTTGATCCCGAAGTCGTAGGCCACGACGTGCAGGGCGGCGGCTGGATCGCCCCAGGAATAGCGCACTTCGGTCGAGATCACCGAGGCCAGGTCCAGCCCTTCCATGGGCGGGCAGGCGTCGAGCGCGGTGATGGCTTCAACGGTGGGTGTGCTTCCAACTGCCATGACACCGCTCATCACACCACCAGAGCGGAGATGCCGCGTCAGACGCCGGGTGTCCACACCGTCCAGGACGGGCACGCCCGCCGCCGCCAGCCATTCCGGCAGACCTCCAGTCGCTCGCCAGTTGGAGTAGGTGCGTGAGAGTTCGCGCGTCACCACGCCTGCCACCTGCGGACGCGAGGATTCCGTATCCTCCTCGTTAATGCCGTAGTTGCCTATCTGCGGCGCCGTCATGACCACTATCTGTCCGCGGAATGACGGGTCCGTGAAGACCTCCTGGTAGCCCGTCATGTTCGTCGTGAAGACGACCTCGGCTACGGTAGGTGGATACGCTGCCGGCAACTGGCCGTGAAAAAGGGTTCCGTCCTCGAGGAGGAGGAACCCGTCCACACTACCGTTTCGGAGAACTGATTCGCTCACTGTGGTGGCACGGGCACCGCGGGTACGGCTGTCCCCTGCGGCTGCAGAGGGCTCACGGGAGCCGGGCCGACAGGCACCGTTGGGGTAGCCTGTGGGGCCACCGTCTGGTCCAGCACGGAGCTGGGCACGCGACTGCGCAGTGACATCAACTGGAGGATGAACGCGAGACCCAGAAAGATGCCGCCGCCCCACCAGCTCAGGCGCGTCAGCAGGTTGCCTGCCTGGCGCGTGCCGATGAACGAGTTCGAGGACGAGCTCGCCCCGCCAAAGCTGGCAGCGAGACCGCCGCCTTTCCCGCTCTGCATCAGGATGGCGCCGATTAGAACAAGGCTGATCAGGATCAGCAGGATCAGCAGGAAGGTGTACATCGTGACGCGGGTACGGAGTGATGGACTGACATTCAGTGGCTAAACATCAAATATGCGCGGACTTACGTCCCCGCGTCAAGCGCGGCGCACCACGTTCCACCGTGTCCGCCTTGCTCGATACTGCCGGTTTGTGGTAGGTCAGCTCCCTACGATGGCCGACCATCCGGTCGCATCGAGGCTGGCGCCGCCAACAAGCACGCCGTCCACGTCCCTGGCAGCGAGCAGTTCACTCACGTTGCCGCGGTTCACGCTCCCCCCATAAAGGATGGGAACCTTCGCACCCCTCTCGCCCGCCAATTCCCGGAGAGCCTTGCGCAGTACGGCATGGACAGTCGCGGCGTCGTCTGGCGTGGCGGTCTTGCCGGTACCTATTGCCCACACCGGCTCATAGGCAATGGCGAGGGAAGTCAGTTGACCGGGTTCCAGCCTGGAGAGCCCGGCGTGAAGCTGGCGCAACACCACTGCGGCGGTCTCGCCTGCCTCCCGTTCGGAGAGCAACTCGCCCACGCAGAGCATGGGTGTGAGACCGGCGCGGGCAGCCGCTGCGCACTTGAGCGCCGTCTCTTCGTCGGTCTCACCGAAGACATGACGACGCTCCGAATGCCCGACCAGCGCCACCCGGGCACCGGCATCGCGGGCAATGCCCGCTGATACCTCGCCGGTGAACGCTCCCTTGTCCTCCCAGTGGATGTTCTGGACGCCGACCAGCACGTCCTGTCGCTCGTGGAGCGAGGCCACGACCGCCGCCACCGAGAGTGCGGGCGGGAAGATCAGGACGGTCCGGTCGGAACGCCGGGGGGAGTGGGCCAGAAAGCTGCGCATGAACGTCGTCGCGTCGGACGGCCCATGATGCATCTTCCAGTTGGCTGCAAAGATCGGGCTCTTCATCCTACCTCCGCCATGTCCAGCGCCTCCACACCAGGAAGTGGTTTCCCCTCCAGAAACTCCAGGCTGGCACCGCCACCCGTGGAGACGTGGCTGACCCGATCCGCCAACCCGGCCTGAGTGATGGCCGCCGCCGAATCGCCACCCCCCACGATGGTCACCGCGCCACGACGAGTCGCCTCGGCCATGGCGCGGGCCACTCCCAGCGTCCCCGCGTCATACGGCGGTTGTTCGAACACACCCATGGGGCCGTTCCAGAGGACAGTCCGCGCGTCGGCCAGGAGCGCCGCGTACTGAGCCATGCTGGCTGGTCCGATGTCAAGCATTGCCTGATCGGCGGGAATCGCCTCCCGGACCACCACGTGCGCCTGCGTCACGGCCGCCGCGTCCATCGATGGCGCCACCATGGCATCGACCGGCAGAATGATCTTGCCGCCGGCCTTCTCCATCAGGTCGGCAGCCATCTTCACCCGATCCTCCTCCACCAGCGACCGACCCGTCTCCAGGCCCATCGCTCTGAAGAAGGTGCAGGCCATTGCGCCGCCAACGAGAAGCTGATCCACCTTTGGCAGCAGCGCTTCCATCACGTCTATCTTGCCGGAGATCTTGGAGCCGCCCAGCACCGCAATGAAAGGTCGCGTCGGAGCGTCCAGGGCGCCGGCCAGGTATTGCAGTTCGCGCTCCATGAGCAGCCCGGCTACGGCGGGGTGCAGGTATTCCGCGACGCCGGCTGTGGAGGCATGGGCGCGGTGGGCGGCGCCGAACGCATCGTTCACGAACAGGTCTCCCAGCTCTGCAAGTGAGCGTGACAGACGTTCGTCGTTCGTCTCCTCGCCCCCCAAAAACCGGGTGTTCTCCAGTACCAGGAGTTGGCCTGGCTTCAGGCGGTGAGTTGCCTGGACGGCCTCATCCGAGTCGGTGCTCTCCACGAACTGCACGCTCCGGCTGGGCAGCAGCTCGGCCAGTCGACGTGAGACCGGCTGGAGGGAATAGCGTAGCTCGGGCTTCCCCTTGGGGCGTCCAAGGTGGGACAGGAGCACGACCGACGCGCCGCGCTCCAGCAGGTACTCGATGGTGGGGAGCGCGGCGCGGATGCGTGTGTCGTCGGTTATCTCGAGGTCGTCGTCGAGAGGCACGTTGAAGTCCACCCGGACGAGGGCGCGCTTGCCGCGCACCTCGTCGTCGTGGAGGTCCCGGATCGTCCGGCGAATCATCGCGCGGCCGACTCAGTTGGCAAGACGGGCGCCGACCATGCGTAGCAGGTCCACGCAGCGGCTGGAGTATCCCCACTCGTTGTCGTACCAACCGGAAATATTGACCAGCGTGCCGTCGACCACGTCGGTGCACAGCGAATCCAGAATGCACGATGCCGGGTTCCCGATGTAGTCCACCGATACCAGCGGCTCGTCGCTGTAGGCGAGTATTCCCTCCAGCGGCCCCTCGGCGGCGGCCCGGAATGCAGCGTTGACCTCCTCGATGGTGGTCCGGCGCTCCACCTCCACCGTCAGGTTGGTGAGCGAGCCATCAGGCGTCGGCACCCGGATGGCCATGCCATCGATCAATCCCTTGACCTCCGGAATGACGAGCGAGGTCGCCTTGGCGGCGCCGGTCGTCGTCGGGATCATGGAGACAGCGGCCGCACGCGCGCGGCGCAGATCCTTGTGCGGAAGGTCGAGGATCTGCTGGTCGTTGGTGTAGGCGTGGATGGTGACCATGGAGCCGTGCTTGAAGCCGAAAGCGTCCCTTACCACCTTCACCATTGGCACCAGGCAGTTGGTGGTGCACGATGCGTTGGAGATGATGTCATGGCTGGCATGGTCGTACTTGTCGCTGTTGACGCCCATCACGATGGTGATGTCCTCACCCTTGGCCGGCGCCGAGATGATAACCTTGCGGGCACCCGCGTCGATGTGCTTGCGGGCGTCGTCTGCCTTCGTGAAATGGCCGGTGGCCTCGAGGACGATCTCCACTCCCAGCTCCTTCCACGGCAACTTCGCCGGATCACGCTCGGAGAGGACACGCATCTCGTCGCCATCGATCGTGATGGACCCATCACCAGCCGACACGTCTCCACCATAGGTGCCGTGTACCGAGTCGTACTTGAAGAGGTGGGCCAGTGTAGTCGTGTCAGTAAGATCGTTGACCGCCACGAAATCCAGGTCAGCAATTCCCTGCTCCTTGGCGGCGCGCACAACCTGGCGACCGATCCGCCCGAACCCGTTGATACCGACCCGTATGGCCATGCTGCTATATCCTCCCTGGGTCAAGTGCGGTCCGCGCTGGTGGGCGCGCGACCGAACGTGACGTAGCTGATGATCCTGGCTCCGGCAGCGAACAGTACCGTGGCGCAGGCGTTGAGCGTGGAGGCCGTCGTGACGACGTCGTCCACGAGCATGATATGCGCTCCACGGAGCTTGCCGGATGCTGAAGCAGGCACCTCGAACGCGCGGGAAACGTTGCGCGAACGGTCTGTCGGTGTCAACCGCGTCTGACTCCGTGTGGTCCGTTCGCGCACCAGCACATCTGTCCACACCGGCACTCCCAGACGCGGCGTCATGGCAAGGGCCAGCAAGGTACTCTGATTGTAACCTCTTTCGCGCTCGCGCACCCTGGCCAGAGGTACCGGTACCAGTGCCGCACACTCCGCGAGCACGTCCTCCGGCCAGGCCAGCCGTGCCATCCGTTCCCCCATACCCGGCGCCACGGCGCTCCAGCCGTCGTACTTTAACGCGTGTAGTATTGCACGAGCAGTGCCAGCATGGGTCCAGCAGACGCTGCGCACGCAGCGAACGAATGGCGGGAGCAGCTCGCACCAGCGGCAACGCTGCGCCCCCACGGGGTGACCACACCGATCGCAGCGCGGTGCTGGAAGCGGAGCCAGCCTCACCCAGCATCGGCCGCAGACGATACCCTGCTCGCCTTCATCCATTACTCGCTGACAGGCGCTGCACACCCGGGGCAGGAGGAACTGGAGCAGGTCTTCGACAAGCTGACGGGCGCCAGGTCGTCTACCATCGGTGGCTCGCGAGGCCACCGTCCGGTCCGCCGTGGATCCGCTCAGGACAACGCGCGGCACATGACCTCCCGGTCGGGCTCGACGCCGAACCAGCGGAGAAACGCCAGAGCGCCCTGCTCGACGAGCATCCCTGCTCCATCAGCCGCTCGGCGACCATCAGCGCGGGCCGCGCACACCCAGTCAGTGCTCCTTCCCACCCGGTACACGAGGTCGAGCAGAACTGATTCACGCTCCACGAGCCGTAGTGGCACCGGGAACGGGTCTCCGTCGCGAAGTCCGAGTGGCGTTGCATTGACGATGATGTCAGCTCCGGCAACGACATCGGCCAGCGAATGGCCGGCGACACCCACTCCGAGTCGGCTGGTCAACGCCTGCGCCCGTGCCGAGCGACGCGCATGCACCCGAACCGACGCGCCGGGCCAGTTCGATGCGGCGATCAGCACCGCAGCTGCCGCTCCCCCCGCCCCCAGGACAGCGATCCGGGCATCATAAGGCAGAAGTCCAAGTGTCACCCGGGCGAGCGCATCGAAACCGCCGACGTCGGTGTTATCCCCGATCAGCCTGCCGTCCTCACTCCAGAACGTGTTCACGGCGCCCACGCGTCGTGCCATCGGCGTGAGCTCGTCGCAGATCGCCGCAGCAGCTTCCTTGTGCGGGACCGTCACGTTGCCACCGGCGCCCTCGGCTGCCAGAGCACGCATCACGCGAGGGAGCTCCGCCGGTTCGACATGGACGGCGTCATAGGATACGTGCATACCCGCCGCTGCCAGTGCCGCCCCCTGCATCCGCGGTGACAGCGAGTGCGCCACCGGGGCGCCGAGCAGGACCAGCCGTGACGGTCGGGACATTTCGGGCCTCAGTGGGAGGTGTTCTCGCCAGCCAGTCGCACCAGTGCCTGTCCTACGTATCGTTCCAGCTCTGCAAACGTAAGCCGATAGACATCGAGATCGGAACCGAAGGGGTCGCTGACGTCGCCTCGCTCCACGCCCGCCGTGGCGAAGTCCGGAAGTACGTACGTCCGTCCTGCCCCACCCAGTTGCTCGATCCGCCGGGCGTGACCGGCGCCCATCGTGAGCACGACATCGGAATCGGCGATCAGCTCCGGCGTGGCCAACCGGGCACGGTGTGAGGCCAGGTCGAGGCCCTGCTCGAGTGCCACCAGCAGGGAACCATCAGAGGCCGGCGCACCCGGGATGGCGCTGACTCCTGCGCTGCCGATCACCAGTGACTTGAGTCCGCGCTCCGCGGCCAGTCGATTGGCGATCGCCTCGGCCAACGGGCTCCGGCAGGTGTTTCCTGTACAGACGAAGAGAAGACGCATGAAATTCGGCTGGCCTGGATGAAACGGAATCGAGCTCTGGAGGGACGGGGCACCAACCCGCGACTACTTCCGCGGTAGCCGCGGTTGTTCCGTGAGTGGCGGGATCCTAGGTATCCCCCAGGAGATCAGGTACGGCCTGGCGTAGCACGGATGCCGGTATCGCGCCGGGCCGGATGACGCGCGGCCGTGCACCCGTACAGTCCACGACCGTGCTCGCCTCCGATGGCGCGAGTGTTCCGCCGTCGAGCACCATGATGTCGCCAGAAGCCACCTCCGAAGACCAATCGCTCAGGACCTCGGCGGCCGAGGCTGCCGGCGGCTGACGAGGTCGATTGGCGCTTGTGGAGGTGATGGGCTGCCCGAACGCACGGATGAGGCGATCCAGCCCGGCGTGGGACGTCCAGCGAACCGCCACCCCACCTTCGGGACCACGTAGTCGATCCGGAACCCGACGCTCCCCTCCCGGGAGCACGAGCGTCAGCGGGCCGGGCCAGTGACGTGCCGCCAGGCGCGAGGCCGAAGCCGACAGATGCAGATCCAGTCGGTCGAG
>CALCHX010000061.1 GCA_937906875.1 uncultured Gemmatimonadota bacterium | reverse complement strand
CCACATGCCTTCTCTCGCTTGACTACAAAATCCGCCAAGCAAAACAACGCGCTACCTGATTATGCAATCCACTCCATCAACCCCGCTGCTGCACACAGCTCGCGCTGCGCCGCACCGGGCTCGATGAGGATCATCCTCTTCCCTTTCGATCTCCTCTATCCTTCACTTTTCAAACAGCGACCGGGCCATTCATTCCAGCCCGGTAGAGAGTCCAATTGTAATCCCGCCATATCACCGTGTCAACCGGCATCCGGGGGGCCCCCCGCACGCCCCGCCAGCGGCCTCCATCGCTCCCCATCCGAACCGCCGGATCCATTGCCGGACCAGGCCCGGATTCACCCCGCAAACACACGTTCATCGCTCCCCGAGCTCGCAATTCCGGACAGCAGCCGGCCCCTGCGAATCCGCTTGAACGTCGGATCGAACACCGCGCACTCCCCTCCCTGCCCCACCGCTCGTAGCTTGACGCCATGAACGTCAAGTCATCAGATGCCGTGGTCTCGGCGCGCGGCGCCCGTCGCTGGTCGGGCGGACATCCCTGGATCTACCGCAGCGACGTCGAGCAGCGGCCCGACGGACCACCGTCGGCGGTGCGCGTACTGGACCGGAGAGGCGCCGAGCTGGGCTGGGCACTCTGGAGCCCCGCTTCCGAGATCTCGCTACGGCTCCTCGATCACGACCCCGCCGCCCGCATCGACGCCGAGTGGTGGCACGTCCGCATCGCCCGCGCGATCGCCCGTCGGGCGCCGTTGGCGGGAGCGGCATCTGCCTTCCGCCTCATCCACGGCGAGGGAGACGGGCTGCCGTCGCTCAACTGCGACCGCTACGACCGCTGGTTGGTGGTCCAGTTGGCCAGCGCCGGCCTGGAGAGCTTCCGCGCCCCCATCGTCGACGCCCTGACAGAGCTGACTGGCGCGAGCGGCATCCTCGCCCGCAACGATGTGCCGCTACGGAGTCGTGAGGGGCTGGAACGGGAGACCGTCCTCCTGGCTGGAGATGTCCCCCGCGAGATCGAGGTCCACGAGAATGGTGTCCGCTATCTGGCGGCTCCCTGGACCGGGCAGAAGACGGGCGCCTTCCTGGACCAGCGGGAGAACCGTCGTCTGGTGGGTGAGGTCGCCCGCGGTGAGGCGCTGGACTGCTTCAGCTACCATGGTTCCTTCGCCCTCCATCTGGCCCGCGGTGCCAGTCGAGTGACGGCCCTCGACAGCTCGGCCGCAGCGCTGGAACGGGCGGCCGGGAATGCCGCCCTCAATGGGCTGTCGAACATCGATTGCGTGGAAGCGAACGCCTTCGACTTCCTCCGCCAGCAACAGCGGGCCGGAATCAGCTACGACACGATAGTCCTGGACCCTCCCGCCTTCGCCAAGACCAGGTCGACCGTCAACTCGGCACTGCGCGGCTACAAGGAGATCAACCTTCGCGCCCTGCGCATCCTCGCTCCCGGCGGCCTGCTCTTCACCGCCAGTTGCAGCTTCCACCTGGGCCGCTCGCTGTTCATGGAGATGCTCCAGGCGGCGGCCGCCGACAGCGGCCGACGGGTCGCCCTGCGTGCCGTCACGGCCCAGCCGCTGGACCATCCGGAACTGCTGACGGTGCCGGAGACCGGTTACCTGAAGGGCGCGCTGCTGGAAGCCATGGAGTAACCGGTTATCTGCGGCATGAACTGCTACCGCCGCTGACAGTGCGAGCAGAAGTAGGTCGAGCGAGCAGCCTGGACGATGCGACGGATGGGTCGGCCGCAGCGCGAACATGGCTCGCCGGCCCGGCCGTAAACACTGAGGCCCGACGTCCGAGGGTCGGCCGTGTAGCGGGTCGCCGTCGTCTCACCGAGCAGGAGGGCGGTTCGGAGCCCCTCGATGAGCCGGGCCAGGCGGGTCGGGCCCAGCGACCGCGCCGGAACGGCTGGATGGATCCGGGCATGCCAGAGTGCCTCGCTGGCGTAGATGTTACCAACGCCGGCCAGGAGTTGCTGATCCAGGAGAATCGGCTTGATGGCGCCGCGCCGGCTGGCCAACTGCTGCCTGAGCCAGGTCGGCGTCAGTTGGAGGTCGGCGACTTCCGGACCGACCGATGGAAGATCGGCACCAGCGGGTAGACGCACGACCGTCGCCAGTGCACGCGGATCGACGAGGCTGAACGAGCTGCCGTCGTCCAGCTCCCAGCGTACCCGCTCATGCCTGGGGCTGGGGGCCGACGATGGCCCCATCACCCAGTCCCCGGCCATCCTGAAGTGGACGTCGAGGACAGCTCCGTCGTCCAGCCGCAGGAGCTGGTGCTTTCCACGACGCTCCACGGCTTCGATCCGCCGACCGACGAGCTGTCCGGCCACGGCATCGGGAAGGTGGCGTCGCTGGGCGGGATGCCGGACCGACACGCTGGTGATCAGGCGCCCTCGAGCAGCGTGACGAAGACGCTGGGCGGCGCGTTCAACCTCTGGCTGTTCGGGCATTCAGTGGCTCCAGATGATTCGAGGGAGGGCACACGTCGCGACAGATGGGCTTGCGCGTCCGTGTCGGGATCCTACCTTTCGCGCACCGTCGTCACCATACCGGAAGGCCGCCGTGCAGCAGCGATCGCTCCACCACGAGTACGAGCTATACATCGAGCGCGAGATCGAGGCGTACAAGGAGAGCGTCTCGAGAAACGTGCTCCTGAGCATCGGCGACGAGGCCGTAGCCTCTCTCGACGACCAGCAGCAGCTCGCGCTGACCGAACTGCTCGTCTGGCAGGTCGTCGACGGCATCATCATGCGCCGGCTCGGGCTGCCGGGTTACGCCGCCTGGCGCAGCCGACGTCTCAGACGATTGAAGGCATATCGTCGCCCGGAGCACTGGGGCTTCGCCCACGACGCACCCATCGTGAAGGCCAGCGCAGCCACCGACGCGGAACCGCTGCACGTCCTCGTCTCGGGCACGCAATCGGAGAGCTCGGCGCTCTTCATGGCCGCCCATGGCTGGGACGTGACGGCAGTGGAGAGCGAGGCCGACAACATGGAGCGCGTGATGGCGGCGGCCTGTGATGCCGGCATCACGTCACGAGTCCACGGTTTCATAACCAACCTGGGCAACTTCGCTCCGACCGTGCCTCTCACGGCGGTCGTCTTCACCCAGCATGCATTTGCCGGTCTCTCCCTGGACGAACGGGCGCGCGCGATCGCCGTCCTGCAGAGCGCCACCCGCGACGGCGGCGTGCATCTCGTGGAGACGATAGTTGCCGGCCATGCCGCCCTGACGCTGGACGAACTGCGAGCCAGTTACGAGGGATGGCAGATCTCCGTGGAAGACGATCGGGGCAGCGCACCGACCTTCGTCGCCCGCAAGCGCGCCTCCTGAACGACAACAGATGGGCCGCGCGGTGCCCCGAGATCCGCACCAGACAGGCTGAAGCTGGATCGGGGATGCCGTGTCGTTCTGCGACACAAGACCGTCCTCACCACGTGTCAGAGTGCGACAGATGGCTTCCGGTCATCCGGACACGCTCGGCTAACTGACGACATGACAAGGACTTGCAGTAAGGCGCCGACGTGGCATCGGTCGTGCCTTTGATCAGGATGTCCGGGCGTTCTGTCGTCATCGAGCGCCGCTGCATCCTACGGGTGCTGACCGGCGCACCGCCGGGCCGTCATCGTCAGCCAGAGTGGCAACCATGGAGTATCTGAAGCACGTCCCTGTCGAAGTGGAGCCTGTGGGTATCGTGATCGCGCACGGCGGTCGGGCTGAGCAGCCCCCGAGATTCAGCGCGTACATGTGGAGCGATGCGCCTGAGCCGCCGGTGGAGAGTAAGACAGCGCGCCGCGCCGCCTGAGCGGACCCAGCGGTCCCGGCAAGGCGCCGTATCGCGGCGGCAGGCGGGGGGACTCGACCAGTAATGCCAGCGAGGCCGGCGGGGATATGCTCCCCGCCGGCCTCGCTGGCATTCCGGTCGACCCGGTCCGGACTACTCAGCCCGGACTGGGCGCGGTGGCAACCTTCCGCGCGGTCGTCTTCTTCGCCGTCGCCTTGCGCGCCGTCGGCTTCTTCGCGGAGGTCTTCTTCGCCATCACCTTCTTCGCGGAGGTCTTCCTGGCGACGCCCTTCCCCGCGGTCGCCTTCTTCGCGGTGGCCTTGCGCGCCGCCGGCTTCTTCGCCGCGGCCTTCTTCACCACCGACTTCGTCCCGGCCGCCTTCTTCGCGGTGCCCTTCCCGGCCATGGTGGCCGACGCGCCCCTGGCCGTCGCCTTCCCTGCTGCCGGTTTCTGCTTCGTAGCCTTCGTCGACGCGCCCTTCGCGGTTGATGCCTTCTTCGCAGTGCCCTTCCTAGCCGACTTCTTTGCCGTGGCAGGCATGAGAGTCTCCGGTACTGGAGTGAATGACCCGTCCGCTCCCCTGGTGGAGTGGCGAGTCAGGGAGCCGGACTCCCCAGGGAGTCCGGCAACCGTGCGCGGATCTCATGCGCCCTGTCCGCCGGGATAGGGCTGCACGTCCGGGTGGGTCACCGTCAGTGGCAGCATCGCCGCCGCCTGTGGCACACCTCCCCGACGCCGATCGTGCGTGGTGCACGATCGGCGTTCCGCTGACATCAGATAGCGTCACTCAGGCTGGTGAAGTTGAAGTCACGCACCTTGATGGGCGGGACCACGACGCCCTGTCCGACACCGCCGGACTCGCTCGCGCTGACGCGCTCGGGCCGCCCCAGTCCCTCCAGGTTGTTGAGCATGAACACCGGTGACTCGTTGAACCGCAGGTTCTTCACGGCGCGAGTGACCTTTCCGTTCTCGATCAGGAAGGTGCCGTCCCGGGTCAGGCCCGTGTAGAGAATCGTGCGCGGGTCCACCGGTCGAATGTACCAGAAGCGGGTGACGAGGATTCCTCGCTCGGTGGAGGCTATGAGTTCCTCCAGCGACGCGTCGCCACCGGACATGATGAACGAGCCACCGGCCTGCGTGGGCTCGACGTTCTTCTGCTCGGCCCAGTAGCGATCGTAGGCAAGCGTCTTCACGACTCCGTTCTCCACCCACGTGGTGCGTGTCACCGGCATTCCGTCGCCGGTGAAGGTATTGGTGGGAGCGCGCTCGTCGTGCGGATCGGATACCAGGGTGACACGCGGATCGAGCACTCGCTCGCCGATCTTGGTGCCGCCGCCAGCCTTGCTGAAGAAGGAGCGTCCCTCGTCGGCACTCCGTGCACTGAAGGCGCGCGAGAGGAGCTGGACGAGATTCCCGACGGCCGTGGGCTCGAGCACGACGGTGTAGCGACCCGGCTCGATGGCCACCGGATTCTGCGAGCGCTTCGCCTTCTCCAGCGCTCGCGCGCCGAGGGCCGCGGCATCGATACGAGACCAGTCGTTGGCAACTCCGCCTGCCCAGCCGGAGCCGGTGCCGTCGGGGGTCCGGATGGTGGTCGTGAGCACGGCGCCGGTGTTCCGACCGTAGGCAAAAAGCCCGCGGCTGTTGGCAACCGTGTCGCTGCCCGCCTGGTGTTCCAGGTAGCCGGTGGAGATCAACTCCGCCGTACGGCTCGGAGCAGCGATGGACTGCACCGCGGCGGCACGGGCGGTGGGACTGAGCGTTGCCGTGCTGTCGCTCCACGCGTTGTCGGCCTCGTAGCGCTGGGCACCCAGTTCCGGCATGGCCTCCGGATCCTCCGGCGCCAGCCGTGCCAACTGTTCCGCCGTCCGGACTGCCCGACGCAGACTCTCCTCATCCAGCTTGTTGGTGGTGACCGTTCCGCTCCGCTTGCCGATCACCGAGCGGATGGAGACGGTGGCATCGTAATTGTCTCCGGCGGTCGAGATCTGGTTGACGGCGAAGCGAGTGTTGCCGCGGCCACCACTGCTGATGTTGACGCGCGTCTCGTCGGCCGTGGCAAAGCCAAGTACCCGATCGGCGACCGCCCTGGCCTCTTCCCTGGACAGGTAACGCGCCGGAACGGACAGTGAACGGGGGGCGCTCATGCCGTCCTCCCGGTGTTGATGATGTTGATCTGGCGGTGACGCGTCGGAACGCAGCCGTGGCTCACCGAGTTGGACTGCGCCGGCTGCCCCTTGCCGTCCCCGAATGCGCCACCGAGCTCGTAGCTCTTCTCTCCGCCAAGCATGTCCATCGCGTTCCAGAACTCGGGAGTGCGGATCTGGTAGGCGACATCCTTGAGCATGCCGACGATCTTGCCGCCCTTGATCTCGTAGAAGAGCTGGCCACCGAACTGGGCGTTGTAGCGCTGCTGATCGATGGAGAAGGAGCCGTCACCGATGATCGCGATTCCACGATCGGTGGCTGCGATGATGTCGTCCCAGCCAATGTCCTGCTCGCCCGGCAGGAGCGATACGTTGGGCATGCGCTGGAACTGCACATCGGCCCACGACTGCGCGTAGGAACAGCCGTGCGAACGCACCGGCCTGTTCTGCTGCTTGTACCACCAGTCCAGCCAGAGCGCCTGCTCACGAGTGGTCTGGTAGTCGTTGACGACGCCGTTCTTGATGATGAGGAAGGTGTCCGGCTTGACGCCGTCGTCATCCCATCCACAGGCGGCCAGCGAGCCTTCCTGGGAGCGATCGCCCTGGACGTTCATGAACTCCGGGCCGTACCGGAACTTCCCGAGCATCTCCTCGGGCGGGCTGACGAAGCTGGTGCCGGCGTAGTTGGCCTCGTAGCCATAAGCACGGTCCAGTTCCGTGGGGTGGGCGATGGCCTCGTGGATCGTGAGCCAGAGGTGGGTGGGATGGAGCACGAGGTCGTAGCGCCCCACATCCACCGATTTTGCCGACAGCTTCTGGACGGCCTCGTCGGCCCAGCGCGGCGCGGTCTCGACGAGCTTCGCGTCCAGCACGTGCTCGTAGCCGCGTCCCATGGGCTGGATGTCGGTGGACTGGCGCGATTGGAAGTCTGCCATGTCCGACGACACCGCGGTGACCGTCATGCTGGGCTGGGCGCGGTAGATGGTCTGCGTGATTACCGAGCCTTCGGTGTTCGCGTAGGTCTTCTCGTCCCGCAGGAAGAACATGCTCGAGTTCACGAATCGCGCGCCCTTCACACCCAGCGCCGCCTCGTTTGCGGCGAGCAGCAGCTCGGCCTTGTCCTGCAGGTCGACATCGAACGGGTCGATCCGGGCCGGAGCACGCCAGACACCGTTGGGCACGGGCTCGGTGGGCGCGAGGGTGACCGGCCGTAGCTGCGCGGCACGATTGGCTCGCGCCTGCTCAACCGCCTGCCGGGCAACCCTGGTGACCTCCTCGGCGGTGACGTCGGAGCTGGCCGCGAAGCCCCATGCACCGTCGACCAGGGTCCGCACCCCGAAGCCGAAGGTCTCCCGGTCATTGATTCCGGCAACGCGTCGCTCGCGAGTGAAGATGTTCTGGGTGCGGCCGGCGGTGATGCGTACATCGGCGTACTGCGCACCAGCGCTCCGTGCGGCGTCCAGTGCGCGCAGGGCAAGCTCCTTCGCGTGAGGATCGACGGCCGACGGCACCGCGGACGCCGAGGGCCAGTGCGGAACGGAGAGACCCTGTGCCGAGGCACGGCCGGCGATGCCGGCGCCGAGGGCCAGAGCGGTCGAGGAGCGCAGGAAGTCGCGCCGGGATGAAGCCACGTCGAATCCTCATGCCCGTCTCGGGCGGTAAGAAGTTGCGCGAATATAGGAACGCGCGATTTGACTCGCAATACATACGCAGCGGGATGTGCACAGCGTTGTGTCACCGGTGGCGTGGTGGGAACGGACGGGCACTGGTGTCGCCGTCTCCATGATGCGAGCTTTTGCGTGCAGCCACCAGTATCTGACGCATCGCGTCCTCCAAGCCTTCCGACATCCCCTCCTCCCGGAGTCCACGGGTGAAAGCTCTCGTAAAGACCACGGCCGGTCCTGGCTTCACGCTCTCCGACGTCCCGGTACCGCAGATCCGCGACGATGAGGTGCTCATCCGCGTCCGGCGTGCCGGTGTCTGCGGCACCGACGTCCACATCCACGACTGGGACGCCTGGGCGCAGGGACGATGTCATCCTCAGTTCACCGTCGGTCATGAGTTCGCCGGTGACGTGAGCGAGGTCGGCGCCCTGGTGACCGACGTCCATGTCGGCGACAGGGTGACCGCGGAAGGGCACATCGTCTGTGGCCGCTGTCCGCTCTGTCGCACGGGAAACTCGCACGTCTGCCCCAACACCAGGATCATCGGGGTCGATCGGGATGGCTGCTTTGCCGAGTACATCGCGATGCCGGCGACCAACGTATGGCATCTCGACAACAACATCTCCTACGATGTGGGCGGGATCCATGACCCGATGGGCAATGCCTTCCACACGGCACTCACGGCCAGCATTCCCGGCTCTACCGTGCTCGTCACCGGTTGCGGTCCGATCGGCCTCTTCGCGATCGGGATCTGCAGGGCTGCGGGGGCGTCGCACATCATCACCTCGGACGTGAGTGAGACGCGACTGGCGCTGGCTCGTACGATGGGCGCGCATGAAGCTCTGAGGCCGGACGCAGTGGATGCCGCGGTACGCGCCGCCACCGATGGACTGGGCGTGGACGTGGTCCTCGAGATGTCCGGCGTACCATCGGCCATCCACCAGGGGTTGTCGCTCGTACGTGTCGGAGGTCGGGTGCAGATGCTGGGGCTTCCCGCCCGCCCGATGGAGATCGACCTGGCCAACGAAGTCATCTTCAAGGGCATCACCATCTACGGCGTCGTGGGCCGACGGATGTATGACACCTGGATGCAGATGGGCCAGTTCCTGCGATCCGGTCAGTTCGACCCGACCCCCGTCATCACCCATCGCTTCCCGCTCGAGGAGGCCGCCGAGGCAATTGCCGCCATCAAGAGCGGCGAGGCCGGCAAGGTCATCTTCGAGATCGCCTGACACGCCCGGATCATCGAGTCCGGCGTCTCCGCTACCTGAATCCAGCGCCCGAGCCATGTCCATCAACCAGAAATTCGAGCAGGAACTCCGCGCCCAGATCGAGCAACTCCAGAGCGACAACGTCTACAAGCGCCTCAACTACATCGACTCACCACAGTCGGCCCGGGTGCAGATGGAGGGGCACGGCGAGGTGCTCATACTCTCCTCCAACAACTACCTGGGGCTGTGTGACGAACCGGCTGTCGTGGAAGGGGGGATGGAGGGGCTACGACGGTTCGGCGCCGGGACGGGGAGTGTGCGCTTCATCTGCGGTACCTTCACCGCTCATCGGGAGCTGGAAGAAGCGCTCGCCCGCTTCGTTGGCACCGAGGCATCGCTCACCTTCGTTTCCTGCTGGAATGCCAACGAAGGGCTGACGGCGTCGCTCGTGCAGGAGGGTGATTTCGTGGTCTCCGACGCGCTCAACCACGCCTCCATCATCGATTCGCTACGCCTGGCCAAGGCGATCACCAAGTGCACCACCGGTGTCTTCCGGCACAGCGACATGGACGACCTGGTGGAGAAGTTGCGAGCGCACTCCGGCGCCCGTCGACGGCTGATCTGGACGGACGGTGTGTTCTCGATGGAGGGGAGCATTGCGAGGTTGCCGGAACTGCTCCAGGTCGCTCGCGACCATGACGCCGTCCTGATCGTCGACGATTCGCACGGTACGGGAGTGCTCGGCGCGACGGGCCGCGGTACGGCCGAGCACTTCGGCGTCCTGGGTGAGGTCGACATCATCACGTCCACTCTGGGCAAGGCACTGGGCGGGGCGGCGGGAGGCTTCGTGGCCGGCTCGGCGGCGCTCTGCGACGTGCTCACCCAGGGATCGCGTCCCCAGCTCTTCTCCAACGCACTGCCGCCTACCGTGGCAATCAGCGCGCTGGCCGCGGTGGAATTCGTGGAGCAACATCCGGAGCGGGTGCGAACGCTGCGCGAGAACAGTCAGTTCTTCCGCGCGGCGATCGAGGAGGCAGGCTTCAAGCCGCTGCCCGGCGAGACACCGATCGTGCCGATCATAGTGGGCGAGACGGCGTCGGCGATCCAGATGAGCGAGCTGTTGCTGGCCGAGGGGATCTTCGTGACCGGATTCGGCTTCCCGGTGGTGGCAAAGGGGGAGGCGCGGATTCGCTGTCAGGTGAGCGCGGCGCACACCCGTGCGGATCTGGAAGGGGCGGTGGCCGCGTTCAGGAAGGTGGGGAAGAAGGTGGGCCTCATCTGATGTGACGTCGGGGATGTGACGGCGGAGGGGTGAGCCTCGTCCCAGATTCGAGCCCGCGGAAGGCGGGCCTGGGCGCCGCTGGACGCGGCGCGCGTCGCGACTCCATCCCGTTCTCACGGACCGAGGTTCACCGCATGCGGACCATTCGACGCCTGTCAGCCGGGCTAGCGTTTCTCGTGCTTCTGCCGGCCGTAGCGTCAGCACAGACAGCGCACCCGTTCACCAATGCCTGGTACTGGGGCGCCAAGGGCGGCGCGATGACCGTGCGCACCGGGCTGGAGAGCCAGATCGCACCTGTCGTGGGCGTGGACTGGATGATCACACGTACCCGCGCCGGCCTCTATCTCTCCCTCGAGCAGGGCTACTTCAACGCCGTCGGCAGCGTCAGCGACACCTCGTCGGCCAGCGGCCTGCGCGAAGTGGATCTCAAGAACTTCCGACGAGCGAGCGCTGCGCTGGTCGCCTATCCCGGGACGGTCGCCGGCTTGCGGACCTATGCCGGCATCGGCGTCGCCCTGAACATCATCCAGCGGGCACGTCCGGTTGACGGGGTGTTCACCTCGCCCGGTGGCGCATCCGAGGCGATGCACCGCATCGAGGATCGCCGTTCGCGCACGTCGGCCGTCTTCATTGGCGGGGTCCAGCGCGAATGGGACAACCTGGCGCTCTTTGGCCAGGCCACCATGATGCCTACCGGCAGCCGATTCCTGCTCAGTGGCGACGACAACCTGTACATGCTGGAAGCCGGGCTTCGCGTCAACATCGGCAGCGCGATCGAGAAGCTGGATCGCTGACCGCGTCCCGGACGCCGCTCCGGGCGCGATACCCGGCAGGGCGCGCGACGCCATGGTCTGACAGCGCGACATTATATTTCAACATGATGAAGGCGGAGGACTGCGGTCCTCCGCCGTTCATGTATTCTGGAGCAGCCGACAGAATGCGCCGCGCAGTCACCGAACCCGGCCGGCCCGTCCGCCAGCATCATGATCGCACGCGGTGGGCAACCAGGCCCCTACCCTGGAGAAGCACCATGGTACAGAAGTTCCGAAACCTCGTGCCCGGCTTCGCGCTGCTGCTGGCCATGGCCGCATGCCAGCAGAATTCCGCCGATGATGCTGACAGGGGTGCAGCCCCTCCGGCCGCCGATGCCGTTGCCGCCGGCACGCCGGCAGATGCCGCCCATGACGCGGAAGCTGATGAGTCGCATGACGCGCAGACGCTGCGCGTCATCATGCAGGGGTTGAGTGTGGAGATGCAGGCTTTCTCGCACGCGCTGTTCATCGACGACACCGTCCAGATGGTTGCCCGCGCCGGCGCGATAGCTGATCACGCCCACCTCCTCCCCTCCGAAGTGGAGCGAATCAAGGGGGTGCTGGGGACCGAGATGCCAGCGTTCGAGGCAGCGGATGAGCGTGTGCATCTTGGCGCCGAGCGGCTGCATGACATTGCCAAGACGGGCAAGCTGGACGAGGTGGTTCGCCAGTTCGGCGAAGTGCAGCGCGATTGCGTGGCTTGCCACACCCAGTTCCGGGAGCGGTTGCGCACCGACCGGCCATAGCGCTCCGGCCAGCCGCGTCAGCGCCGGTATGGCTGGCGCGGGAATGAGCTGGGAGTTGAGGAAACGAACGGAGAATCCCGCACCAGATAGCGGAGCGGCCAGTCGGCAGCGCGGGTGATCCCTATTCGTGGCGTCACTTCCACCGCGGAGTCGGGCACCGGTTGGCCGGCCCTGATCAACAGCGGCGAACGTTGAAGTGGCAGGCCGTTGTGGGCGGCGCCAATAGCCAGGGCCGCGCAGAGCTTTCCCGGGCCGTTCGTCAGGTCGCGTTCGAGGCGGGCCGTGGGCCGGCGCTCCCACATCAGTTCCATGCCCTCCAGCGGCTCGAGCGCCCGCACCAGTACGGCGCTGGGTGAGCCGCTGGCCCGCGTGACCGCATTCACGCACCAGTGCATGCCGTAGATTCGGTAGACATAGGCGATCCCCGGCGGGCCATAGAGTGGCTCGGTGCGCCGGGTGAGACCAGCCGCGGCATGACAGGCGGCATCGTGTTCACCCAGGTATGCCTCCGTCTCCACGATGCGTCCCCGAGCCAGACCTGCCGGTGTGTGGCACTCCAGGACGGCGCCGAGCAACTCACGGGCTACGGACTCGGTGTCTCGAGCATAGAAGGAAACAGGGAGCGGCGGTCCGGAACGCGAACGCCGCGCTGGGGGCGCGGCGTTCGACGTCATCGGGGACCGCGCGAGATGGTCGCGCGATGGATCACTCTGCCTCGCCAGTTCCAGCGGACTTTCGCCCGCCGCGCGGAGACGCGGCCGACCTGGCGGGTGCCTCGGCGCCCGCGGCCGGCGCAGTCTCCTTGCGGGGCTTGGTGGCGCGCTTGGTAGCGCGTTTGGCCGGAGCCGAGGCCGACTTCGCCGCAGCGTCCGTGGCCTTGGTCTTCCCTGTGGCGACACTCTTCGCCGCGGCCTTGGCGGCAGAGCTGGCGGGTGCCTTCCTGGCGGTGGTTCTGGCCGCCTTCTTCGTCGCCGTCCGGCCGGTCTTCCTGGCAGTCGACTTGCCAGTGGCCTTGCTGGCGGCAGCTACCTTCGTGACCGTTTCTGCCTCCGGAGCCTTGGTTTCAGGCTCGGCAGCAGCCGCCTTGCTGGCGGTGGGAGCACGCTTGGCAGCGCGCTTGGCACCTCGCTTCGCCGTGCTCTTGCGCGGCGCGGGAGCGGCCTTCGTGACCGCCGGCGCTGTGCTTTCCGCCGCCGCTGCCGTCTCCTTCACCGGCTCCGCCTCACCCGCTGTCGGGGGCGTGACGAGCGGACTCTCCACCGTCTCCACGATACCGATGTTGAGCAACTCCGGCGGCGGCGCAGCCAGCTTGCCGCGTGGCGCCGGCCCACGGCCGCCACCTCCACGATGGCCCATGCCGCGAGGAGCCACCGCTGCATGAGTAGCCGGAGTGGCGGCGACCGCAGCGGCAGCAGCCCGGTTCAACTGGTCGGTGATCGGTGTCGCGCTCGCCGCGAGCGCAACCTCATAGTCGTCGCCGCGGCGACGGAGGTCGATGATGTTGGCATCGTGAGCGTCCTTGAGGATGCGCGGAAAATTGCGCTCGCTCAGACTCTCGCTGTCCCTTCCGAGCGCCTTGAAGGCTGCCGGCCGGACATCGCGCGCGCTCACGGTCTCGTCGCCGCTCACCAGCGACTCGACGGCACGCCGGACGAGATCGAATGCCTCGCTGCGAGTGAGACGTTCGCCGGTGCGGCCGATGACGACCTCTTCCGGAACGGACGGCTGCGGTGCCGGAGCAGCCGGTGTCGCGGTCGGGGCTGTCGGCGCCGGCTGCTCGGGGCGAGGTGGGCGCGGCTCCGAACGGGGCGGCTGCTCGGCCTCAGTCGCCTGCGGCGCAGCCTGGTCGGCCTCGCCAGCAACGTCGGCCTTGGCGGCAGTGGCCGGCTCGGCGGGGCGATCCTCACGTGGACGCCGGCCGCGACGGCTGCGCCCGCGTCGACGTGACGCGCGCTCTTCCTCCTCTGCCTCCCGCTCGGCGGCCGCCGGGCTATCGACGGCCGGGGCTGCCACTGCGCTGGCGGCGCCCATGGGCACGACCTCGAACTGGCCGTTCTCGAGGCGATTGACGCTCAGCAGCCCACGCCGCGCGGCCTCGAGACAGAAGCGGGAGAACTTGGAGTAGCCCAGCTCCTTCTCGTCAAACGAAGGATCGATGTCCTGCATGACCTGCTTCAGGCGATCGGAGCGCATCACCTCGCCGTTCTTCGCCATCCGATCGATCGCTTCCACGACGAGTTCCCACGGATCGTACTTGACCAGGTCCTCGTCGCCCGACTTCACCAGTCCGGCAAGGGCATTGTAGCTGTAGTACTCGTCGCAGTTCTGGACCAGGAGGTCGCTGGAGCTCTCGCGAATGCCGACGCCGATGACGTACTTGCCGTACTCCTTGAGCTTGATGACGAGGCTCGAGAAGTCGGAGTCGCCGGAGAGGAGGATGAAGATCCCGATCTCGGGACGCGTGAAGACGAGTTCCAGCGCGTCGATGGCCAGCCGGATGTCGGTGGCGTTCTTCTTCGACGAACCATAGGCCGGGGCGAAGATGAGGTCGATCGACGACTCGGAGAGCGGAACGATGTACTGCGGGTAGCGTCGCCAGTCTGCATAGGCGCGCTGCACGGCGACCTTCCCCTGGATTATGTCGGAGGAGAGGAGGTTCCGCAGCTCGGTCTGGAGGTCGGAGCGAATCCCCATCGTGACATTGTCGAAGTCGATGAGGAGGGCGGCGTTGGGGGCGTGCTGCAGCGGCACACCGGCGACGTGGGACATTGCGCCCGGGCCGCGATGCAGGGGGGCGACGGCGGCGCGAGCGGGCGCCTGCCGCGAATAGCGTGCGTTCATGTACCTGTTGTGACTGTGTGGTCGAGCGCGACAGTGCGCTCGAGTTCTCGCCGCCGCACCTTCCCGTTCCCGGTCAACGGGAACGCATCGAAGAAGCGGACGAGATCAGGGATCTTGTAGGCAGCCATCGTGTCGCGGGCGAAGTCCTTGAGCTCCTTGCCCGTGATGACTGCTCCTTCCACCGGCACGATGCACGCGCAGATCAGCTCTCCCAGCACGTCGTGGGGAACACCGATCACGCAGACATCGTCGATCGCAGGGTGGGCGCGCAACTGGTCCTCGACCTCCCGCGGGTAGATATGGTATCCACCGCGAAGGATCGTCTCCTTGGTGCGGCCTACTATGCGGATGTAGCCTTCCTCGTCGATGATACCGAGATCACCCGTGAGGAAGAAACCTCCCGCCGAGAACGACCTGGCCGTCTCGGCAGGCATGCGGGAGTAACCCGACATGACGTTGGGTCCGCGGACGGCCAGTTCGCCGACAGCTTCGGGCCCGTGAAGCGCTCCGGTCATGAAGTCGACAGCCTTGACGTCGACACCGGGAAGCGGGCGGCCGACCGTCCCGAAGCGCTTCTCCTCGGGATCGGTGAATCTCGTGATGGCCACCGTCGGGCCCGTCTCCGTGAGCCCGTATGCTACCTGCACATCGCACCAGCGGCGAACCCGCCGCACGAACTCCTCGCTGACCGGACTGCCGGCTATGACGCCGCTGCGCAGATGCGGGAAGCGTGCTGGATCGAAGACCCGCTCCCGCATGAGGAGGTGGAACATGGTGGGTACACCGTGCAGGATCGTGACGCGCTGTCGCTCCATCAGCGCGAGAGCATCCGCTGCCTGGAACTCCTCCTGCAGGACGAGTGTCGCGCCGGCAGCAATGGTGCCGATCACCACACTGACGCCGAACAGGTTGAACAACGGCAGGGCAGCGAGCACACGGTCATCTTCCGTGACCAGAATGGCCTCGCCTGCAAGGACGGCCGTCTGGACGACGGCACGGTGCGACAGCCGCACCCCCTTCGGCTTGCCCATGGTACCGGAGGTGTAGAGCAACGCCAGGTCATCGTCATCGTCGACGTCCGGCATCTCCGGAGGCGGACGACCTATGCCACTGGAGAGCAGATCCTCGAACTGGAAGATCCGGTCGTCGTACCAGAGTTCCTCCTCACCAACCGTCACCACATAGAGCAGGTCGGGCAGTTCCGGGAGCAGGTCCTCGAACAGTTGCAGGTAGTCCACCCCGTGGAAATGCTCGACGGTGAAGACGGTGGAAACCTCGGCGTGCCGCAACTGGTATCTCAGCTCATGGTAATTGAGCCGGGGGTTCACCGGGACCACGACCGCGCCCAACCTGGCCGTGGCCAGCAGGGCGACGATCCACTCCGGGCAGTTGGGCAGATTGATGGCAATACGGTCACCTGCGCCGACTCCCAACTCCACGAGCGCGGCGGCCATCGCCGTCGCCCGTGTCTCCATCTGTCCGTAACTGATCGCACGTCCATCCGCCACGAGGAGCGTGCTCTCGGCATGCTCCGCGGCGCGCCGGCCGAACATGTCGGCCAGGGTCCAGGCGTTCCCCATCACTCTCCAGTAATCGTGACAACCGGGAAATGTATACTATCGCGGAGCGGCGTGTGAAGGGCAATGTCGTGGGCCAGCAGGCGGGATCGGGGCGCGAGGGATGACATGAACGCCCGGCTGGTCGGATCACAACCTCCGCAGCCGAGGGTGAATCCGCCCCTCCTGCACCGTTCCGCAGCATTATCTTCCGCTTCGAAACCCTCTCCATTTCCCGTACGTACGGAGCACGTGTGAGGCAGTTCGGCTTTCGCGCTCGGCTGCTGGTCATTCTTCTCCTCTTCGCCGCCCTGCCCGCGCTGATGGTCACCGTGGCCTGGAGTGTCGCCGTGACCCGGCTGCTGCCGATGGTGAGCAGCGACGCGATGTGGGAGCGGGTGGCGACGACGGGCGAGGCAGCAGTGCAGGCAGCCCGGTCGGTTCCGTTGACGCCCGCGCAGGCAGCAGCGATCGATGCTCATCAGCGCGAACTGACACGCTCGCTCACGCTCGCCGCGCGCTTCCGTTTTCTCGTGGCGCGTGTGTTACCGATCCTGCTCGTGGGGGCCCTGGTTGGCCTCGGAGTGATAGTCCTCGTGGCATCTCGTGTGGCCGGACACCTGAGTCGACAACTGAGCCGACCGCTCCACGAACTCGTGGGGTGGACGGAACGGATCGCCCGCTCGGAGCCGCTGCCGGACGATCCGCCGCGTCGCGGTGCACCCGAGTTTGCCCTCCTGCGCCGCCGGATGAGAACGATGTACCGCGAACTCGAGAAGGGACGCTCTCGCGCCCTGGAGACCGAGCGGCTGCGCTCATTTCGCGAGACGGCGCGCCAGGTCGCCCACGAGCTGAAGAACCCGCTCACGCCGATCCGTTTCGCCATCGCCCGGCTCGAGCGCGAGGCGCCACCCTCACTGGCCGAGCCGGTGGAGGTACTGGCTGTGGAGTCGGCGAGGCTGGAACGCATGGCACGTGATTTCGCCCAGTTCGGGCGCTTGCTGGAGGGACCATCGGCAGATGTCGACATGGGTGAACTGGCCCGCTACGCGGCCAACGCCATCGGCGCCGGTGACCTGCAGTTCACGGTGGAGGTTGAGCCGGAGCTGGCGCTCGTCCACGGCTATCACGACGCCCTCGCCCGCGCCCTCAGCAACGTCCTGATGAACGCGGCGGACGCCTGCCGGGACGGCGGTGCGGTGCTCGTCCGCGTCCGCAACGCGGATGTCGCGGGCCGGCCAGGGGTAGCCGTGGAGGTCACGGACACGGGGAGCGGTATCGCACCCGGGAGACTGGAACGCATATGGGACCCGTACGTGACCAGCAAGGGGACCGGCACCGGGCTCGGACTGGCCATCGTTCGACAGATCGTGACCGCGCACGACGGTGTGGTGGGTGCGACAAGTACTCCGGGACAGGGTACAACAATCACGATCGGCCTACCGGCCAGCGAGACACTGGCCTTCACGGGAGAATGGGACCTATGGACCAAACAGTCGTCGTCCCCATCGGCTTATTCATAATGATCGTCGTGCTGGCGATCGGTGTGCCTCTGGTGCGCGCCTTCGCCCGCAACCTCGACCGGCGGAACTCCCCGCTCGCACTCTCGTCGGATATCGAGAACCGGCTGCAACAGCTACAGCAGTCAGTCGACTCGGTGGCCGTGGAGGTGGAGCGGATATCCGAGGCGCAGCGGTTCACCACCCGGCTGCTGGCCGAGCGTGGCGTGGAGAACGGGAGCGACGATGACGTGTCTGTCCGCTCCTCAGCGGCGCGATCCCGGCATGGGAGGAGATGATGATCCAGACACAACAGCCTGTGGCACCGGCACCTCCAGCGATACCTCAGGCCGCGCAGGACGCGGCCCGGCAGGCCCGGCAGGAGGCGCAGCAAGCGGTCAAGGAAGCTCTCGCGGAACAGGGTGCGGCGGCCGATGCCGGACGTACCTTCCGGATACAGGGAGCAGACGGAAAGGTCGTCACGCTGGGGCCGGAGGGTGTCGTCGTCACCCAGTCCGGCCAGACCGTGCCACCCGACTTTCCCGTGATTCCGCAAGAGGCGGTGGTCATAAGCATCGCGTTCTTCGCCATGATCGTGCTCGTCCTGGTAGGCTGGCCGATCGCCCGCGCCATAGCGCGTCGGATGGATCGCGCGCCGACTCCGCCAGCGCACCTGCCAGCCGAACAGACGGAGCAGCTCCGGCGCATCGAACAGGCGGTGGAAGCGATGGCGATCGAGGTGGAACGGGTGTCGGAGAACCAGCGGTTCGTGACGAAGCTGCTGTCGGAACGACAGCCGGACGGGGCGTTGCTGGCAGCGGCGGAGCGTGGCCGCGGAGTCGCCGAGCGCGCGCTGCCCGACGCCCCTCCGCCGCGCTGAGCAGCCGTGCCATCTGTCCTCATCGTCGACGACGAACCGAATATCCGCCGCATGGTGGGTGCGCTACTGCGCGCCGAAGGGTACGAGGTACGCGAGGCGCCCGACGGCGCAACGGCGCTGGCCCTGGCCCGGGAGGCCGAACCGGACGTGGCGCTGCTCGACCTCATGATGCCCGGTGGGCTGGACGGACTTCAACTGCTGGAGCGGCTCCGCGAACAGCGGCCCGACCTGCCGGTGGTGATGATGAGCGGTCGCGCCGGCCTGTCTGACGCGGTGCGGGCTACCAAGCTGGGCGCGGCGCAATTCCTGGAGAAACCGCTCACGCCCGAGGGACTGCTGCTTGCCCTCGGCTCGGCCATCGAGCTGCGACAGGCGCGTCGGGCCACCCAGACGTTGCGCGCCGACCTCGGCCTGGCCGGCGAGATGATCGGTGACAGCGCACCCATGCAGCGCGTACGTGAACTCATAGCGCGTGTTGCCGCCTCCGATGCACGAGTCCTCGTGCATGGCGAGTCGGGCACGGGGAAGGAACTGGTGGCTGCGGCGTTGCATTCGGCCAGTCCGCGGCGCGATCGGCCATTCATTCGCGTGAATTGCGCGGCGATCCCGCGCGACCTGGTGGAGAGCGAGATGTTCGGTCACGAGCGGGGCGCATTCACCGGGGCCATCGAGCGACGAATAGGTCGGTTCGAGCTGGCGCATACGGGCACGCTACTCCTGGACGAGGTGGGTGACCTGGGTGCCGAGGCGCAGGCAAAGCTGCTGCGCGCGCTGGAGGCTCGCGAGATAGAACGCGTCGGTGGCGGGCGACCGATCCGGGTGGACGTTCGGATCGTGAGCGCGACCAACAAGGATCTGCCGCGAGCGGTGGAGGAGGGTCTCTTCCGCGAGGATCTCTACTTCCGCCTCAACGTCATCCCCCTCACACTGCCGCCTCTTCGCGACCGGGTAGAGGATGTTCCGGCGCTGGTGCACCACTTCTCCGCCCTTCACCGTACGCGTACCGGGCAACCGTTGCCGCGCTGGACACCCGACGCAATAACGACGCTGGGCCGCTACCAGTGGCCGGGGAACGTGCGCGAGCTGGCGAACATCGTCGAGCGACTGGCCATCCTCCATGCCGGCCAGACGGTGAGCACGACCGAAGTGTGCGCGGTGCTCCCCGAAGGCCGCTCGCTTGCGCCATCGTCGCAGATGGTCGACGTGGTGTCGGCCATCGATGGCCAGGGAACTGGTGCAGACGACAGCTTCTCCCTTCCCATTTCCCTTTCCGATTCCCTGGACGACTACGAGCGGGCACTCATAATGCGCGCGCTCATGGCGGCACGGGGCAACATCGCCGAGGCGGCGCGGCGGCTGCAGACTGACCGCCCCAACCTCTACCGACGGATGCGCCGCCTGGGTATCGACGCGGAGGCCTCCCAGCCATGAAAGTGCCAGCCTTCCTCACGGCCCTGGACGGCCCCGTGCACCGGTTCCTTTTCGCTGCCGCGCTCGCAATGGCCCTGCTGCCACTGTCCGGGGCCGCGGACGCGCAGCAACCTCGAACGGATTCGGCAACAGTGCGGGACGGACCGCTCCCCAGGGCCATCGGTCGCGAGGCACTGGGCGTCTACAACCAGGCGAACACGCTACGCAGCCTGGGTCCATACAGGGTGGACAGTGGCGCAGTGGTGGAGCGCGATGTCGCGGTGGTGGATGGCCCGGTGATCGTGGCCGGTCACATCTCGGGGCGGCTGGTCGCGATAAACGCGAATGTGGAGCTGGCACAGGGCGCGCGGATCGACGGCGACCTGCTGGTAGTGGGCGGTCGGGTCACGGGAGTTGCCGGCGCCGTCATCGGCGGTGGCGTGCGGGTCTATCGCGGCCGACTCGACTATCTGGAAGAGGGTGACGTACTCGTGTCCACGGACACCACGGGGCGAGTGCAGGCGGGGCTGGAGGATTTCTGGTTGCAGTGGCGCGCCCGCGATCGACGCAGTGGGGTGCGCTTCAAGTTGACCACCGCGAAGAGCTACAACCGTGTCGAGGGACTACCCATCATGGTCGGCCCCGAGTACCGCGCTCCGCGCGCATGGGGTGGGACCGAGCTACGAGTGTTCGGAGTTTTCCGCACGGCAAACGATTTCCGCTGGGACTCCGAGAACATAGGTCACGACGTGAGTGGTGAGATCAGCCTGGGCCGGGATCGTGGGTTGAGACTCAGCGGCTCGCTCTATGATCTCGTGCGACCGGTGGAGGATTGGCAGCTCGCCGGGGACGAGGTGGGTCTGGCGAGTTTCCTTCTCAGGCGTGACTTCCGGGACTACTTCGATGCACACGGAGGGAGCGTGAACGCCGGGCTGTTCATCGGCCCCGATGTGGAACTGAAGCTGGGTCTCGCCGACGAACGATGGGCCTCGCGGGCGAGCCGCGATCCGTTCTCGATCTTTCGCAACGGCATAGCATGGCGTGCGAACCCGGCGGCCGACGCGGGCAAGTTCCACGTTGCCGACCTGATACTCCGCGTGGATACACGCAACGTCGTGGACCGCCCCTGGTCGGGGCTCTACCTGCTGGCTGACTACGAGCATGGCAGCGGCCGGGTGAGCGAGTTCGCAGAGCTCTCGCCTGGCGTGCGTCCGATCGACGACTCGCGTGTGCGCTACGGGCGCGGTTTCCTGGACGTTCGTCGATACAGTCGCATCTCGCCCGGCGCGCAGCTCAACCTGAGGCTGGTGGCAGCCGGCTGGCTGCATGGCGATCCACTTCCCGCCCAACGTCGGCTCTCTCTGGGCGGGCCGGGGACGCTGCCTGGCTATGATTTCAGGGGTCTCGCCGGCAATGTGGATCTCGGACAGTGCTCCACCCTCACCGTGCCGGCCGGCTCGCCTGCCCAGTGTGACAGGGTGGTGCTGGCCCAGGCCGAGTATCGCGGCGACCTGCATCTGCACGACCTGGGCAGGATGGGAGACTGGCTGGGACGCGGCTGGCGTCATGGTGCACAGTGGGTCGCCTTCGCCAACAGTGGGCGCGGCTGGCTGGTTTCGCATGGTGATCCGACCGTGGGCGAGCCGCTCCAGCTATCGCGTGGAGCATTCCCGCGGCTGGCGAGTTTCCGGACCGACCTGGGGCTGGGTGTGGACCTGGGTCTGTTCGGGATCTACGTGGCGCGCGGGATTTCCGACCCCGGGCAACGCACCAACTTCTACCTGCGGCTGCACGAGCGATTCTAGTGCAGCCAATGGTCGCGCTCCCCAACGTCCAGCGACCGCCACGCCGACATCCGCGTTGGCGGGTAAAGGCCATCGGGATCACGCTCACCGTGGCGTTGACCACGGTGCTGGGCGCCGCATCCACCGCGCCCGTACTGGGAGCGGCCGCACTCATGGCCGCCCCCACCCTCCTGCTCGCTCAACGCGAACCGCGACTCTCCCTGGAGGTCGCGGCGCGGCCCGACCAGCAGGGTCCGCGTGTTCGAGCCCTGGCCGTGCTGGATGATGGACGCCTGAGAGACCTGCTGCGGAACGGTTTCCCCACCCGACTACACTTCCGCGTCGAGCTCTGGTCGACGGGCGGGCTGTTGAATGACCTGGAGGGTTCGGCGGAATGGGACGTCGTGATCCGTCTGGATGCACTGGACAACAGCTATCACGTCGCGCGCATCATGAACGACCGGGTTACGCTACTCGGTAGCTATGGGGACATAGCCCAGGCACAGGCCGCAGTGGAGCGACCGTTCTCACCGAGAATTGCCATCCGCCGCCGCGGCCGGCGGTACTATTACAGTGGGCGCGTGGCAATAGAGACGCTCTCCCTGAGCGACCTCGACGAGGTGGATCGCTGGCTGCGCGGGGAACTGGGGCCCGCGGTACGCGGCGACCGCAATCCCGGCACAGCACTGGGGCGCGGCCTGAGCAGGCTACTGATTCGCGTGATTGGCGGGGAACGAAGGCAGTTGGAGGCACGAACCGCGACCTTCTACATCCAGCCCTGAGCCGGACGCCCCGGCAGGGCTGGAGCAAGGATCAGGCGCGTGCGATCAGTGCGGTACCCCGTTCCAGTTCCTCGATCTGGTCGAGCATCTCGCGCCCGTAGAAGAGCTGGATGTAGTGCGACTGGATCGGAGTCAGCCGTCGGACCACCCACGACAGGTGGACGAAGTGCGGCTCGCCAGGGCGTACGAGCGGATGCATCCCGATCTCCACGGGAAGCCGGTTGGCCTTGCGCGTATTGCACGAGCTGCAGGCCGTGACGACGTTCTCCCACACATTCAGGCCGCCCCGGGAGAGCGGGATCACATGGTCGCGGGTGAGCGCCTCGCGCAACTTCAGTTCTCCCGTCGACCGCCCACAGTACTGACAGCGGTAGTGGTCGCGAGCGAAAAGGAACGTGTTCGTCACCTGCTTGCGAAAGCGGCGTGGAACATGGATGAACTTCACCAGCCGGATGACAGCGGGGCGCGGGATGGTCAGCCGTTCCGAACGCACCGGTCGCGTTCCGTCGGCTTCCACGATCTCTGCCTTGCCATCTATCACCAACCGTAGCGCCCGATGAAGAGGTACCATGGTCAGCGGTTCAAACGACGCATTGAGTGCCAGACAGCCCACGACCATGCACACCTCCCGTGCTTCGATCGGCCCACTCGTCACCCTGCGAGATTCTCTGTCCGTAATACCATCCAGACAGCCATTCAGTTCACGACAACACCATCCCCGACCGTGACGGCCGACCCATGACCGACTCCCGCGCGCGCCCGGCCTGCTGCAGCCTGGGGGACCGCAGTCAGCCAACCATGCCGGTCGGGGATCCTGCCGGTGGCGATACCGAGCAGTTCGCGCTGGAGTGACAGGGCGACAGGTCCAGGCCGACCGGTGCCGATCGGGATCCGATCCACCGACCGGATCGGGGTCAACTCGGCGGCCGTGCCGGTGAAGAACAGTTCATCAGCCACGTAGAGCATCTCACGCGGGATGGTCTGTTCACGGACCTCCAGCCCTACGTCGCCCGCCAGCCGGATCACCGAGTCGCGCGTTATGCCCTGGAGTATCCCGGCATGGACGGTGGGTGTATACAGTACGCCGTCACGCACCAGGAACAGGTTCTCACCGCTGCCCTCGGACACGAAGCCAAAGGAATCCAGCATGATCCCTTCGGCGTAGCCGTCGGCGCGCGCCTCCATCTTGGCGAGCTGCGAGTTCAGATAATTGCCGCCGGCCTTGGCCATGGCCGGAAACGTGTCCGGCGCCGGACGCCGCCAGCTCGAGACGCGCACGTCGACGCCGTCGGTGAGGGCAGACTTTCCCAGATAGGTTCCCCAGCGCCACGCGATGACGAACGTCTCGATCTGGTTGACGGGTTGGACGATCGCCATGTCCTGTCCGGTGCGCACGAGTAGCGGCCGCAGGTAGCACGATGTCAGGCCGTTGGCCGCCACCGTGCCGACGCAGGCCTCCATCATGGCGTCCACATCGTACGCCACCGGCATGCGGTAGATACGCGCCGAATCGACCAGTCGGCGCATGTGCTCGCGAAGCCGGAAGATGGCGCCGCCAGCAGCGGTCTCGTAGCACCGCAGTCCTTCAAAAACACACGACCCGTAGTGCACCACGTGACTCATCACGTGGATCGTGGCGTCCTGCCAGGGAACGAACTCGCCATCGCGCCAGATGACGTCGGTCGGTCCGGATGGAGTGTCGCTCATGAAGTCCTCCTAGCCTGTGACGGCCGCAATACCGTACCAATATCCAACCGGTTCGGATGGCGACACGGATGATAACGTGATGACGGCGGGGCTCGCCAGCGGCAGCCGGAAGGGTTGGACCGGCGCCGGGGCATCCGTACCGCTCGGCTCCAACCAATCGCTGCTCGGCAAGGGCCCCGCAGGGCACGCTGGACAGGGTGATCCAGGTAGTCGGCAGACCCACCGATCCAGGCCGGGCGACCTTAACGTCGGCTGGTCCCGCGCTGTCTCACGTGAGGCGATGCGCATGGGGCGCATCCGTGAATCGGGGCCACGCGGAGTTGACACCCCGCGGATTCATCGTCATCCGGAGGCAGGACCGTGAAGATCATCCACCGGCTCTCGCTCGGCGCCATGATGGCGCTGGGAATCAGTAGCGTGGCCATCGGCCAGACTCCTACTTCGCCCCGGCCGCCGGGCACGTCGACGCCGGCAGCCGGCCAGGCGGCGAGTCCGAGAGTCGTGGCCGGTGACTCTCTGACGCGGGCACAGCGCACCGAGCGCGCCCAGCGAGTCGAACGAATGCAGCGGCAACAGAGGCAACAGCGAGCCGCACACGCTCGGAGAGCGCGACCACAGCGGATGCAGGCGCCACAACAGATGCAACGGTCGCAGCGGCTGCTGCGGTCGCAGAGCATGCAACAGCCACAGCGGCTGCTACAGTCTCAGGGTATGCGACGG
>CALCHX010000060.1 GCA_937906875.1 uncultured Gemmatimonadota bacterium | reverse complement strand
CCGCCTCTCCGTATCCGGCTGTGTCCCTGCGGCTCGTGAGTCGTCTCTTTACTGCAGCGCATGCTGCGTCCGCCCACCCTACCGCGATTCGTTGCATGATCTTCCGGCGGCAATCCTCTCCAAGCGCAGCATCGACCATGCAGGGCAATGCGTCTTCGCCCGCGGTACGTGAAGGACGCGATGGCGACGAAGCGCTGGACACGTTGGTGACGATCCTGAGGGCATACGGCCGTTTTGCCATCGACACCGAGGTATCCACTGCCGAGCGGACGCTCGCCGAAGTGGAGCGTTGGGTTCGTCATGCCACGCTTGGTCAGGCCCTCGGAGATGGAGAGCAGAGCGGCCCCCGCGACTGGAGGGCGCTCGGCCGTGCTTTCGGCGAACACCGGCGGTCGGAAGGCGAGGCAATCAGTTCCACCATGGAACAGCTTCGCGAGACGATCTGGAGCTTTGTCAGTTCCCTGCATCTGGCGATGTTGGACGATAGAAAGGAAGAGGAGACCACATCCGAACAGCTCAGGATGCTCCGTGCGGCAACGCAGGGCGGCTCGGCGGCCGACCTGCGGCGCGTGGCGGAACGGACGCTGGATGTGTTCGACGAGGTGCTGAGTGCTCGCCAGTCACGCCAGCGCGAGCAGACCGCGGCGCTGGGGGCACAACTGCGGTCGCTGTCGCGACAGCTGGAGGAAGAGCGGCGTACGAGCTCGCTCGACCCGCTCACGGAATTGCCGAACCGCAAGGAGTTCGATGATTTCGCCGATCGGGTCCTGCAGCTCAACAGCTTTGTCGCCACGCCGACCTGCCTCCTCATGATCGACGTCGACGGCTTCAAGCAACTCAACGACCGTCACGGACATCAGGTGGGCGACATGGCGCTGCGGGAAGTCGCGCGAGCACTCGCCAGAGTGTTCCTGCGCCGTTGCGATTTCGTCTGCCGGTATGGCGGCGACGAATTCGCCGCGATCATGCGCGACTCGCCCAATGATGCGGCACTCCGGCAGGCCGAGCGCGTCTGCGAAGCGGTGCGTGTTCTGACACTCCCATCCAGGGCCAGCGATCTCCGGCTATCGCTGTCGGTGGGCATAGCCGCGCTACGCCACGGCGAATCGCTGGATGACTGGATGAGCCGCGCCGATACCGCTCTGTACCAGGCCAAGGCCGCCGGCCGCGACTGCGTCGTCATCCACGACGACTGACCGGCCAACGCCGGCGATACGCGGCACGAACGGCTCTCGCGCCTCCTGCCGGTCGCCAGCGCGGCGTGCGCCACGCATATTTCCCGATGAGCCGGCCGGTGGTGACGCAACTCGTGCGTTGAACCGGCCCAATGCCGACGGCAGCAACGCCCCGAGTGCCCTGCCGCCGTCCTCATCTGTCCGCCAAGGCGCATGTCAGATTCGCCCGCCCCGTCAGCCCAGCATCCTTCCACACCCGCCGCGCCGGTCGATCCGCCACTGGTTGGCGTCATCATGGGCAGCACCTCCGATTACCCATACCTGGAACCGGCGTGCAGCCTGCTCGCCGAACTCGGCGTGCCGTACGAGGCGCGGGTCGTCTCCGCCCACCGCACTCCGGACTGGATGTTCGAATACGCCGGGGATGCGGAAAGCCGTGGACTTCAGGTGATCATAGCTGCCGCCGGTGGCGCTGCGCACCTTCCTGGCATGGTCGCCTCGAAGACGCTCGTACCAGTGCTTGGTGTTCCGGTACCAGCCACGATGCTGCAGGGAATTGACGCCCTGCTTTCCATTGTCCAGATGCCCGCCGGCGTACCCGTTGGCACTCTGGCCATCGGCAAGCCGGGCGCGCTCAACGCGGCCATCCTGGCAGCGGAGATCGTGGGTCTTCAGCGCTCCGATGTGCGCGAGCGGTTGAGGCAGTGGCGGCAGGCCCGCGCCGACCTGGTGCGTGGCCAGGAACTGCCTGAACTCCCCGTTCCATGAAGGACCACTCCCCGATACTACCCGGCGCGACCATCGGCTTCCTGGGCGGCGGCCAACTTGGACGGATGACGGCGTTCGCTGCCCGCTCCATGGGTTACGACATCGCCGTCATGGATCCCGATCCCGATTGCCCCGCCGGCCCGATGGCATCGCGGTTGATCACCGCGCCGTACGCCGACGCGGACGCTGCAGCCGAGCTGGCCCGCGGCTGTGACGTCGTCACGCTGGAGATAGAGCAGATTCCGCTCGCCACGCTGGAGGCTGCCGCGGCACTGGCTCCGTTGCGGCCGGGCGTGGACGTCGTGCACATGATCCAGGATCGTGGTCGCCAGAAGAGCTGGCTTCACTCCCATGGCTTCCCTGTCGGTCCGCACCGGATCGTCGAATCCGAGGAGGACTGCGTGGATGCGGTCAGGACGATGGGAGCGAGCATCATCAAGTCCTGCTTTGGCGGCTATGACGGGCGCGGCCAGGCGCGGGTGAGTGACCATGTCGAGGCCGCCGAGGGCTGGCACACGGTGGGCGCGGCGCGCTGCGTCGTCGAGGGGTTCCTCGATATTGCCGATGAGCTCTCGATCCTGGTCGCCCGCCAGTCAGATGGCAGTTGCTCGGTCTTTCCACCGGCCCGCAACCATCACGTGAACGGTGTGCTGGCCTGGTCGGTCACGCCCACGGGGCTCGATGCCGCGGTGGAACGCGATGCGCGAGCACTGGGCCGCGCGGTGGCCGAGGCGTCAGGAATAGAGGGCCTGCTGGCGGTGGAGATCTTTCTCCTCCATGACGGACGCCTGCTGGTCAACGAGCTTGCTCCGCGCCCGCACAACACATTCCACGCAACCGAACGAGCCTGCGCCACCAGCCAGTTCGAACAGCTTGTACGCACCATCTGCAACCTGCCGTTCGGGGACACCACGATCCTCGACCCGACAGCGATCGCCAACATGCTGGGCGACCTCTGGACATCCGGCACGCCGGAGTTCACGGAGGCCCTCTCGGTGGCTGGGGTGCGGCTGCACCTCTACGGGAAGAAGTCGGCACGACCGGGACGCAAGATGGGGCACCTGAGCGGGGTTGGTGCCGATTACGCGCATGCCCTGGTCCGCACACTGGACGCCTATGACGCACTGGGAGGTGCGCCGGCCGATCGCCGATCGATGGAGCCGCATGCGGCCAGCGCGCGGATCAGGCCATGAATGTCCTCGTCCTCAACGTCGGTTCATCGTCGCTCAAGTTCCAACTGGTAAGGACCGACGATGATCGGCTGCTGAACAATACGGACGAGCGCCTGGCGAAGGGGATGGTGGAGCGGGTGGGCGGTGAGGCGATCTACACCTACCAGCCATCCGTTGGCGGACCGCAACGGGGTAGCATTCCGCTACCCGATCACCGCTCCACGCTAGGCCACCTGCTCACCTGGCTCACCAGCGACGACTCCGGAGCAGTGCTCGGCAGCATCGGTGAGATCGATGCCGTGGGCCACCGTGTGGTTCACGGCGGCGAACTGTTCAAGAAGTCGGTCCTCATCACTCCCGATGTGCAGCGAGGCATAGAGAACAACATCGACCTCGCACCGCTCCACAATCCGGCCAATCTGCGCGGTATAGCCGCCGCACGCGAAGTACTCGGCGCTGGCGTCCCACAGGTGGCCGTCTTTGACACGGCGTTCCACCAGACGCTGCCTCCACAGGCATACCTCTACGCCATTCCCTACCAGCTCTACCGGCGCCACAGTGTGCGCCGCTACGGCTTCCACGGCACTTCGCACCGGTACGTGGCGGCCCGCTGGCGCAAGCTGACCGAGAGATCGCGTGAGGAGACGAACATCATCACGCTGCACCTGGGCAATGGCTGTTCGGCATGCGCCATCGCCGCCGGTGACTCGGTGGACACTTCGATGGGCTTCACACCGCTGGAAGGACTCGTCATGGGAACGCGATCGGGCGACCTGGACCCCGCGTTGCTGGAGCACGTGGCGGTCAAGGAAGGGCTGTCCCAGCGCGAGATGTCGACGCTGCTCAACAAGCACTCCGGCCTGCTGGGGATCTCCGGCCTGACCAACGACATGCGCGAGTTGCTGCAGGAGGCGGATGAGAACGACGACCGTCGCGCACGGCTGGCGATAGAGGTATTCTGCTACCGTGCGCGCAAGTACATCGGCTCCTACCTGGCGGCCATGGGCGGGGCGCAGGCGATAGTCTTCACCGGCGGCATTGGCGAGAACTCCGCGCGCATTCGTACCGGCATCTGTGATGGGCTGCAATGGATGGGAATGACCCTGGATGAAACTCGCAACCACTACTGCACCGATGGCCGCGAGGGGATCATAAGCGCCGAGGGCAGCCGTCTGGACGCCTGGGTCATCCCGACCGACGAGGAACTCCTCATCGCCCGTGACTGCTACCGCGTAGTCACCGGCACACCAACGCCATTCTGAAACCGGCATCGCAATCCACGCCCAAGAGGAACCCGACATGACCAGACCGACGCTCTCGATCCGCGACCTTACCGAGGACGAGATCGTGCAGTTCCTCAAGGACAATTCCGTCGGACGGCTGGCCTATGCCTTCCGCGGCCACGTCGACATAGTCCCGGTCCATTACATCTACCACGACGGCTGGTTGTACGGTCGAACATCGCTCGGGCCGAAGCTGGAGATGCTCGCGCACTCGCACTGGGTGGCATTCGAGGTGGATGAGGTCCACGACTCGCCGGAATGGACGAGCGTGGTCATCCACGGGACGTTCAGGCCGATCGATCCCGACGGCAGCGAACAGGAGCGCGAGGCCATGCAACTCGGCGCCGAGCTGCTTCGCAGCCGCTACCCCGCGGTATTCACCAGCGATGACATCGCGCCACATCGCACGACGCTCTTCCGGATCCACGTTGACGAGGCAACCGGTCGCGAGGCAAAGCTCGTTCAGGGCTGACCAGGGGCCGGGTGCCGGAGACAGCATCCCGGAACGGGAATCGAGAGCAGCAAGTCGGGACGCGGCCGTCGGGACGCCGTAAACGTTAGGCGACTCTCAGGGAGCGGCGCGCGGGCGCCGACTGACCGTCAGCCGGCGGCGAGGGAACTCACGCGCACGGGAATGGCTGAGGCGGCGACCATTTCCTCAGCGTCGAGCCCGCCGAACCGCCGGTTGCGGCGGGCGAAGTCTCCCAGCGCGGTGAGCAGGTCGGCGGTGGTGAAATCGGGCCAGGCCCGGGACGTGAACCAGAGCTCGGCATAAGCGCATTCCCAGAGCAGGAAGTCGCTCAACCGCTGCTCGCCTCCGGTCCGGATAAGCAGGTCCACATCGGGTGCCGGTGTCAGATCGTGGCTTACGGCGCCGAGCGCGGCAGCGAACACCTCCCTCGCCTGGGCGCCTCCGGCCGCCAGCCCGGTCGGATCCGACTGGGCGGCCCTGCTGGCGGCAGCCAGGATAGCGTCGCGCGCCGAATAATCCACGGCCACCCGCAGGTGCATGGCGTCACCATCACGCGTAGCCGATTCGGCAGCGTCGATGGCGTGCCTGAGCTGACTGGAGAGTCGGTCTCGCCGGCCTATGATGGAGAGACGGATTCCGGTGCTGACGCAGCGTGCGGTCTCGGCCGCGAGATAGCGACGGAAGAGGCGCATCAGGGTGCCAACCTCTCCCGGCGGTCTCTTCCAGTTGTCGCCGGAGAAGGCGTAGAGGGTGAGCGTGCCCAGACCCAGTTCCCGTGCTCCCTCCACGAGCCGACGAGCGGCCCGAGCCCCGGCCAGGTGGCCGGCGCTGCGCGATCGGCCACGGGCCGTCGCCCATCGGCCGTTGCCGTCCATGATGATCGCCACATGGATGTCGGCCAGAGGGATTTCACTTTGTGACATAAAGCACATACCCGCGCCGATGCGCCCGGCAAGCACGATTTCAGACGTGCTCGCGAGTGGCGTTGATCAACGCCTCCATGTGGTTGAGGTACCGTTCCAATGCCTGACGACCGGAGCGGGTAAGACGATACTCCGTCCGCGGCACGCGTCCATCGAAGCCCTTGCGGCACGAGACGTAACCAGCGTCCTCGAGACGCCTCGCGTGCACGCTCAGGTTGCCGTCGGTGGAATGCAGCAGCTTCTTCAGGTCACTGAAGCTGAGGACGTCATTGACGGCGAGTGCGCTCACGATCCCGAGACGCAGACGTTCGTGAATGAGTCGATCCAGTTCCATCGGCACACGCTCCACGGCGTCACCGGAGACGCCGTGGAGCGACGCCGAGGCGGTCACCGGCGGCTCCGTCGACGGCGCCGTGCGCGATCGGCCACGAGGGCCACTGGATGCGGCGCCGGCATCAGCCACCATAGCTCCGCGCTATGAGGAAGCCGAACACGAGGTGCAGTCCACCAAAGCCGAACGCCATGATGGCGGTGGACCAGGTGGGGGGCGCGAAGAGCGCCAGGGCGCCCAGCAGGATGAAACAGCCGCCCATTGCCGGCAGGATGCGGGCGGAGAAAGCGCCGCTGGCCGTGACCGCGGTGCCGTAGAGAAGGAGCCAGGCTCCGGGAAGCATGGTGGGCTCACCTCGGCGGACGAGTTCCGCCGTCAGGAGGGCGCCTACCATCATGGGCGGCAGGAAGGCGAGCAGGAACTTTCGCCCTGGTCCGCTCAGGATGGGCACTCGCGCAGCTCGTGCCTTGCGCACGGTGGCCCAGCCGGAGATGGCCACGGACAGTACGAGCGTGGCGACCCAGGTGAGGAGCCAACGAGGTGCAGCCGGCTGCGCCGGCGCAACCGCCGCAGCGACGAGGGCGAGCACGCCGGTGGCAGTGACGCCCCAACCGGAGACGGCGGTGAACGCCGCAGCGCGCTCCATCGTCTCACGTATGAAGCGCAGGTTTTCCATCGCCCGCGCATGCAGCGCCGGCGTTTCCTCGATATCAGCGAGGCGGAGAGGTGGGACGGAGCTCATGGAAGGGATGATGAGTCGGACATGGTGGCGTGTCAAGTACTTTTCACCATGAAGTGAAACCGGCAGCCAGGTCGCTCGAACGACCCCTTCGACCCGGCTGACGCAGCGCTCTCACTCAGGCAGACGGTCGAGATGACGGATCCCGGGATGCACGGGGACCGGTCGCGACCGCCGAAGTGGACGGAGGATCGCTCGCTGGAAAACTCTGCTCGATCTGCGCATCCAGGTTCCGCTCCGCCAACCACGACGCCAGCACCGACGTCAGCTTGCCACAGAATGCCGGAAGGTCATCCGGATTGCGGCTCGTGATCAGCTTCTGATCCACCACCACCTGCCGGTCCACCCATTCGCCACCCGCATTGCGAATGTCCGTCTGGAGGCTCGCCCAGGACGTGAGGGTTCGACCCTTCACCTTGTCTGCCTCAACGAGCAGCCAGGGGCCATGGCAGATGGCCGCTACCGGGCGGTCCGTGTCCATCATCTCGCGGACGAAGGTCACTGCCGCCGGTTCCGTTCGCAGGCTGTCCGGACTGATGACGCCTCCCGGTATGACCAGCGCCTGATAGTCAGCCGCCGAGACGTCGCCGAGCACACGGTCCACGTCAATCTGGCCGGCCTGATCGATGCCGTTCATGCCCTGTATGCTGCCGCTGGATGGCGCCACGATATCCACCTTCGCACCAGCCGCGCGAAGCGCTCGCACCGGCTCATCCAACTCCACCTGCTCCACCCCGTCAGTTGCCAGGACGGCCACCCGGCAACCTGACAATCGCTCGTTCTCAGGCGTGACATGGCTCATTCTCACTCCTTGTTTGAAGGTCCAGGTCATGTCGATCACGTTCCGTGCCGTCGGCCATCCCTCCACTTCGCGCACGCGTCCGATAATATTGGAGGGTGCCCATAGTCCCCCTCTTCGGTCATCAGTCGCTGGCCGGTCGCCTGGACGCCTCGGCTCGTGACGGCACCCTGCCGGCGAGCCTCCTCTTCCATGGCCCTTCAGGGGCCGGCAAGCAGCATCTGGCCCTGCAACTGGCGCGGACGCTGCTCTGCGTCGCAGACGATGCACCCTGCGGCTCCTGTCAGGGCTGCCGCTACATGGGGGAGCTGTCGCACCCTGATCTCCACTGGTACTTCCCACGGCCCAGGCTCAAGAGCGCGGATCCTGACGTCGCCGAGATCAGCCTGGACATGGGCCAGGCAATCCAGGAACGCGTGGCAACGAACGGTCTCTACCCTGCCCCGCCCGGGAGCGACGCGCTGCACGTGGCAGCCGTGCGCGCGATGGTGCATCAGGCTTCGCGTGCACCGGCAATCGGCCGCCGGAAGGTTTTCGTGATCGGTGACGCCGACCGGATGGCGATCGACGAGGATTCCGCGGTCGCGGCGAATGCGTTCCTGAAGTTGCTCGAGGAGCCCCCGGACGATACGACACTCATCCTGACATCGAGCGAGCCAGGGGCACTCCTGCCCACGATCCGTTCGCGCGTCGTCGCCGTGCGCGTTCCCGCCCTGTCCGACGCTGACGTCCGTGAGTTCATCGCGTACCCGTCGGTGGCGACGTTACTCCGCGCCGCGTACGGCGACGCATCAGGTGCCTCCGAACTCATCCGGCTGGCCGGTGGACGACCCGGCAGGCTGATCACGTCCGAAGAGGAGAGAGGAGCCGCAGTCGCTGCCCATCGGCTGGTGGAGGCCGCGGCGAGCGGCAGCCGTGCCCGCTGGACAAGGGCCGCCGCCGCACTCGGCTCGACAAAAGCTCGGGGCGGCTTCAACGCGTCGCTGGAGCACCTGACCGTACTCCTCCACGAGCGACTCCGGGAAGCGGTGGAGAATGGCCGCGACCAGCGCGCCGTCCAGCTTGGACAGGCGATTCTGGCGGTGGAGAAAGCACGCGACCACGCCCGCGGCAACATCAATCCACAGCTTGCCGGGATGTCACTCATGCGCCAACTGGCGTCGGCGCTTGGCCAGAGGAGGAAGCGAGATGCTGTCTGAGCGGCCACGACAGGCACACGACGTGCGTTTGCCGGGCCCGGCTGGGGCCGATCAGGATCTCGGGCTCTCGCCGGCAGGGAGGGACAGCGACGGCCATTCAGACAACGCGAAGACAGCAGGAGAGGCATCCGAACTCAGCCACGTCGACCCAGCGGGGGCGGCACGAATGGTGGATGTGACGCGGAAGGACGACAGCGAGCGTGTCGCCGAAGCCACAGGGGCGATAAGGATGGCTCCCGCGACGCTGGCGCTGATCGAGGCCAACGGCGTGAAGAAGGGGGATGTCCTGGCGGTGGCACGAGTGGCCGGCACGATGGCTGCCAAGCGAACCTGGGAGCTGATACCGCTCTGTCATCAGCTACTGCTCACCGGCATCGAAATTGAACTCACGCTGGATCGCGAACTGCCAGGTGTGAGGGTGCTGGCGCGCGTTCGATGCCGCGGAGGAACGGGTGTCGAGATGGAGGCGTTGACGGCGGTAAGTGTGTGCCTCCTCACAATTTACGACATGGCCAAAGGGGTGGATAGGGCCATGGAGATGGGTTACATTTCCGTGTTGTCGAAAATCGGAGGCAAGAGCGGTCCATGGCAGCGCGCGTGAATTGTGGAAGGTTGCGGCTGCCCCGGCGGGCGGTGAGAGCATCACACCGTTCGGCATCACCACCTCAGAAAGAGACTACACAAACATGCGAGATTTACGCGGTACATACGTACACCGCGGGGACCGCGCACGACGTTATGCGCGAACCACCCGGGCGCTTGCGGGCATTGCCTGCTGCACCGCGATACTGATGATATATGAGAACCAGCAGGTGAACGAAGCTAGGGCCGCATCGGCGCCCAGCGATTCCAGCCCTGGATACGAGGAGGAACAGGACGGGTCGGCAAGCAACGCACAGGTCAGGATGTCGCGTAACGAACTTGCCATGGCCAATGCCCAACTCGAGCGATGGAACAGGATCTTCGCCTTTTCCAATCGCTACAACATCGGCGCCCAACTCGCCGGATCCATCCATGACATCGCCCTCGACGAGGGCATCGAGCCCGAGTTGGCGTTCCGGCTCGTGCGCGTGGAGAGCGAGTTCAAGGAGAACGCGGTCAGCCCGGTCGGAGCAGTAGGGCTCACGCAACTGATGCCGGCCACGGCTCGCTACTTCGAGAAGGGGATCACGCGTGAGCGTCTCTACGACCGCGAGACCAACCTGCGCATCGGATTCCGTTACCTGCGCGGGCTCATCCGCGAGTACGACGGCAACCTGGAGCTTGCCCTGCTCGTCTACAACCGCGGACCCACGGCCGTCGAGCGGTCGCGCCGGGAGGGGCTCGACCCTTCAAACGGTTACGAGCGTCGCCTCCTGAGAGGTTACAAGGGCGACGGCGTGGTGAACTGAGTCCGCTCCAACCGGCGGGGTATCAGACACTGACATCGAAGTGGGCAGGAACGGAAACGGGGAGGGCGTCTGGCTGACGCCCTCCCCGTTTCCGTTCCTGCGTCGGCCCCGGCTCGCCGGGCCCGACGCTGACGCCGACGGCACCCGATCGCTCAGGTACCGCCGCTGGTACCGACAATCAACCGCTGACCGGGCCGGATGAGGTCACCGCGCAGACCGTTCATGGACTTCAGACGCTTGACCGTGAGATCGAAGCGGCGAGCAATCCGATCCAGCGACTCACCGCTGGCCACGACGTGCGTACGCGGAACTGCCTTCTTCCCGGATGCAGCCGCCTTGGCGGGTTTCGCGGTCGTCGTGGTGCCGTAGCGCTCGATGGACGGATCGGCGACGTTGAGCGCCGCCGCAACGGCGACCTCGCTGGGGATGATGACGGACTGGCCTCCGATCAACAGTCCATTGGACGCCCGGCGCAGGCCCGGGTTGTACCAGGCCAGTTGCTGCTCGGTGAGACCGTGGCGCGCGGCCATTACCGACAGGCGGCCGCGGTTGACGGTCGTCTCGCGGCCAGCTATGCCCGACCGCAGGGCAGCAGGCAACTCGTCAAAGCGAAGCTCGAAGGCCAGGCCGCGGCCTACCGGTACCCTCACCTGGCTCGACCCGCCCGGCGGCGTGAGGCCACGCAGGAAGTGCGGATTCAATTCGCGTATCTCGGCCATGGACGCTCCGCTGGCGGTGGCGACCGCGGCGAGTGGAGTGGCCCCTGGCACGGTCACGCTGTCGTAGACAAATGGCATGAGCGGTTCGACATCCATGCCGTACCGCTCCGGCGCCTTGCCCACGAGGGCGGCGGCGATCAGTTGCGGCACATACTCCCGCGTCTCCGACCGCAGATAGCCCGTCTCGGCGAGGGCAAAGAAGCGGTCGTCGCCCTCCACGCCACTCAGTGCGTCGGCGTGCTGGGCCAGGCCGCGGGAGACGCGGCCCGATCCACCGTTGTATGCCGCCGCAGCGAGGTAGAGCGACCCGTCAAATTCGGTACGCAGGCCGCGCAGGTACCGGATCGCGGCGTCGGTTGCCCTCACCGGATCGCGGCGCTCGTCCACCCACCAGTCCACCCGTAGTCCCACGCCCCGAGCGGTTGTCGTCATGAACTGCCACATCCCCACCGCGGCTGCCCTGGAGTAGGCGTGGGAGTCGTAACCGCTCTCGATCAGGGCGAGGAAGTAGAGATCCTCCGGTAAACCCGCGTCACGAAGCTTGGACCGGATCATGGACTCGTAACGCGTGCCGCGCCTGAGCCAGGCCGAGAACACTCCTCGCGCGCTCCCGGTGAAACGATCGACATAGTGCTCCACCCGATCCCGACTGGCGTACGAGACATCGATGTCCCAGTCGACGGCTTCATCGGCGTCTCGCACCGGAGCCGGACTCCAACCGAACAGGCCGACCACCGCGGCCGCCGCTTCCTCCTCGGAGATGGACGGCGTCGGCGCGGAATGGGAGGCGGTGGTGAGGGCGAGCGAGGAGGAACCCGGTCCGGTTTCGCCAGCCAGCAGGGAGACCCGGTCGGGACCAGATGAGAGAGGAACGGGGATGGTGCCGAAGCTCGAGGGCCGTAGTCCCGGGGCACAAGCGGCCAGACCGAGGACAAGCGATGCAACGGGAACAAGGCGGGCTTTCACCAGTCGGACCTCCACTGGTCGCCGACCCGACGCGCCTCGGAAGGAGCGTCGTGCGTCGGACACGGCGAGTAGACAATGGGCCGCTCATGCGCGCGCGGCCAGTGCCGGGAGCGAGAAGGCTCCCGGCGGCAGGAAGGACTCAAGAGAATGAAGCTAGTCGCGGGCACTGGTGGTGAGAACCCGATTGGTGGCATTCAGCGCAGCCAGGACTGCCCCCCGGTTGAGGTCGGTCCCGGCAAGCGCACAGCCCAGCAACCGGGTGGTCATGCCCTGGCGCTCGGCAGCGATGGCTACAATGACGACCATCGCGTCGAACGCCCTGAGGGCCTTGACGCCCAACAGCTCGAGTCGTTGACCACGTCCCTGCTCCAGCGCCCGTAGCACCGACTCCGCAGACACGCGCAGTTCTCCTGTCGGGCTGGAGGCGCCGTGGGCCTTTCCACGCCACTCTGTGCCGGTGCCGCCGTCGAGCACGACATCGGCACAGCAGATGCCCGCCTGGGTCCGGGAGAAGCTGAAGTCGAGCAGCCGCGAGCGACCGTCCGTCGAGACGGCCGGTAGATGCGACTCGAGAGCTTCGCGCAGCGTGTCTGGGTCGGCCATGGTTAGCTCGAGAGTGCACGGCGTCCAGCGCCGTTGCGCAGCGGTGGGAGGGCGGTCCCGCGCTCGGGCGACGGTGGCGTCACGGGAGTGGCGTCGATGCGGCGACGGCGGCACGGAACCCTCTGATGCAGCCCGCGGAGAGCGGACGGCGCCGAGATATTACGATCCGGGGCCGACGAAGGCAACCAGCGCGCATGACGCCCGGGTCGTTGGCGGATCCGGATTCCGGCCACATATTCGCTCCATGAGCACTCGACACCCAATCCGTCCGGCGACAATGCTGTACACCGCCCTGCTCGCCTCTCTCCTCCCAGGTTGCACGACAGCTGCCACCCGTTCTCCCGTGGACGTCGTCCAGGGAGCGGGCCCGGCCTCCGCCGCGAACCCGGTCGCTGCTCTCACCAGGCGATTGCGGGACAGGATTGGCCAGGTTCACGGAGCGCGGGTGGGAGTAGCCTACGTATCGCTCGGCCGGCCCGATTCCCTCTTCATCGATGCGGACAGCGTCTTTCACGCGGCCAGCACGATGAAGGTGCCGGTGATGATCGAGTTGATGCGCCGGGTGGACGACGGACGGCTGCGCCTGGACCAGATGATCCCGCTGGTCAACCGCTTCTCGTCGATCGTGGATGGCTCACCTTTCTCGCTGGACGCCGCTGACGACTCCGACCCGACACTCTACGCCAAGGTCGGGACGGGAGTGCAACTGGATGAATTGATGGAGCGCATGATCACGCACTCCAGCAACCTTGCCACCAATGTGCTCATCGAGCTGGTCACGGCTGACTCCGTGCGGGCCACCACGAATGCCCTCCAGGCTCCGGGAATGCGCGTATTGCGCGGTGTGGAGGATACGAAGGCATTCGAGAAGGGGTTGAGCAACACGACCACCGCGCGTGCGCTGGCGACGCTCATGGTCGCGATCGAGAGCGGGGGTGCGGGCTCACCGACCTCCACCAGCCACATGCGTGATATACTTCTCCGGCAGGCGTTCGACGACGAGATCCCCGCCGGGCTGCCACCGGGCACGTTGGTGGCCCACAAGACGGGATCGATAACGGCAATCCTGCATGATGCGGCAATCGTCTACCCGACGGGACGGCCTCCGTACGTGCTGGTGGTGCTCACCGGGGCAATTCCTGATCCTGCGGTAGCCCGTCTGCTGATTGCCGATATCGCCCGTGAAATTCACGCATTCGACGGCGCCCAGGCGGCCGCCGGAGGTTCATGACGATCTCACACCACCCCCGAGAAGACCCTCACCGTCCCAGGCTTTTCCTGCTCGCCCTGATCGTGGCACTGCTGACGACCACAGCCTGCACCGGCGGCAGCGAGGATGGTGTCCACGGTGCCGGATCGAGCGTGGCTGCGACGCCCGCCGCAGCGAACGAGCCCTTCGTGGTGAACGTGGCTGGGATTGCCATTCCCGACGGCCCCCTGGGCGTATCCATCAGGCGTGGACAGGCGATCATGATGGCCACACGCGACAGCCTGCCGGCGAACGTTGGCAATGGGCTGCGCTGCACGACCTGTCACCTCGATGCAGGCACGCGCGAGAACTCCATGCCGTGGACCGGCGTCTACGCGAGGTTTCCGCAGTACAGGAGCCGGACGGGGAGCGTGATCAGGCTGGAGGATCGGGTGAACGACTGCCTCCTGCGGAGCCTCAACGGTGCCCCGCTCGACGTGGAGAGCGACGCCATGCGCGATATCGTGGCCTACATGGCGCACCTCTCCCAGGGTGTTCCGGTGGGAGCGACGGTGCGAGGACAGGGCCTGGCCAGGCTGGAGCCACTGCCGGCAGACACCGTACGCGGGCGGGCGATCTTCGATTCCCGCTGCGTGGCCTGTCACGGCGTGGATGGACAGGGCACGGGGATCGCACCGGCATTGTGGGGACCGGAGTCCTACAACATCGGCGCCGGCATGTCACGCCTGAACACGGCAGCGGCGTTCATCAAGCACAACATGCCCCTGGATGCAGCCAACCTGACCGACCAGCAGGCCTATGACGTGGCGGCCTATGTGATCAGCCGGCCTCGCCCGGACTTCCCGGGGAAGGAGAACGACTGGCCCAATGGCGACCCGCCGCCGGACGTCGCCTACCGTACGCGGGCCGCGCGCTGATGCCCCGAGTGGGGTACGATCCCACAGCCTTTCGATTAAAAGTCGAATGCTCTATCCGTTTGAGCTATCGGGGCGTTCGTGCAAGGTGCACGGGGATAAACTAGTCGCACAGGTCGCCAGGATCATCCCCTTGAAATATGCAACGGGAAGTTGTCGAGGCACGACGGTTGCCCTGTATGGCGACCGAACCATTCTCTTCACCTCGAGGATCTCATGACTCTCCTGACCTGGCTCATAGTCGGACTGGTGGCTGGTGTGCTCGCCTCGCTCGTCATGGGCGGCACCGGTTACGGCATCGTGGGTGACATCATCATCGGTATCGTCGGCGCCTTTGTCGGCGGCTGGCTGTTCAGCGCACTCGGCATCATCTCACCACTGGGGGGGCTGGCCGGCACCATTCTCGTTGCCTTCATTGGTGCCGTCGTCCTTCTCTTCGTATTGCGACTGCTCCGTAGCGGAATGCGTCGAGCCTGAGGCTCCAGCGCGGCACTGTCAGGAAAATGGCACGGCACAGCAGGACGATGGGGCGCCCAGAATGAACCGGGCGCCCCATCGTCTTGCTGCTGCACGAACCTTCAAGTTGACTCAGCGCGCCCGCTTGGCTGGCTTGGCCGACTTGGTGGCCTTCTTGGCCGCGCCCTTCTTGGCGGCCGGCTTTGCCGCTGTCTTGCCCTTGCCACTGATCGTGGCCTTGAGGCTGGCGCCCGCCTTGAAGGCTGGAACCTTGGTGGCCGCGACCTTGATCGGTTCGCCGGTCTGCGGGTTGCGCGCGGTGCGAGCACTGCGCTTGCGGACGCCGAAGGCGCCGAAGCCGGTAAGCGAGATCACCTCGCCCTTCTTGAGGGCCTTGGCTATAACGCCTTCAGTCGGATTGAACAGCGCCGCGACGACGTCGCCAGCTTCACGCCGCGACATGTCCAGCCGCTCGGCGAGCGCGTCGATCAACTCAGCTCGATTCATCGGTATCTCCGGGGGAAAATTGGGAGTCTCACATGCGCGCCGCATGGTCGCGCCGTGCGCGTACAGTGACGCAAACCGTCGCCGAGCGCAACAGGCAAGTGACGGATATTCCCGTGTCAGTCCAGCTTTCTGACCAGAAAGTTGCCTGCCGGGCACCTCCGACACCGTCTTCTGGCCCGGCCAGCATGCTCAACGGGCAGGCAGACCGGCCGTGAGAGCCAACTCCACCCGCTCCAACTGGCGGTCGTTGTTGTTGAAGAGGAGGGCGAGGAGGTTGTTCGAACGGATCACCGACGGTTCACGGAGGACACCGGTCGCGTCCTCCGGACGTGCGGCCCCGACGTCCAGGGCTTCGGCCTGGCGGCGTGCATCGGAGCTGTCGGCGTAGAAGTAGAGCTGTAGCTCGGCCCGACCCAGGCGCACTGCCGTGCCGGCAATGAGCAGCCCCGGCTGGCTCACCGAGTCGCTTCCCGGACGGACCACGAAACCTGCTCGCTCCAGCCGCTCCTCGACGTTGCATCGCCGCCAGAGTCCCGTCATGGGACAGGGCTGGCTGGCCGCGGCGGCGCCCATGCCCGAACTGTCGTCGGGCGAAGCGCTCGTGCTGCCGTCACGTGCAGGCCCGTAGGGATCGTCGAGCGCTCGCGGTGGTGCTGCGGAAAGGCTGTCTGTCGCGGCACGACCGTCGCCATCGCGAGAACAGCCAGCAACCACGACCATCCCCAGCAACAGGGCCATCAGGATACTCCGACCGATTTTTGCCCGCACCGACGGCACAGATCGGCGTGGGGCCCGAGCTGGGTGGATTGGCTCGTCACGGATGGCCGTGTTCCGGCTTGTAGGGTACGACAATGGAAGTCCCCTCCGGTCCTGCTATGATCGTTGCAGCGGGCGCACGGGGGCAGAAGCTGGGCAGCACCCGCTTCAGAGCCGATGGCATCACGCCGCACGGTGCCCAGCATGATGGGCGACTGGCGCGTTTGGCGCCAGTCGCGGTCCGGGCAGTGGGTGGGACGGCTCGAGGGCTCCCACGCAGATGCGCGGGAGCCCTCGAGCCCTGATCCGGGCTGATGGCGTGGGGCGGCACGTCGGCCGCGCCTCGCCAGACAGTCTGGCTCTGAAAGAGCGCTGCTGCCCTACTCAGTCGGCCGTAGGAACTGCGGCGACTACCGACGGGCCCACGTGCTCAACCACGAACACGACGCGGCGATTCGCTTCTGCTGCCGGGTCATTGCCCCAGGCGCCAGGATTCACCAGCCGCGACTTGCCGTAGCCCACGGCGCGAAGCTGCGCGTCACTCAGGCCCCGCGACACGAGGTAGCTCTTCACCGACTCGGCACGACGCTCGCTGAGCGCCTTGTTGTAGGCCACAGAACCAGCGGGATCCGCGAAACCTTCCACCGTGATCATGGCGTTCGGATAGTACTTCTGCGTCACCTGCACGAAGCGCTCGAGCGCCGCGCGATCCTGCTCGCGCACCGATGCGTCGTCAAACGCGAAGTTCACCGGCACGGCGAACTTGAGACCGTCCTCGAGGGCGGTGATCTTGGCACCGAACTCCGTGCGCATGGACTGGAGTTCCGTGCGCAGCGCCGCGACGTCGGTGCGGATGGCCTCGTCGGCCGCCTCGCGTGCCTGACGCTCCGTGGCTACCTGCGTCGAGATCTCCATGCCAAGCGAATCGCGAACCACTCCAACCTGGTCGCGAACGAAGCCCTTCGTGGCGCACGCCTGCAGCATCGTCACGCTGACCAGGCCAAGTGCGATCATGCGAACCTTGTTAGTCATCTTCGTCGCTCCTTATAGAAATGTCCACGAGTACACGGTGTCTGCCTGTCTTACAGTCAAGGCGAAATGTGTACCGCATGGGCGGGGATGCATGTGACGACGATCACACCGACCCGGACTTCCTTCCTGACGTTGTGACTCCAATCACCGTGGATCGTCCGGGAGCGGACTGAGCTGGCGATTCTCCACGTCGGCGCAGGCCACGTCACCCGCTCAGGGCATGGATGCGACGGTCGGGCGCGACAACCATTCGCCGCCATCCACGACGAGGATCGAACCCGTTATCCAATCGCCACCGGGAGAGGCGAGGTAGACGACCATCTGCCCGATGTCAGCCGGCGTCCCCCATCTCCCCAGGGGAATGGTGCGCTCGGCGTGCTCCGTCATGGCCTCCGCCAGTCCTGATGCGTCGACCCCACCCAACGGAGCGGCGAACGCCTTCCGCACGCCCTCGGTGGGAATGGGTCCGGGAGCGATCGCGTTGACGCGTATACGACTGGACGCCCACTCGACTGCCAGCGTGCGGGTGAGCGCATCTATGCCGGCCTTGGCTGCCGTCGCGTGAGCCATCATTGGCCAGCCGCGGTAATGCAGCGTCATGGAGATGTTGATGATGCGTCCACCTCCCTGCTGGCGCATTACCGGCATCACTGCCTGCGAACAGAAAAAGGTGCCGTTCAGATCTATCTCGATGACCGAGCGCCAGGCATTCGCCGACATCTGCTCCGACGGAACATAGAAGTTGCCCGCGGCGTTGTTGACCAGGATGTCCAGGCGTCCATGGCTCCCGGCAATGTCGGTGACCACCTCGCGCACCCTGTCAGCGTCGCGCACGTCCACCGATACCCCGCTCGCCTTGCCCCCGACCGCGACGATCCGTTCGGCGGCTGCTTCAACCCGCTCGACGCTGCGGCTGGCAAGGACGACGTGAGCCCCCAGCCCGGCCAGTTGCTCGGCGATGCCGAAACCGATGCCCGAGCCACCGCCCGTAACCAGCGCCACCTGTCCGGCCAGCAGTCCATCGCGGAAGATCGAGGATGAATTCACGGCTGGCCTGGAGGATGGAGGAAGGGGATGGTCTCCGACATGTCCGGTGTGGGCAGGTCGGATAGTACCTGCGTCGAGTCGGCGAGGTCCAGGGACAGCTGCCGCACCGGCGCGAAGCTGCGGCGGTGATGCGGCGTCGCGCCTGCGCGGTCCAGGCCGCGGAGATGGTCGGGGGTCCCGTAGCCGGAGTTGCGTCCCCACTCGTACTCCGGATATCGCACGGCGAGCGACGTCATGAGCCTGTCGCGGGTGACCTTGGCCAGGATGGAGGCGCAGGCAATGGTGTAGCATCGCGCGTCTCCGTCAACGACCGCCGTATGCTTCACGGCGAGCGAGGCCAACGGGAGCCCGTCGATCAGGACATGATCCGGGGCGAGCGACAGCCGGTTGAGGGCCCGTCGCATGGCCAGCACGGTGGCGTGATAGATGTTCAGCCGGTCAATCTCGCGGACCGATGCGGCTCCCAGCCCGATGGCCAGCGCACGGCGACGGATGAGGGCGGCCAGACGGACACGTTCAACCGGAACGAGCCTCTTGGAATCGGCCACTCCGGCGATGGCGCGCAACTCCGGAGGCATGACGACGGCGCATGCGACAACGGGGCCCGCAAGGGGGCCCCGTCCTACCTCGTCGACTCCGGCTATGAGCCGGCCACCCTGCTCGCGTAGCTCGCGCTCGAGCGCGCTCCACCGACTGCGGGTGGCAGCCATCTGGTCAGCGGTTGGCGCCTGCCTGACCGGCACCTGGCGCGCGCACCTTGCGCTCCTTGATGCGCGTGGCCTTGCCCGTGAGGTGGCGCAGGTAATAGAGCTTGGCGCGACGCACCCGACCACGGCGCACGACGACGACCTCGCCCAGCATGGGGCTGTGCACCGGGAAGATGCGCTCGACGCCGATGCCGTTGGAGATCTTGCGCACCGTGAACGTCGCGCTGACGCCGCTACCACGACGGGCGATGCATACGCCCTCGAAGGCCTGCAGCCGCTCCTTCTCTCCTTCCTTCACGCGCACCTGGACGCGGAGGGAATCGCCGGCCCTGAAGGCAGGGATGTCGGAGCGGAGGTACTCTTTCTGGGTCTCGATGAACGGATGCATATGACGTCGACGGCCGGTACGGCCCGGATGGGGTTTGCAATCGGAGCAGGATGCCGCGCACGACTGGAACGGCTGCCATCGGCGCAAGACCGGTAAAGTTAACCGCGGCTGTTGGCGGACGCTAGGGGCACCCGCTGCCGCCTGGATCGCGCTCGGCGCTCAGTCGTTCAGCCTCGCTCTCCCGCCAGCGGGCGATCCGCTTGTGGTCTCCACTCAGCAGCACTTCCGGCACGGCGTGACCGCGGAACTCCGGAGGCCGGGTATAGCTGGGTGCGCTCAGTTCCCGGTCGAAGAAGGAATCGGTGTGGGCGCTGTCCAGGTCCGACATGGCCCCTGGCAGCAGGCGCACCGTGGCGTCTATCACCGCCAGGGCCGCCGGCTCACCCCCACTGAGGACGAAATCGCCGAGTGAGATCTCCTCGGTAGCCAGGTGGTCGGCCACGCGCTGGTCCACGTCCTTGTAGTGACCGCAGAGGAGGGTGAGTTCACTTCCCGCCGCAAATCGTCGCGCGTCAGCCTGGGAGAAGACGCGCCCGCGGGGAGAGAGGAGGACTATCGGGGCCACGGCCCCCACGGAGTCCACTCCCTCGAAGAATGGACCGGGCTTCATCACCATGCCGGGCCCACCGCCGTACGGATAGTCGTCCACCGTACGGTGGCGGTCGTGGGTGAAGTCGCGAAGGTCGACAACGTTGTACGACACGCTGCCCGCTGCCGCCGCCCGGGAGGGAATACTCAAGGCCAGCGGCGTGGTGAAGTAATCCGGGAATATGGTCAGGACGTTTATGCGGAGCATGTCAGTCCAGCAATCCCGCCGGTGGGTCGATCACCATCATCCCCGCAGCTACATCGACACTCCGCACCACCTCGGCGCGGTAGGGAACGACGACGCTCGGCAGTCCCTCCCGCCGAACGTCCAGCCCCAGGCCCTGCGGCAGTTCGTAGATATCGGAGATCGTCCCGACAAGCGTCCCGTCGGTGAGTTCCACGCGCAGGCCGTGGAGGTCATGCACGTACACCTCCCCTTCCTCCAGGGGCGCCAGTTCGGACCCGGGGATGAAGAGAAATCGTCCGCGCCATTTCTCGGCCTCATCGCGGTCATCCAGGCCCTGGAAGGCGATGATGAAGCCGCCCTTGAACGGCCGGGAGCGCAGGACGACGAAGTCGCGCGGCGACGTTCCGATACGCGCCGTGGCGGTGCCCGCAACGACACGCCGGCCGGGCGCGAAGATCTCGCCCGGCCGGTCGGTGATCGCCTCGACAACGAGTTCGCCCTGCAACCCGTGAGTCTTGCGGACGCGCCCGACTATGACCCACTCGGGCTCGACCATCTCACTCCTCGGGACTGGCGTCCTCGTCAGCGCGGTCCTCGACCACCGGCACCGCGTCCGCCGCCGCCACCGGCGCCTCTTCCGCCTTCTCCGTGAGGGGCACGGCGGATCCGTCGAGCTTGCGCGCCAGCATCTGCTCGTGACGGGTCTTCATGACACCGGCCTTGCGCAGGAGCGAGCGCGCGGTGTCGCTGGGCTGGGCGCCGACGCTGAGCCAGTACAGGGCGCGATCGACCTTGATGTTCAGCCCGACATCGGACTGACGCGGGGAGTACTGGCCGATGATCTCGATGAACTTGCCGTCGCGGGGGCTGCGGCTGTCGGCGACGACAAGGCGGTAGACAGGGGCCTTCTTGCGGCCAACGCGGCGGAGACGAATGCGAACCATTTGATGTATCCCAGAGTCAGGGGTGTCGAGCCGGGCTCCTCGCGTGCGCGGAATCTCCGCGTCGCACCCGGGTGTTGCGTCGTGCGGCGTGGAAGTTAGCCCACGCCAGGTAGCTGACGTCGTCCGCTACCGCATTCCGCCCATCATGCCGGGCGGCAGCCGCAGATTCCCACTGGCGGCCTTCTTCATGAGCTTCTGCATGTCGCGGAACTGCTGCAGCAGGCGGTTCACCTCGGCGATCGACCGACCGGAGCCACGAGATATGCGCAACCTCCGCGACCCGTTCAGGATCGCCGGGTTCTTGCGTTCGGCGGGTGTCATGCTGAGCACTATCGCTTCCACATGCTTCATCCGCTTCGGATCCATGTTCGCCTGCTTGAGCATCTTGCTGTTGACGCCCGGCAGCATCTTCAGCACGCCCTCCAGCGGGCCCAGTTTCTGGACCTGACGCATGGCGCCGAGGAAGTCCTCGAGATCCATGCCTTCCTTGCGGACCTTCTTCTCGAGGCGCTTGGCCTCCTTCTCGTCGAACGCTCCCTGGGCCTTCTCCACGAGGGTGACGATGTCGCCCATCTGGAGGATGCGACCAGCCATGCGCTCGGGATAGAACTCCTCGAGAGCGTCCAGCTTCTCACCGACACCGATGTACTTGATCGGCTTCCTGGTGACGCCGTAGATGGAGAGTGCGGCGCCGCCCCGGGCATCGCCATCCATCTTGGTGAGCACCACGCCGGTGACGCCGAGGGCCTCATCGAAGCCCTGGGCGATGCGCACGGCGTCCTGGCCGGTCATTCCGTCGGCAACGAGGAGCACCTCGCTCGGCCGCACCGCCTCCTTGAGGCGACGAAGCTCGTCCATCATCTCGGTGTCGATCTGCAGGCGGCCAGCGGTGTCGATGATGACCACACGATCGCGCTCGCGTCGCGCCTCATCGATCCCGGCGCGGGCGATGCGCACGACATCGGTGGTGGAGCGGTCGACGTAGACCGGCACGTCGATCTGGCCGGCCACCGTCTCCAACTGATCGATGGCCGCCGGACGGTAGACGTCGGCAGCGACCAGCCGCACCGGCCGTCCCTCGGCCTTCAGCTTGCGGGCGAGCTTGCCGGCCGTCGTCGTCTTGCCCGAGCCCTGGAGGCCAACCATGAGGACGACGCTGGGTGGGACGGAGCCGAGCGTGAGCGTAGCCCGCTGCTCGCCGAGCATCCCGGTGAGTTCGTCATGGACGATCTTGACGAGCTGCTGCGCCGGTGAGACGGTGCGAACGGCGGTGACGCCGACGGCCTTCTTCTCCACGCGCTCCAGGAATTCGCGCGTGAGCTGAAAGTTCACGTCGGCCTCGAGGAGGACGCGGCGCACCTCCCGCAGCCCCTCCTTGATGTCGGCCTCGGTGAGGACGCCACGCCCGCGGAGGCGCGCGAAGGTCGCCTCGAGTTTTTCGCTCAGCTCATCGAACATAGCCTGAAAAGTTATCCTGAGTGGCGCGCCGCGGCTAGTGGCAGCACATTGCCGTCGGAAAACCGCTGGCCTCCCGGCCGTTCGCGAGCTAGCATCCCCATGAGAGCGAGTCGGAACCCGGCATCACATCGTCATTCCAGCGGAAGCGGGAACCCACCACGCCGCCATTCCAGCGGAAGCGGGAACCCACGACGCCGCCATTCCCGCGAAAGCGGGAACCCACCACGCCGTCATTCCTGCGGAAGCGGGAACCCACCACGCCGTCATTCCCGCGAAAGCGGGAACCCACCACGCCGTCATTCCCGCGAAAGCGGGAATCCCCGTCCTACCGTCCTTCCCAGAACGTCCGCAAATGGCCCGCACCCAGCGTAAAGACGACATCCTTCGATCCGAGCTTCCGCCAAGCTTGCCGCTGATGGCGCTACGCTCGACGATCGTCTACCCCCTGGGGACGATCGCCGTGCAGATGGGAGCGCCGGAGAACCTCGCTCTCCTCCGTGCCTACGAAGAGGAAGCAGGGTTGATCGTGGCCCTCGTAGTGGCCAACGGCGAGCACGACGATCCGCCAGATCCTGCGCGCTTCATCGGCAAGGTGGGTGTGGCGGCGCGGGTACACGAGCGTATCAACCTGCCCGGGGACACGGTCCAGATCACCCTCCAGGGGCTGAGGCGGATCACCCTTGAAGGGGTCGAGCAGACCGAGCCCTATCCGGTCTGTTCGGTGGCACCGGTACGCGAGACGCCTGGCGATCCGAACGACCTCGACGAACTCATCTCGCGCACGATCGCGGCCGCCGAGAAGCTGGCCGACCTCATAGATCGTATTCCCGATGAGGTGCCCCAGATCCTGCAGATGAACGTGGCCGATCCAGGTCGCTTCGCCGATCTCGCGGCGACGAACATGAACTTCCGGATCTCCGACAAGGACGAGGTGCTGCAGCGGCTGGATGTCGGCGAGCGCATCCGGTTCGTGCTCGACCGGCTCGAGCGCGAACTCCAGCGCGCACAGGTGATGGAGGACGTGAAGCGCCAGACCGAGGTGAAGATCGAGCAGCATCAGCGCGAGTTCTACCTGCGTCAGCAACTGAGGGCGATCCAGGCGGAACTGGGCGACGTGGAACCGGGCGAGAAGGAGGCCAGCGACCTGATCGGACGCATTGACGAGGCCAGGCTGCCCGAGCGCGCCGACCAGGAAGCACGCCGCGAGACGGAACGTATGCGCATGCTCTCACCGGCGGCCAGCGAGTACCATGTCATCCGGACCTACCTGGATTGGGTGCTCAGTCTTCCGTGGCACAAGCGCAGCCAGCACGCAGACGAGACGGACATCACGCTGGCCAAGGTGGAGTCAGCGCTGGATGAGCGTCATTACGGCCTGCATGAAGCCAAGGAACGCATCCTGGAATACCTCGCCGTGCGCAAGCTCCGGGGTGGCAACCCTCACGGGCCGATCCTCTGCTTCGTTGGCCCTCCGGGCACCGGCAAGACCTCGCTCGGCGAGGCCATCGCCATTTCCATCGACCGTGCCTTCTACCGTATCTCGGTAGGCGGTGTGCGCGACGAGGCCGAGATCCGGGGGCATCGTCGCACCTATGTCGGGGCGATGCCGGGACTGATCATCCAGGCGCTCCGCCGGGTGGCCGTCCGGGACCCGGTGCTCATGATCGATGAGATCGACAAGATGTCCAGCGGTGGACCCAGCGGCGACCCGACGGCGGCAATGCTCGAGGTGCTCGACCCGTCACAGAATCGTGACTTCGTCGACCATTACCTGAACCTGCCCTTCGACCTCTCGTCGTGCCTCTTCATCTGCACTGCGAACAACCTCTTCGACATCCCCGGCCCACTGCGCGACCGGATGGAAGTGATCCGGATTGCCGGCTATACGGTCGAGGAGAAGGTGGAGATCGCCTGGCGCTACCTGATCCCGCGACTGCTGGAAGAACATGGCATTAGCGACAAGGATCTGCAGTTCACCGATGAAGTTCTCGGGTTCGTCGCCAGACGCTACTCCCGTGAGGCAGGCTTGCGCAATTTCGAGCGCAACCTTGCCAACCTGATGCGCAAGCGGGCGCGGGCCAAGGCGGAGGGAGAGGAAGGAGCCTGGGTGATCGACGTCGTGAAGGTTGAGGAGATCCTCGGCGTGCCGCGTTATCCGGTCGAGGAGGCCGAGAAGGAGCCCGAGGTGGGAGTGGTAACCGGACTCGCCTGGACGGCCAGCGGCGGCGAGCTGATGCTGATCGAAGCACTCCGGATGTCCGGATCGGGACGACTCACGGTCACCGGCCAACTGGGGGATGTCATGCGAGAGTCGGTGGACGCCGCGTATTCCTACGTACGCTCCCGGGCAGCGATACTCGGTGTGGATGATAGCGAGTTCAAGGAGAGCGACCTGCATGTCCATTTTCCTGCCGGCGCAATCCCCAAGGACGGTCCCAGCGCAGGCGCTGCCGTCACCCTGGCCATCGCCAGCGTGATGAGCCGGCGACCCGTCCGGCGGGATGTCGCGATGACCGGCGAGGTCACGCTCCGCGGGCGGGTCCTGGAGATTGGCGGCGTGAAGGAGAAGGTGCTCGCCGCCTACCGCGCCGGTCTCCTCGAGGTGATCCTGCCGAAGGGCAACGAGAAGGACCTCCGTGATGTCCCGGAAGAGGTGCGTACGCGCATGGCCTTCACCTTCGTCGGGACGATGGACGAGGTGTTGCGGCTCGCGCTCCTGCCAGCGCCTGATCCCCTGCCGGCCGATCACGCGTCGCACGCCCCCGACCCGCGAGCCGACGGCCGGGTGGCTGATAGCGAGGTGACGACCCAGCCAGCGGAGATGGCTGGCTGACCCATCGCCGCCGCTGATGACACAGCGGCGGGGATGGTCATCCCGGCAGTCGTCGCGAACATCGTACGACCGGCGAACTGAGCCGGTCAGTGGATCAGTCGTCCGATGCTGTAGAGGATGAGCCCCACGAGGCCGCCCACCAGGGTGCCGTTGATGCGGATGAACTGCAGGTCGCGGCCGATGGACAGTTCGATCTTGCGCGATGTCACGTCCGGATCCCATTGCTCCACCGTGGTCGCGATGAACTGGGCGACGCCCTCTCTGTACTGGTCGACGATGGCCAGTACCGCGGATGTCAGCGCATCGTCCACTTTCTGCTGCAGTGCCTGGTCAGCGAGCAGTGTCTCGCCGGCCGTTCGTAGAGCCTCTTCCAGCGCTCCCGGCGCAGCGTCCGGGTCGGCCGCACGGCGCAGGATGGCCGCCTTGATGTCGGCCCAGAGTGACGCCGAGAATTGTTGGACGACCGGATGAGCGAGCAGTTCCTCCTTGATCGCTTCGGCCTTCTCCGCCGCTTCGGGCGAATGACGCAGCGACTCTATGAAGCGATGCACCGCGTCGTCGAAGCGCCTCCTGAGCGGATGCAGCGGGTCGGCGTCCACCTCCTGGAGGGTGTGATCTATGGCCGCGACCACGCGGGCGTGGATCCGTCCATCCACCGCGTCCGGAATCCACCACGGGATCTCGGCGCGGATCCGATCGCGGATGAGGTCCTCGTGCTCATCGACGCTGGCAGCGATGAGCCTTATTGCCTCGTCGAGCAATCGCTGATGGCGATCCCCAGCGGTGACGAGCGCGAGGGCATTGCCCAGCAACGGAGCGACGCGCGTGCGTCTCATGCGCTCGACGAGGCTGCGATCGATGAGGGATTGGACGTCCTCGTCCTTGAGCACGTTGGCGGCACCAGCGAGCGCCGATGCGACGTGCCTGGCAATGCGGCGTGAGTTCTCGGGTACGAGGAGCCAGCGCGCCAGTCGTTCGGATGGCCGGAAAGCCTGCAGGCGAGCGGTGAGTACGGCGTGCGAGAGAAAGTTGGCCTGGACGAATCCGCCCAGCGAGCGACCAATGCGATCCTTTCGCCTTGGAATGATGGCCGTGTGGGGTATCGGGATGCCGAGCGGGTGACGGAAGAGGGCGGTAACGGCGAACCAGTCGGCGATGCCACCGACCATTGCCGCCTCGGAGATGGCCCTGACGAATCCCAGCCAGGGATAGCGCCGCTGCAGCACGGACGTTACGGCGAAGATCACCGACATCGCCACGAGGAGCCCGGTGGCGAACCGTTGCATCCGTTGCAGCCGCTCCAGTCGCTGGGCCTCCTGCCCCTCCCATGTGCTGGAAGCGGCCACCGGCGCGGAGGGCGGCGGTGGAACGGCGGCCGAGGGAAGCTGGCCTTCGGGACCCGTCATCGCGACTCGCTCAGGGGACCGACGGTGCCGTCGGCGACGAATCAGGACGAGAGACCGGAGCGATGAGAAGCGGCGGGGGACTGCTCTCGACTTCGGTGAGTCGGACAAGCGACAGGTCCAGGATGTCGTCGGTACGCTCGCCGCGAGGCATGTCCACGAAGAGGATGGCCGGACGCCCCTCCACTTCCGTGGCAGTCAGACGTAGCGCGCGCTCGCCACCTGTGTAGCGACGCTCCCTGTCGGACACTCGCTCCGCGCGCAGGTCGCGAAAGCGTCGGGCGAGCGCGACGTCGACGACATCGAAGAACTCCACCGCGTCCACCGGCGTATCCCAGACCGTGAGCCATGCCACGCCCCTTCCCTTTGGCGTCTCGAAGAGCACGTAGCGGTCGCCGTCCCAGCCGGCAGCGCCACGGGTGGCGGCGTTCTGGTTCCGACCCCACCGGAAGAGCACGAGTCTGGTCTCGAATTCGCCGAAGTCGTTCGAGTAGATCACCGGTCCCGGACGGGGCTCGGGCAACTCGATCCGGGTGGGCATGTCTGCCGGTTCCTCGTATGCTTCTGCGTGCAGGACCTGCTCTGTGGAGACCGGGAAGCGTGACTTCAATACCGGCATGGAGTCGCGCAGCTTCAGGCGCCTCACAAATTCGGCACCACTCAGGTACGGGAAGATCAGCGTCTCCTGGATCACCAGGGGGGCGGCCGAGAAGAGTGGCATGTTGGTGGAGTTCTCGCGTACCGACTGGCGAATCCGCTGCCAGCCGCCCGGCAGGCGCGAGGCGATGTCGCCGGTTCCCAACATGATCTGCATCTGCTCGTAGACCGCCTGACCCTCCAGTACCGCCTGTATCGCGCTCGCCTCATCGTTATCCAGGCTGGCATTCTGCAGCGAGTCCAGGTTCACGTACTGGTCCTGCAAGGCGTGGATGAGTTCGTGGCCGATTATCGTCGCGCGGTCGGCCTTCTCCCCCCCTTCCACAACATAGAGGACCTTCGTCCTGGGATCGTAGAATCCGACGATCTGCTCGGTGAGCAGGTCGAGCAGGAGCTTCTGCACATCCATCGTATCGGGCACCAGCCCGAACTGCTTGTACGCGGCTATCTGTCCATCCTGATCGCGCGCCACGCGTTCTTCACGGAAGCGTGATTCCAGGAACTCGCGCACCTGCTGAGGGCTGCGTATCTCCAGCTTCGGGGCGGCCAGGAAGGGCAGGCCGGACACCTCCTCCACCTTCCGGATGAGTGGACGCACCTCATCAGGGAAGGGACCGTCGTAGCGAACGCTCTCATGAACGTCCGCGCCGCACGCCGAGAGGAATGCGGCGGCCGTGGCGAATACCAGCGACAGGATAGCAGTACGAGCGGCATGGGCTCGCGGGGGCTTCACTCCGACCATTTCACGTTCTTACCAGTAATGAGACCGACGACCCGGGCGACATCCTGGCCGCTGACCACGATGTCCGCCTGGAACAGGAGTTCACGCAGCGCGACAGAAAGTACAGTACTGCGCTGCACGTCCAACGCCGATGATGCGCGTCCCGTGCCGCGCGAAGGGTGGGCTTCAACCGCTCCCTCTCCGTCACCCACGACACCGAAGGCAGCGTCGAGCTCAGCGCCCAGTCTGCCGAGTGCGGCCGCGCCTTCGCGGGCGAAACGTAGCAACGGATCGTCCCCGGGCCCATCCACGCTCTCCGCTGCCGGGTTCCCGGCGGATGCCTGGCCCTGGTTCAGTTGCTCGATCAACCTTTCGGCCGCCTCGGAATAGCTGGCGCGAGCATGGATGTGGGCACACGCCTCGTCCAGTGCGTCCAGCGCGCGATCGGGACGCCGACGCTCGGGCTGGAACAGGTCGGTGAGCCTCACCGCCGCCTGGATCGCGCTGTCGGTGATGACCACCAGGTGATGACGCTCCAGTACTGTCCGGCGCGCCTTCAGGACGGCGGTGGCTTCCTCGGCAGTGAGTTCCCGCACCTGAACAGGCTGGAAGCGGCGCTCGAGAGCCGGGTCGGGGCGGATCCACCGTTCGTATTCACTGGATGTGGTGGCGCCCAGGACGCGGAACTCACGTCGGGTGAGCGGGGGCTTGAGCATGTTCGCCGCATCCATGGCGACGCCCATGGCGGTTCCCTGCCCCATCAGGTTATGGAGTTCGTCCACGAAGAGTATGACGTCGCCCGCAGAAACCACCTCGGCGATCAGTCTCTGCATTCGCTGTTCGTACTGGCCGCGGTACATCGTGCCGCCCAGCATGGCCGTGTGGTCGAGGGCGAGCAGGCGATGACCGCGGAGGGAAAGAGGGACGCTCCTGGCGGCAAGCCGTTGGGCAAGGCCCTCGGCGATCGCCGTCTTGCCGACACCAGCTTCGCCGACGAGGACCGGATTGTTCTTGTCGCGACGGAGAAGAATATCCGTCAGTCGGTCCAGTTCCGGCTCCCGGCCGTACACCACGTCCAGCCGGCCCAGCCGAGCATCAGCAGTGAGGTCGCGGGTGAAACGGGCGAGCACGCTGTCGGATGGACGTAACATGACTCCGGCTTGAAGGTCGGGGTCGGGCGGCGCGTTCCGGGTCACGCCGCATGGAGCGACCGTGGCGCCGATCAGCCGAGAAAGTGGGTGATATACCAGTCCACCAGTTCCCTCCCCCAAAGCAACGTGAGCAACGCCGCTGGCGCAAGGAAGACCCCGAAGGGCACCTGCGGCATCTCGAATGGGCGTTGGGAGCGGCGCGCCCGAAGCCAGACGATCGGCAATACGACGACGGGAAAGACCACCGCGGCCAGTGCGGCACCGACGAAGATCGTGAGCAGCCCCAGCCAGGGCCCCACAGCAGCACCGACCACGGCCATCAGCGTTACGTCACCGAACCCCATCGCCTCCTTCCGGAGTGCCGCCTCGCCGAGCCAGCCCACGATCGCGATCGCTCCGGCCGCGGCACAGGCTCCAAGAAGGGCGTCAGCGGAATCGGCGAAGGGAGACGCCGACGCCGACGGATCCTGGGCGAGGGTGACGTAGAGGGCAGTCCCCAGCACCCAGAACAGGCCGAAGATGGTGAAACCGTCGGGAATCAGGTAGTGGCGCGCGTCGGTGATCGCGATCCCCGCCATTATCGTCCCGAAGACGGCGACCCGGAGGGCGGTGAGAGTAGGACCGTAGGCCCAGACCGCCGCCACCCACCCCAGCGCGACAAGCAGCTCGACGATGAGGTACTGCGGCGAGATCGACTCCCGGCACCCGGAGCAGCGGCCGCGCAGCGCCAGCCAGCTCGCGATAGGCACATTCTCGTACCAGCGGATCTGGTGACCGCACCCCGGGCAGCGCGACCGGGGCGCGACCACCGACTGCTCGGCCGGCCAGCGCGCCACGCAGACATTGAGAAAGGAGCCGATCGCCGCCCCGGAGGCGAATGTGAGGGCGAGCATCACGAGTACGGTGGGGTCGGTCATTGGCGCAACGAGTGGAGTAGGATCCCGGTCGCCACCGCGACATTAAGCGATTCGGTATCGGCGGCGATCGGTATGGCGACCAGGCTATCAGCGTATTCGAGCAACGGAGGCGACAGTCCGGCCCCCTCGTTGCCGACGGCGATGGCAAGCGCCTCCGGCGGCCGCAGCGACTCCAGCGGCGTGCCATGAGCGTCCGCACCCCAGAGAACTATCCCCCGGTCGCGAAGGAACGACGTCAAGGCAGCGATGGTAGTAATGACCGTCGGAAGCCGGAACGAAGCCCCCATCGCACTACGGACGACCTTGGCGTTCCATAGGTCAACTGTTCCCGGCAGGGCAACCACGGCCGCCACTCCGAAGGCGGCAGCTGTTCGCAGGATCGTGCCGACATTGCCTGGATCCTGAACGCCGTCCAGGAGCACCAGGCGCAGTGAACCACCGGTGGGGATGTCTTCCAGCCTGTGGTCAGGCATCCGGGCGATGGCCAGGATACCCTGAGGCGAGTCCGTATCGGCGGCGGAGGCGAATTCAGCGGCGTCCACTTCCAGGATCGAGATGCCGCGGTCCGCGACGACGGAGGCGAGCTGGACACCGCGAGGAGTGGTGGCGAGAGCAGGGCCGGCGAGCACGCCACGCACGGGGATTGCCGAGTCGAGCAGTTCCTCGACGGCGCGGATGCCCTCAGCTACGAAGAGGCCCTGACGCTCACGACCCTTTCGTCGTTTCAGGTCACGCGCCAGGGTGAGGAGTTTCACGGCAGGTGGTTGTGGCAGGACTACGACGTGATCCGTGCCCGGAGCCAGCCGTGAAGGCTGCCAGGGCACCGTGGACTGTACGAAATTAATTGCGCGAGCGGGCACGACTGGAACAACGCTTGCCTCGCCAGCGCGCATTCCGAGAACCGAGGACAGCTACCGATGACCCGATATACGTACAAGCGACTTGCCACCGGCACCGCCATCGTTCTGCTCGCGGCCGTGTCGGGGTGCCTCGCGTCCACGCAGCAGGAAGTCCAGTTGGGGCAGCAGTACGCGGCGCAGATAAATCAGCAGCTTCCCATCGTGCGTGACGCCGAGGTCGTACGCTACATCAACGTGCTGGGTGACTCCATCGCACGAGTGGGCGACGACCGCAACCTGGATTGGCATTTCTACGTCGTGGACAGCCCCGAGATCAACGCCTTCGCCGTGCCGGGAGGCTACATCTACGTGAACCGCGGCCTCATAGAGGCATCGCAGAACATGAGCCAGTTGGCGGGAGTGCTGGGCCACGAGATCGGCCATGTGGAGAAGCGCCACTCGATGCAGCAGATGCGTGACATGGAGCGGGCGAACGTGGGTGTGGGGCTCCTCTGTGTATTGACCACCGTGTGCCAGAGCCAGGTCGCGGCAACGGCCATAAATGTCGGTGGCAGCGCGGTCTTCGCCAAGTTCAGCAGGGAGGATGAAGCCGAGGCCGACGCGGTGGGCGTGGTCAACATGGTGCGTGCAGGCATAGACCCGAGAGGAATCCCCGAGATGTTCCGGATCCTCCTGAACATGCGTCGCCAGGGTCCTGGCGCCGTGGATGCGTTCTTCTCCACCCACCCCCTGGAGGAAGACCGCATTGCTGCCACGCAGGCGATGATCGCGAGAATCGACCCGGCGATCCTGAGCACGCTGACCACCGACACCCAGGGATTTCGCAACTTCAAGGCTCGCGTGAAGGCCCTGCCGCCGTCGCCCAGACCTGCCCGGTAGCAGGCTCCTGCCGGGGTCGCCCGGCAGGGGTATATTCCCGCCATGCACATTGCCCTCACCATTGCCGGCTCCGACTCAGGAGGCGGGGCTGGTATCCAGGCGGACCTGAAGACCTTCCATCGGTTCGGACTCTTCGGCACATCCGTTATCACAGCCGTCACAGCCCAGAACACCCATGGTGTGAGAGGCTGGTCCCCGATGACAGCGGAACTCGTCTCGCAACAACTGGACGCGGTGGCGGAGGATCTCCGGCCCCAGGCGGTGAAGAGCGGCATGCTCGGCGATGCGGAGGTGGTCCGCGCGGTCGCCCAAGGGCTCAGACGTCACAAACTCGCGCCCTACATCCTGGATCCGGTGATGGTGGCGACATCCGGTGATCCGCTGCTGACGCCGGAAGCCATCGACGTCATCCGACGTGAATTGCTGCCGTTGGCCGATCTCGTCACGCCCAACCTGGACGAGACGGCCATCCTGCTGGGTGAGCGCGTCACTGACGAGGCAGGAATGGTGGTTGCTGCTCGACGCCTGGTGGAGGACCTGGGCGCGCATGCGGCACTGGTGAAGGGAGGTCACCTGAGTGGTCCGGACATGGTGGACGTTCTCTACCTGCATGGCTCCATCCACAAGTTCCGTCATGAGCGAATCGACACCACCAGCACTCACGGCACGGGTTGCACGCTCTCGGCAGCGATCACGGCGGAGTTGGCGTCGGGCGTCCAGATGCTGCCATCTGTCATGGCGGCGCTGGATTATGTGAATGGGGCGATCCGCACCGCGCCCGGGTTGGGTGGTGGCCACGGGCCCCTCAACCACTTCGCCTGAGTCCCGATGTCAGCGACGCAGTCATTGGTCGAGGTTCTTCCGGAACCGATCCTGGCCTGGCGGATCGCAGTCGCCGCGCTGTGCGGTCTGGCGGTTGGAGTGGAGCGCGAGTGGTCGGGTCACGCGTCCGGCCCCGATGCACGCTTCGCCGGCATCCGCACCTTCCTGATCTACGGACTGCTGGGAGGTATCGCCGGCACCCTCGGGGAATCGGGGTTGCCCATGCTGGCGGCGGCCTTGACAGGCGGCGCGGCGGCGCTCGCCGTGGCCGCTTTCGTGATGGCTACCAGGCGCAGCACGTCGGAGATGGACGCGACAACTGAAGCGTCCGCGATCGCCGTCCTCGCCCTGGGGGCACTGGCCGGGATGGGCCAGCTCGCCCTGGCCAGCGGAGCGACAGCGGTGATCGTCCTCGCCCTGATGGAGAAGGCAAGGTTGCACGGCTGGGTGCACCGGTTGGGCGCGCTGGAGTTGCTTGCGGCACTCCACTTCGCGGTGCTCGCGCTCGTCATCCTGCCACTGCTTCCGACGACGCCGCTGAATGTCCCGGGAGGCGCGGCGCCGCGGACGTTGTGGACCATCGTACTCCTCTTCTCTGCCCTCAACTTTGCGGGCTACCTGGCGCGGAAGGTGATAGGGGCGTCGCGCGGGTATGGCGTCACCGGTCTGCTGGGCGGCCTCGTCTCCTCCACGGCCGTGACCCTGCAGTTCTCTCGTGCCAGTCGCCGGCGACCGGAGCTTGCCGGAGCGCTGGGGTTGGGCGTGGTGGCGGCGTGCACGATGCTGATGCCGCGCGTGCTGGTCGTGACCGCCATCCTCAACCCGGCAATGGCACTGCGACTGGTCCTGTTGCTGCTTCCCCCAATCGTGGCGGGAGGAGTTCTGGTTGGTGTCGGCCTTTTCATGCAGCGCACCGAGCCGGCTTCAACCAGCATTCCGGAGCAGGAGGCAGAAAGCCCACTCGGCCTCTGGTTGGCGATCCAGATGACCGTGGCCTTCCAGCTCATCCTGATCGCCCTCGCCTATGTCCAGCGACTGTGGGGTGAGGGAGGATTGCTCACGTCAGCGGCGGTCCTGGGTCTCACGAACATGGACGCGCTCACGCTCGCCATGAGTCGACTCGGCGACGATCCCGCGACGCTCACGACTGGCGCCCTGGCCATCGCCGTCGGCGTCCTCACGAACACCATCCTCAAACTCGGTTTGACGATCGGCTTCGGTACGACCGGTTTCCGCAAGGTGGCGTCCACAGGACTGGTGCTCCTCGCCATAGCCAGCAGCGTCGGGCTCTGGCTGGGTTACCGATGGGGCTGACCATCCAGCCCTGACCGGGCAGACCGGATTGACCGCGCGACCGTAGCTCCCGGCACGGTACCGGTGCTCAGGACACCACCGGGCAGCAACATCACAGACGCTCCACCAGCCCCTCCACCAACCGCTCGAAGCGCTCGCCCACCTCGCGCGTGGTCTCCAGCACCTCGGCATGATCGAGCGGAGCACCTGAGATGCCCGCGGCCATGTTCGTGATGCAGCTGATGCCGGCGACTCTCATGCCGCGCGCCCGGGCGGCGATCACTTCGGGCACGGTCGACATCCCGACGGCGTCGGCACCCAGCCGCTCCAGCATGCGCACCTCGGCTGGTGTCTCGTACGATGGGCCGAGGAGACCAGCGTAGACGCCGGCGACGACGGGAATTCCCGCGTCGGTAGCCACCTCTCGCATCAGGGCGAGGAGCGAAGCATCGTAGGGCGCCGACATGTCGGGGAAACGAACATCGCCGGGTTCCACCGTTCCTATCAGAGGGTTCCGGTACATGAGATTGATGTGATCGTGGATCAGCATCAGGTCACCGCGATGGAAAGTGCGGCGCACCCCGCCCGCGGCGTTGGAAACGATGAGGGTGCGCGCACCCAGAGCGTGGCACAACCGTACCGGCAGCGCGGCCAGCGTTGCCGAGTGACCCTCGTAGAGATGGAAGCGACCGGCGAGGGCGAGAACCTCGCGTCCGGCGACGGTGCCGGCGATCAGTGCACCGCGATGGCCGACAACCGTGGTGGACGGGAAACCGGGGATGTCAGCGAAGGCGACTGCACGTGGATTCTCCAGTCGGGCAGCAAGGCCGCCGAGCCCTGAACCCAGGATGATCGCGGCGGCGGGCGCGCCTACGTCCAGTCTCTCCCGGATGGTGGCAGCGGCGAGTGAGGCCGCACTCGCGTGACGATCCGCGTCGGGACTCATGCCGGCAGCTCGTCACGCAACGAGTCGATCTCGGCGCGCACACGCGCGAGCAGGGACTGGCGATCCAGCCAGGGCAGGAAGGCCGCTTCGAAACCATTCTCCGCCAGTCGTGCCAGCTCGTCGAAGGAGAAGCCCAGGTGCTCGTGCGCAGCGACGTATTCGTCGGTCAGGGTGACATTGCTCATCAATCGGTTATCAGTGTTCAACGACACGCTCAGCCCCATGTCGAAGTAGCGACGCAACGGGTGGTCGGCGTAGCTCTCGACCGCCTTCGTCTGGACGTTGCTGGTGAGGCAGATCTCGACCGCTATTCGCCGGTCATTCACGTACTGGGTAAGTGATTCATCGTCCATGAGACGGGTGCCGTGACCGATGCGATGGGCGCCACAGACGTGGACGGCCTGCCGCACTGAGCCGCTGCCATCACCCTCACCGGCATGGCAGGTACAGGCCAGGTCATGTTCGCGAGCGTGGCGGAAGGCCCGCTCATGGAGAGCCGCCGGATTGCCTAGCTCGCCTCCGGCAAGGTCGAAGCCCACGACCCCACGACGTCGGAACGCCACCGCCAGTTCGGCGGCCTCCAGCGCCATCTCAGGCGCCATGTTGCGGATGGCACAGACGATCACGCGGCCCATGATGTCGAACTCCAGCTCTGCGCGGGCGATGCCTCGGAGGGTGGCCTCGACGGCATCCACCATCGTGAGGGACTCGCGTGCGTTCAGGACGGGCGCATAGCGCACCTCTATGTAACGCACTCCATCGGCCGCGGCATCGGCCAGCAGCTCGTAGGCGATTCGTTCCAGCGCATCGGCCCGCTGCATGACCGCAAGCGTGATGGCGAATCGCTCCAGGTAATCCTCCAGGTGCCGGGCGTCATCCACGTGCATGTAGCGGCGCAGCCCCTCCGCATCATCTGCTGGCAAGGCAATTCCGAACTCACGCCCCAGTTCCAGTAGCGTCTGTGGACGAACGGAGCCGTCCAGATGGACATGCAGTTCCGCCTTGGGAAGGCGATGGAGAAGGGATCGTGGAATGGGCAGTGGCATGGGTTCAGATGCGGAGCTGTCGTAGCGGGATGGCGAATTGTGCGGTGCGGAAGAAAAGCTAGCCGGCCCGCGCCCTGCTGGGCAGCCGCTCAGCTCCCCGGCGCGGTGCATCGGCCGGATACGCGTCGGCGAACGGAGAGCAGGCTGTCGGGCCCGTTGACGCATCGGACCACGGCGGCCACTGTTCAGGAATGTTCCGGACAGCCAGCCGGACGACGCCCGCTCGCAATCGAGTCCATTCATCCTTCCCATGCCTCAGGCAGCAACGTCCGGCAACGCCCCGTCACCGAGCGTCAGGCCGCCTGCAAGGCCACTGATACTCGGCCTGGCGGGCGGCTCAGGCTCGGGAAAGTCCACCGTGGCGCGGCGCGTTGCCGGCGCATTGCGTGAATCCTCGTCGGTGGCCTTCATCGACATGGATGCCTACTATCGCAACCTCGTTCACCTCACGCTCGACGAACGGCGGCTCGTCAACTGGGACCATCCGGAAGCACTGGATATCGAACTGCTGGTGGATCAATTGACTGCGCTGGCAAGCGGACAACCGATATCCAAGCCGATCTACGATTTCGTGCGTCACCTGAGACTGCCGGAGACGGAGCGCGTCTCACCAGCCGACGTGGTGGTGGTGGACGGGATCCTCCTTTTCGCCGAGGAGCGACTGCGGGACCTGTGCGACGTGAAGGTCTATGTGGAGGCCGATGCCGACGTGCGACTGATACGGCGCATCCAGCGCGACATGGCCGCGCGCGGTCGCCCGCTGGATGAGATCCTGTCCCAGTACCTCTCCACGGTGCGACCCATGCACCTGCAGTTCGTGGAGCCCAGCAAGCGCTATGCGGACGTGATCGTGCCACGCGGCGGACACAACGAGGTTGCCGTCGAGATGATCGTCGCCAAGATCGTCAGCCGTCTGCGGGATCCCCGGTCGTGAGCGCCGGCACTGAAATGGCTGGCAGGGTGCTGGTGGTGGATGATGAGCCGGACATCGTCGCCCTCCTGGCGTATCATCTCGATCGTGCCGGCTATCGGGTATCTTCCGCCTCGACCGGTGCGGAGGCGGTGGAGACAGCGCTCCGCGACCGCCCGTCGTTGGTCGTCCTCGACCTGATGCTCCCCGGGCTCTCGGGCTTCGAAGTACTGGAACGGTTGCGGGCGTCGGAGCGCACGCGCGACGTGGCAGTGCTCATGCTCACGGCACGAAAGGAGGAGCCCGACCGCATCCGCGGCCTCTCTCTCGGCGCCGACGACTATCTGACCAAGCCGTTCAGCCCTCAGGAGCTGGTGCTGAGGGTGGGCGCCATCCTCCGCCGGATCGGCAACGTGCCGTCCACGACCGCGGACGTCCTCACCATCGGTCCGGTAACGATTGACCGTGGCGCGCACGCCGTTCGCGTCAATGATGAGAAGATCGAGCTCACGGCCACCGAGTACAGGCTGCTGCTCACGCTGGGAGAACGACGGGGTAGCGTACAGGACCGGGCCCAGCTACTGGAGACCGTCTGGGACGCGGCACCGGACATCCAGACGAGAACTGTGGACATGCATGTCCAGAGACTACGGGCCAAGTTGGGAACAGCGGGAGCGTTGATCGAGACGGTCCGGGGCTTCGGCTACCGGATGAGCGCCCCACGTTCGAAATCGGGAGAGGCATGAGGGCACTCCGACAGCCCGTCGCCTGCCCCGGTGGCGCCGCCACGCGCCACTCTCCACCGCCGCGCCACCCGAACCCGTGCGACTGACCACGCGGCTGTTCCTTGGCACGCTTGGCGTGGTCGGTGTCCTGGCGATATGGATCATCCTCGTCGTCGATATCCGTCTGCGCGAGAGCACCCTCGACGAGTCCCGGCATGAACTGGAGCGACAAGCCTGGCTGGTGGCGGCGCTCTGGACGGCTGACTCCAACGCCGAGCTGGTGGCGCGGAAGGCAGCGATGGCACTCGGACACCGCGTCACCCTTCTCCGTCACGATGGGCGCGCGGTGGGTGACTCCGAGCTCGCGCTCACCGAGCTGGTGGGTGGCGGGGATTTCAGTCAGTTGCCGGAGGTCGCCCAGGCACTGAGGGACTCGGTGGGTTGGGATATCGGCCAGGTGCCTTCGGGCCCCGAGCTACGGGTGGCAGTGCAGGCGCCCCAGGGCGTTGTTCGCCTGACTTCCGACGCCGCCGACATCGATGCGGCCTTTGACAGTGTGCGCCGCGGTGTCGCCGGCGCGGCACTTGTCGCCACCGCCCTGGCGGCATTGGTCGCATGGCTGTTCGCCCGGACCCTCGTTCGGCCGGTGGCGGAACTCGGCGATGTCGCCCGTGGCCTCGCCGCCGGGGATCTGACCCGCCGACCGTCACTCACCGCGCGAGGCGAGGTTGGCGATCTTGCCGACGCTCTTCATCGCCTGGCCGAGCAACTGACCGGGCGATTGGAGGCACTCAAGGCCGAGGAGGCGCTGCTCGGAGCGCTGAGCGAGGCGCTGAGCGAGGGTGTGGTAGCCGTGGATCGGCGAGCGCAGGTGATACGGATCAATGCCACCGGGCGACGATTGCTGCGTGTGCACGACAAGGTCCCGTTTGCCATCGATCAATTGCCGCGGGACCGGGCTCTTCGCGATGCCCTCGCCGCGGCCCTGCGTGGCGAGGGGACAGATACTGCGGAAGTGATCATCCGCGGCCACACGCTCATGCTTGCCGCTCGCCCGCTGCCCGACGGTGGTGCCGTGCTCGCACTGTACGATCTTACTCAGATCCGCAAGCTGGAGACGGTGAGGCGCGACTTCGTGGCGAACGTTTCCCACGAACTGCGGACCCCCCTCACCATCGTCGGCGGCTTCGCCGAGACGTTGGCTGAGGAGGAGTTGCCGACCGAGCAGCGACGCCTGTTCGCCGCGAAGATCCTCGTCAACGCTCGACGGATGCAACGCATCGTCGACGATCTGCTCGACCTCTCGCGCATCGAGTCGGGCGGTTGGGTGCCGCTTCCCGAGTCGCTGGACATGGGCCAGTTCGCCGGCGAGGCGATCACCGCCGCCGGCCAGGCAGCCTCGGAGAAGGGGGTCCTCCTGACGGCCGAAGTGGCGCCCGATGCAACCTCCGTCCATGCGGACCCGACGGCACTGCGCCAGATACTGGGCAACCTGGTGCACAACGCCGTCCGTTACACGGCGCCTGGCGGGAAGGTGCACATCTTCACCGAATCGCGCGCGGATGGCGTCCTGGTGGGCGTACGTGACACGGGTAGCGGAATTGCCGCCGAGCACCTGCCACGCATCTTCGAGCGCTTCTACCGGGCGGACCCGGCGCGGTCGCGCGATGAAGGCGGCACCGGACTGGGACTGGCGATCGTACGCCATCTCGTGGAAGCCCACGGAGGACGCATCCAGGCCGACAGCACACCGGGCAGAGGCACCACCATCACCGCACTCTTCCCTCGACCCACGCAGGGTACGACAGCCCCCGCTACTGACGGTTCACCGGCCAGGTAGCCGGCCAGGGGCCTCACCCATGGAGATGGATGAGTTCGCGACGCTGCGCACCGCTCGTCAGCCTCATGGCGATGCCAGGCGGGACGCCCGTGACAGAGCTGTTACGAGACGATCATGCGGCACCCGTACGTGAGCGCGATCTTTCAGCTCTCATCCCAGACTTTCAGGAGTGCTGAGTGAAATTCAGGTCCGTCATCGTCCCCGTCACCGTGCTCGGCATGATCGTCATGGCCTGCGGCGGCGATCCCGGCCCCGGCGGGCGCCGAAGCTCCGTGGATCTGACCGGCGCGGGCGCGACCTTCCCGTATCCCATATACTCTCGCTGGTTCTCGGATTACGCCCGCGAGACCGGAGTGCGAATCAACTACGGATCGCTCGGTTCCGGCGCCGGCATCCGTCAGGTGAGTGAGCAGACAGTGGACTTCGGCGCCACTGACAGCCCGATGAGTGATGCTGAGTTGGCCGACGTGAAGGGTGGCGCGCTGCTCCACATCCCGACCGTCGTTGGCGCCGTGGTCGTGACGTACAACCTCCCGTCCATCACACAACCACTCAAGCTCTCCGGCGATGCCATTGCGGGAATCTTCCTTGGAACGATCACGAAGTGGAACGATCCAGCAATCGCTTCCATCAATCCGGATGTGCAGATGCCTGCCGATGATATCCTGGTCGTGCATCGCACGGATGGCAGTGGCACCACCTACATCTTCAGCGACTTCCTGACGAGCGCCAACCAGGCCTGGGCCAACGGACCGGGAAAGGGGAAACAGATCAACTGGCCGGTAGGTCTGGGCGGCAAGGGGAACGAAGGGGTCGCCGGGCAGGTCAAGCAGACTCCGGGTGCCATAGGATATACCGAGCTCGCCTACGCCCACCAGAATGGTCTCCCGACGGCGCTCATCGGCAACCGGGCCGGCAACTTCGTGGCGCCAACCATCGAGAACATCCAGGCTGCCGCCACCGGCGTGCTCGCTGACCTGCCCATGGATACCGACTTCCGCGTGTCGATCGTCAATGGCCCGGGTGAGAAAGCGTATCCGATCTCGTCGCTGACGTGGATCCTGCTGCACGAGGTACAGGCAGACTCCGTCAAGGGGAGGAAACTGCTGGATTTCCTGCGCTGGGCGCTCACGAAGGGTGACCAGCAGGCGGCAGCACTGGACTACGCCCCTCTCCCGGCACCGGTCGTCGAGAGAGTGTTCCAGCGCCTGGACGAGGTGAAGCTGGACGGCGGACAGTGAGTGTGGACCCTGGTGCCGACTCCACTCCTTCACCGGTCACTCCGATCAGAGGCGACGGTCCGAAGGTGAGTGGCCAGAATTTTGGAGACCGCATCTATCGCTGGACGATCACGGCATTCGCGCTCTGCATCCCGCTCCTTCTCCTGCTCATCGCCGTGGAGATCGGGTCAGCGGGCTGGCCGACGTTCCGTGAGCACGGAATATCCTTCCTCTTCCTGAGCACCTGGGATCCCAACAGCGGCCAGTACGGCGTGCTGCCGGCCATCTACGGGACGCTGATCTCCTCGCTGCTCGCCATCCTGCTGGCCACCCCACTGGCTCTGGGCGTGGCGATCTTCCTCTCCGAATTCGCGCCCGCATGGCTGCGCACTCCGGTCGCCTTCCTGGTCGACCTGCTGGCCGCCATACCGAGTGTGATCTACGGACTGTGGGGCATCTTCTTCCTCATCCCGTTGCTGCGTGACCACGTGGCACCGGCCATCAAGTCGTTACCGGTAATAGGTGCCCTGCCCATTTTTGCCGGTCCGGCGTATGGCAACAGCCTTCTGGCGGCCGTGCTGATCCTTACCATCATGATCCTCCCGTACACCTCATCGGTCGCGCGGGAGGTGCTGCTGGCGGTCCCTCGCTCGCAGCGCGAGGCCGCGCTGGCACTGGGTGCGACGCGATGGGAGACGATCCGGGACGCTGTCGTGCCATACGCGAAGTCAGGCATTGTGGGCGGCGTGATTCTCGGGTTGGGCCGGGCGATCGGCGAGACGATGGCGGTGACGATGCTCATCGGGAACGTGGCTCAGATAAAGGCCTCACTGTTCGCCCCCGCCTACACCATGGCAGCCCTTATCGCCAACGAGTTCAGTGAAGCTTCGGGCCCGCACCTGTCGGCGCTCATGGCTGTGGGCAGCGCGCTCTTCCTCATCACCATCGCCGTCAACGGCATTGCCCGCTGGCTTGTCTGGCGGGTGTCGCGGGAAGGCGCGGCATGACGTCCGTGCCGGGGAGTGCCCCCCCCACATCACCTGCTGGCCGGCACAAGCCGCATGCAACGCGCAGCCAGCGTGCGGCCGCCGAGCGCACGATGCGCACGCTGCGCCGTCGTCGCCTGATCAACAGGGTGATGGTGGGAGTGATGTACCTGGCCGCGCTGCTCGCCATACTCCCACTCATCCTCATACTCTTCCATCTCGTGCGGGAGGGCGCTTCATCCCTCTCCCTGGATTTCTTCATCCGGATGCCGGCACCGGTGGGCGAGGCTGGCGGCGGGATGGCGAACGCCATCGTGGGCACACTGGTCCTTGTCGGGCTGGCGTCGGCAATCGGGCTCCCGGTGGGTATCGGTGCCGGGCTCTACCTGGCCGAGCACCGCCGCTCACGGCTGGCCCTCGTGACCAGGTTTCTGTCCGACGTTCTGAATGGACTGCCGTCGATCGTGATGGGCATTTTTGCCTGGCAGTTCCTGGTGCGGCCCATGGGCGGCTTCTCGGCCTACTCGGCGGGAGTGGCCCTGGGGGCGATGATGATTCCCCTCGTCACTCGCTCGACAGAGGAGATGATCCGACTGGTGCCGGTGTCGCTCCGCGAGGCCGCGTTGGCGTTGGGCTTCAGCAGGGCCCGGACATCGCTGACGATCGTCCTGCGCACTGCACTTCCGGGCATCGTCACCGGCTCCCTCGTGGCCGTGGCCCGGATTGCCGGTGAGACCGCTCCACTGCTCTTCACGGCATTCGGGAACCAGTTCTGGTCCATCGCGCTCGACGAACCAATCGACGCCCTGCCGCTACGCATCTTCTACTATGCCACCTCTCCTTACGACGACTGGCGAGCACTGGCCTGGGCAGGCGCCCTCGTCCTCATCGGGATCGTCCTCGTCATCAGCATCATCGCGCGCTACGCAACCCGAGCCCGGCATGGCCTTGGCGGAGACTGATCGCCGCCTGGTCAGGCTCACCGGCCGCACCGCGTCCGGTCCCGCTGATCCCGGGAAAGAGGAGACCCGTGTGGCTGTGCGCGGCCTGAATGCATTCTACGGCTCCACCCAGGTCGTACGGGACGTCAGCGTGGATTTCCATGCTCACGAGGTGACCGCCGTCATCGGTCCATCCGGATGCGGCAAGTCGACGATGCTGCGCTGCCTCAATCGAATGCACGAGACGGCGCCGGATACGAGAGTATCCGGCTGCGTGGAACTGGACGGTCGAGACATCTACGGCCGCGACGTGAGCGCGATAAGCATCCGACGCCATGTCGGGATGGTCTTTCAGCGGCCGACTCCCTTTCCCACCATGTCCATCCGGGACAACGTCGGCGCGGGGCTCCGTGTGCTGCCCGGCGGCATGCCGGCCCGCGGTGAGGTGGACGTCATCGTGGAGCGCGCCCTGCGCAGTGCGGCGTTGTGGGACGAGGTGAAGGACAGGTTATCGGATAACGCGACCGGCCTGTCCGGCGGCCAGCAGCAGAGGCTGTGTATCGCGCGAGCACTCGCCACGTCGCCGCGCGTCCTCCTGCTCGACGAACCCACGGCATCGCTCGACCCGATAAGCACCCAGGCCATAGAGGAACTCGTCTACGAGCTGCGGCGTGAGGTCACGGTGGTGATCGTCACCCATAACATGCAGCAGGCTGCCCGGGTTTCCGATCGAACGGCATTCATGCTCTCCGGTGAGCTGGTGGAGGTCGCACCCTCCAGCGTGCTCTTCACGAATCCCGGTGATGCGCGCACCGAGGATTACATCACGGGACGCTTCGGATGAGCCAGCCAACCAGCGCCCAGCCTGGCGGTGACGCACGGACGGAGCTGCGAGGCTCCGTTGTCGCGGACCGGTACTCCTTCTGGTACGGTCCCAAGCAGGTGCTTCACGAGATCAGCCTCGGTGTCGAGGAGCGCTCCGTTCTCGCCCTCATCGGTCCATCCGGCTGCGGAAAGTCGACCTTCCTGCGGTCGATCAACCGGATGAACGACCTCATTCCCAGGATCAGCCACTCGGGCGATATCCGCCTCATGGGCGAGACGATCTTCGCCGGCGGCATGGATACGGTCTCGCTCCGCCAGCGGGTCGGGATGGTATTCCAGCGGTGGAACCCCTTCCCCAAGTCCATCTACGACAACGTCGCCTACGGGCCGCGAATCAACGGGCAACGCGACAGGACAGAACTGGATGGCATCGTGGAGAGCGCGCTCCGCCGGGCTGCCCTCTGGGACGAGGTGAAGGACCGTCTGCGCCAGACGGCCCTCGGACTCTCGGGCGGTCAGCAGCAGCGCCTGTGCATCGCTCGCGCACTGGCCAACCAGCCCGAGGTGCTGCTCCTCGACGAACCAGCCAGTGCACTGGATCCGATCGCCACGCAGCGGATCGAGGAACTGCTCTATCAACTGAAGGAAGAACTGACGATTATCATAGTCACACACAACCTCCAGCAGGCGGCGCGCGTATCCGATCGGACGGCGTTCTTCTACATGGGCCGGCTCGTGGAGGTGGACCTCACCGAGCGCATCTTCACGAGCCCGCGCGAGGAGCGAACAGAGGCGTACATCACAGGGAGGTTCGGATGACATCGGAGACCGGATTCCGGCACTTCCACGCCCAGCTCAGCACGCTCAAGCAACGCCTGCTGGACATGTCTCAGCGCGCCGAGGAGCTCGTCGAGACCGCTGTCGATGCGCTCCTCACCCGCGACCGGGAGAAGGCCGAGTCGGTGATCATGGGCGACCGGGATGTCGACCTGCTCGAGATCGAGGTGGAGCAGCTCGGAATCGAGTTGCTGGCCCTCCAGCAACCGATGGCCCGCGACCTTCGCTTCATCATCAGTGCGATCAAGATCTCCAGCGACGTGGAGCGGGTGGGCGATCACGCAGTGAACATCGCCCAGTCAGCCATCCGGCTGGCCGCCAGCTCATCCACCATCACGCCGAGTCCGGAGATAGAGGACATGGCACGGCGGGCCCGGCGCATGCTGAGCGACGCTCTGGATGCCTTCATACGAGCCGATGGTGCGCTGGGTCGGGCGGTATGCCAGGCCGACGACCACGTGGACGCGTTGCACAACTCGGTCTTCCGGATATTGCTCACTCACATGATGGCTGACGCTCGCACGATCACCCCCGCGCTCGAGCTGCTGCTGGTGAGCCGGAACCTCGAGCGGGTGGCCGACCTGGCCACGAACATCGGTGAGGACGCCGTCTACCTGGCGGAGGGGAAGCAGATCAAGCACAATCTGGGGGAGGACGAGCGAGCGGCGCTGGCATCCAACCACCACGTGCCCTGATGAGATGACCGTCGAACGTCGTCCTCACCGTCCCGGTCGTGCCCCTCGCCGCCAGTGGCGACGTGCAGCGGACGAGGTGCGGGTGGCGGCGATCGATATCGGCTCCAATTCGGTCCGACAGGTGGTGGCCGATGTCACGAACTCGGGTTCCATCCGGATAGTGGATGAACTGAAGGCCACGCCGCGGCTGGGTGCCGGGCTGGACGCAACTGGTTCGCTGGCGCCGGAGGCGATGCGACGCGCTATCGAGGCGGTCACCCGGATGGCGGTGTTGGCGGCCCAGCTCGGCGTGGATCGGACCGTGATCGTGGCCACCAGCGCCGTCCGTGATGCCTCCAACTCGGCAGAGTTCACGAAGATGGTGCACGCCGCCACCGGGCTGGAGCTGAGGATACTGGATGGCAGCGAGGAAGCTCGCCTGGCGCACCTGAGCGCGCGAGCCCACTTCGACATGGAAGCTGGACCCACGGTGGTCATGGACGTGGGCGGCGGCAGCGTCGAACTCGCATTGAGCGCTGGCCCCGTGCTGGATCGGTTGCTCTCCTACCCGCTCGGAGCGCTCCGTCTCACCGAACGCCACCTGTCCGAGGGCACCCGGCGCCGCGACGTGGCGCGGCTGCGGCGGTCGGTGCGCGCGGCGCTGCGCGATCCCGAGCTGTGGCGCGAATGGCGCGGTGCACGCCTCATCGGCTCCGGCGGCACCTTCACCGCCCTCGCGGCCGTGCAGTTGGCCCGGCGCGGCGTTTCCGCCGCGCGCACGGTTCACGGCGCACGAATCGGCCGTGAGGAGGTGGAACATGTCCTGGAATATCTGCAGCATCTCTCCCCGGCGGAACGAGCAGCGGTGCCGGGACTGAGTCCCTCCCGTGCCGAGATCATCGTTGCCGGCGTGGCCACGATCGCGGAACTGATGGACAGACTGGGGAGCCGCGAACTGACCGTTTCGGCCTACGGCATACGCGAGGGCCTTCTCCTCGAGAGCGCCCAGGTGTCGCCCGACATCGAGCCCCGACGGGCCCGTGAGCGTTCGGTCGTAGCCTTCGCTCGCCGCTGCCACTATGAGGCATTGCACGCCCGGCACGTACGCCGTCTGGCGCTCCAGCTCTTCGACGCGCTGGGCAGATCGCTCGGGGCGAGCCCGCCCGAGCGCCTCACATTGGGCGACGCCGCGCTATTGCATGATGTCGGCTACCACGTGAGCTACCGCCGACACCACCAGCATTCCTACCACCTCATCGTCCATGCCGACCTGCTCGGGATGACGCCCGAAGAACAGGTGGTGCTGGCAAACGTTGCGCGCTATCACCGCGCTTCCCGCCCGTCCCGCAAACACGAGCCCTTTGCCGCGCTCACATCCGAGGCGCGCGCGCGTGTCCGGCGGCTGGCCGCGCTACTGCGAGTGGCCGACGGCATGGACCGCGGCCACGTCGGAGCGGTATCGCGGATAGTCGTGAAGCGCTCGCCCGATGACGGTATCGAGCTCCACGCGGTACCGCGTGACCCCGGTGCGGACTGCCGCCTGGAGCTGTGGGGCGGCCTGCGCAAGTCCGGGCTGCTTGCCGATGTGGCGGGCGTACCGGTGCGCGTGATGGACGCTTCAGGACATGAGGTGATCGACGACGCCCTCTGAGCATCGTCGACGAGGCAGGCCGTCAGTCGACCGACACGGCACTGGACATCATCTCCGGAACCGGCAGGGCACACGACGCTTCGGCTCCAGCCCGATCGGACGGTTCAGCCTCGCCGGCTCTCACGAGCCCCCACGGGTCCACCATCAGGATCTCGTGGGAGGCTCGTACCGGCTCGTCACCAGGCTGCAGTTGAGTGTAGCCGCCATCGGCACGCAGCACCCAGGCCTGCCTGTTATCCGACAGGTAGACAGACAGAAGGGAGCACAACCGTTCCCGAAGGCATGGATCCTCTATGGGCGCAACTGCCTCCACCCGCCGGTCCAGGTTGCGAGGCATCCAGTCGGCCGAACCCAGGAAATACTCCGGATTGCCACCGTTGTGGAAGTAGAAGAGACGCGAATGCTCGAGATAGCGGCCCACGATGCTGCGCACCCTTATCAGGTCGCTGGAGCCAGGCACGCCGGGCCGGAGGCAGCAGATGCCCCGCACGATGAGATCGACCCTCACCCCGGCCCGCGACGCATCGTAGAGCGCAGCGATGATCCCCGGATCCACCAGCGCATTCATCTTCGCCACGATGTAGGCGGGGCGGCCGCGATCGGCGTTCGATATCTCCCGTTCAATCAGGCTCCGGAAGCGCTCCCGCATGTTGGTCGGTGCGATGAGCAGGCTGCGGTAGTCGCGCTGCCTGGAGAATCCGGTGAGGAGGTTGAACAATTCGCTGAGGTCGGCAGCGATGAGGGGATCCGTGGTCAGCAAGCCGATGTCGGTGTACTGTCGCGCGGTGCGACTGTTGTAGTTCCCCGAGCCCACATGCGCGTAGCGACGCAGCACCCCGTCGGAATCGCGCCGGACGACGAGGGTCGTCTTGGAATGCGTCTTGAGTCCGGCCAGCCCGTACGCCACGTGCACACCGGCATCCTCCAGCGTACGCGCCCAGGCAATGTTGTTGGCCTCGTCGAAGCGTGCCTGCAATTCGACCAGCACCGCCACCTGCTTGCCGCGCTCGGCCGCAGTCGTGAGTGCGCGCACGATCGCCGTGTCACCCGACGTGCGATACAGCGTGAGCTTGATGGCCAGCACGTGATCATCGCGCGCCGCACAGGTCAGGAACTCCTCCACCGACGCGGCAAATGAGTCGAACGGATGGTGCACGAGGATGTCCCGCTCGCGTATCACGTCGAAGATGCTCCGGGCACTGTCGCGCAGCTCCGGCGGAGTCCGTGGCGTGAATGGCGGATAGTGCAAGCCCGGCAGGTCGAGCCTGGAGAGCTCGACAAGGTCACCCAGCTCGAGAAGGGAGCCCGAGTTCTGAACGATCCCCTCCGCCGATACCATCCCGGCAGAGCTGCTCTCTGCACGGAGTTCGTCGAGAAGCAATTCGACCACTGACGGCGGCAGGCCATCCTGGATCTCCAGTCTCACCACCTCGCCGAACCGTCGTTCGAACACCTGCCGTTCGATCGCCTCGAGGAGATCCTCGGAGTCGTCGGAATTGGCCAGTTCCAGATCGGCGTAACGGGTGATGCGGAAGAGGTGCCAGCCAATGATCTTCATGCCCGGGAAGAGAGCACCCAGGTTCGCTCCGATCAGCTCTTCCAGCGGCACGAACTGATCGGGACGCCCGACCGGGACCCAGCGCGGCAGGCTGCGAGGCACCTTCACGCGGGCAAAGTGCTCCTCTCCAACTTCGGGGTCGAGCATCTGCACGGCCAGCGAGAGGGAGAGGTTGGAGATGTATGGAAAAGGGTGGCCAGGGTCCACGGCCAGCGGGGTCAGAACCGGGAAGACCTGGGACTCGAAGAACTCATCCATGCGCGCCAGGTCCCCGGCCGTGAGGTCCGTCATCCGCAGCAGCCTCACGCCGTGCTCGGCAAGCCGTGGCAACAGCACTTCATGAAGGCAGTGGAGCGCCTGCGTCAGCAACTCCGACACCCGTGCATCGATGCTGTCCAACTGCTGTTGCGGCGTCAGGCCGTCGGCCGACGCGATCGTGATTCCTGCAGCCACCTGGCGCCGCAGGCCGGCCACCCGCACCATGTAGAACTCGTCCAGGTTGGACGAGAAGATCCCGAGAAAGTTGAACCGCTCCAGCAGCGGGGTGCGCGGATCGAGTACCTCGTGCAGGACGCGACCGTTGAACTCCAACCAGCTCAGCTCACGGTTGAAAAGCTGGTGTGGCGGAACGACCTGGCGATTCATCGGTCGCGACGGGTATTCAGTCCGTGCGCCGCGAATCAGCCGGCGAGCCCCATCGCGGCGCGGCTGCGTCTGGTGGCGGAACTGACGAGGGTCCATCGTCGCCAGTGACGGCGGACGCGGGCTCTTCCGGTGGCAACTTCACTCCCGATTCGGGCGACGCCTGCGGCGTGGGTGCCGGGTTCACCACCCCGGCAGCGGCGTACACCGCACTCGCCGACCGGCTCAACGAAGTTCCGGTCACACGAACCGGTACCGGCTCGGCGACCAGGTCTGTCAGCCGACGAGGGCCTGCTCCGATCACGTCGGCCAGTGCCACACCGGCCGACGTGCCGATACGCGTAGCGCCGGCGGCGAGCATGGCGAGGGCAGTCGCCCCGTCCCGGATGCCACCGGACGCCTTCACACCCATGCTGTCACCGAGGGCCAGACGCATCAGGGCCACCGTCTCCGGCGTCGCGCCGCCGGACGCATGGAAACCGGTGCTCGTCTTCACATAGTCGGCACCGCCCTCGCGCACGGTGAGACAGGCTTTCACCAACGCCATCGGCGTGAGCAGGGCAGATTCGACGATGGCCTTGACGAGGGCGCCACCGGCCGCCGCCACTACCGCAGCCACGTCGCGCTCCACCTGATTCCACAGGCCGGCAAGCAGCGCTCCCAGAGGCACGACGAGATCCAGCTCCGTCGCGCCTTGACGCACGGCCAGCGCCGCCTCGGCTGCCTTCACCTCCGAGGTTACCGCGCCAGAAGGGAAGCCTATCACACTCGCCACGGCCACCCTGCTGCCGCGCAGCAGTCGGACGGCGTCTGCAACCCAGATGGAATTGACGCAGACCGACGCCAACCGGTGATCCCGGGCTTCGGCACACAGGCGCTCGATGTCGCGCAGTGTCGCGTCGGGGCGTAGCAGCGTGTGGTCAAGGACGTCGCCCAGACGCACGTCGCCAACCGTGAAGCGGACGCCTCGAGGCGCAGGCAGTAGGGGCTGGGCAGCGGACGCTCGCGGTCCCTCCCCCCCTTCTCGCGGTGGGACGGGAGTGGAGGCAAGCTGGCTGGCCAGCTGGGCGGCAAGGGCGTTCAGGTCTATGCTCACGACGATCTCGGTCCGGCGAGGGTGCGTTGGTGGAGTTGGCGACGAGGGAGGGCGGCGCCGGCAATATGGCCAGTAACATGATGAGGTGGAAAGCCACCAGAGCTCGAGGAGCGCTCAGCGACGGGCATGGGTTCCGTGCGGTTGGAGCGCCTCATCCAGTGCCAGTCGGCGCTGGATGAGGGTGGGGTTCCGGAACAGCCTGACGAGTGCAACGCCAGTCACGAATCCGCCCACGTGAGCCCAGACGGCCACCCCACCCGATACGTCAGGATCGACGGTGGACAGCGCCGGCAGGCCGGCGATGACCTGGAAGACGAACCAGAGAAGCAGCACGACGAACGCCGGCACCCGGATGACGGTGAAGAAGATGATGATCGGAACGAGAACGCGGACCTGCACCCTCGGAAATAGCACAAGGTAGGCGCCCAGAACCCCGGAGATCGCGCCCGAGGCACCGACAGTGGGTACGGGCGAGGCGGGACCACTGGCCACGTGAGCAGCCGCTGCCGCGAGGCCGCAGAGCAGGTAGAAGACGAGGAAGCGGAAGCGGCCCATGCTGTCCTCGACGTTGTTGCCGAAGATCCAGAGGAAGAGGCAATTGCCCAGGATGTGTCCCCAGCTACCATGAAGAAACATCGAAGTGAGCGGGGTGAGCCAGTTGATGGGCTCGGCATCCACCGCGCAGACCAGCCCGGGTCCGATGGCAATGGCCGTCCCCAGCGGTGCGCGTCCGGTCAGCTCGCCCGGCACGAGCCCCAGGTTGCAGATGCTGGCCGCCAACCGGGACACGTCGAACCCTGCGTGCTGGATGAGCAGCCAGGCCAGGATGTTGGCGACGAGAAGGGCGTGGGTGACGACCGGGGTGCGGAGCACCGGATTGTCGTCGCTGATCGGGATCATTGAGGGAGAGCGGGGTTGCGGAGGGTGCAGAATGTGCAGGACGATGGCGGGGATGTTGAACGTACTGCAGACATGACGAGGAGGGGGAGGCAGACATAATGGCAGGCATTCTGCCTCGCAGCTCGAACGCGATGCCAGTCTGGCGGTTTGCGCCGGCCCCTCCCTTGCCATGCAGGAAGGCAGCCGCTCGACAGTCCCCGTCGGGGTCGTCCAGCGCGCACGACGCGCGTAAAGCGCTGGCCGGCCCGGCCGGCGGGCAGCACGCTTCGATATTCCGGACATCATACATGCAGAGGTTTCAATGGCTGACAAGGTCATCGGCATCGATCTGGGGACGACCAACTCCGTGGTGGCAGTCATGGAGGGCGGCGACCCGGTGGTCATCCCCAACGCCGAGGGTGGTCGTACGACGCCCTCCGTCGTGGCATTCACCAAGGACGGCGAGCGTCTGGTAGGCCAGATCGCCAAGCGCCAGGCGGTCACCAACCCCAAGAACACGATCTTCTCGATCAAGCGCTTCATGGGGCACACGATCGCCGAGGTAGGCGAGGAGACGACGCGCATCCCGTACCCGGTGGTGAGCGGGCCCAGCGGCCTTGCCGCGGTGGAGGTGGGTGGCAAGTCCTACACGCCGCCCGAGATCTCGGCGATGATCCTCCAGAAGATGCGTCAGACGGCCGAGGACTACCTGGGGCAGAAGGTCTCGCGGGCGGTCATCACGGTGCCGGCCTACTTCAACGATTCGCAGCGCCAGGCCACCAAGGACGCCGGGAAGATTGCCGGCCTCGAGGTCCTGCGCATCATCAATGAGCCGACGGCCGCCGCACTGGCCTATGGCCTGGATCGGAAGAAGGACGAGAAGGTCGCTGTCTTTGACCTGGGCGGCGGCACCTACGACATCTCCATTCTCGAGCTCTACGACGTGGACGGTTCACGCCAGTTCGAGGTCAAGTCCACCAAGGGCGACACGCACCTGGGAGGCGACGACTTCGACCAGCGCGTGATCGACTGGCTGGTGACGGAGTTCAAGAAGGATCAGACGATCGACCTGTCGAAGGATCCGATGGCCCTCCAGCGGCTCAAGGAAGCCGCCGAGAAGGCAAAGATGGAGCTCTCCAGCACGAACTCGACGGATATCAACCTGCCGTTCATCACGGCCGACCAGAGCGGCCCCAAGCACCTCAACTACTCCCTCACGCGAGCCAAGTTCGAGCAGTTGGTGGACGACCTCGTGCAGCGCACGATCCCGCCCATGAAGCAGGCGCTCCAGGACGCGGGCCTCGACCCCAAGGAGATCGACGAGGTGATCCTCGTTGGCGGCTCCACGCGTATCCCGAAGATCCAGCAGGTGGTGAAGGATTTCTTCGGCAAGGAGCCGAACAAGGGCGTGAACCCGGACGAGGTGGTAGCGATCGGCGCGGCCATCCAGGGCGCTGTTCTCACCGGTGAGCAGAAGGACGTGCTGCTCCTCGACGTCACGCCGCTGTCGCTGGGTATCGAGACGCTGGGCGGCGTGATGACAGTCCTCATTCCGCGCAACACCACCATCCCGACGCGCAAGGCCGAGACCTTCTCCACGGCGGACGACAACCAGACGACGGTGGAGATCCACGTCCTGCAGGGCGAGCGCGAACTGGCCACCTACAACAAGACGATCGGCAAGTTCCAGCTCACCGGGATCCCGCCTGCTCCGCGCGGCATGCCGCAGGTGGAGGTGACCTTCGACATAGACGCCAACGGTATTCTTCACGTGACGGCGAAGGACAAGACCACCGGCAAGGAGCAGAAGATCCGCATCGAGGCATCGAGCGGGCTCTCCGACGCCGAGGTCGACCGGATGGTCAAGGACGCCGAGAAGAACTCCGAGGAAGACAAGCGCCGGCGCGAGGAGATAGATACTCGCAACCGTCTCGACGCCCTCACCTACGAGGTGGAGAAGAACGTCACGGAGTGGGCCGACAAGCTGTCTCCGGAGTTGAAGACCCGTCTGGAAGAGGGCGTGGAACGCGCGCGCAAGGCACTCCGCGGCGACGACATGGGCGAGATCCGGAGTTCGCTGGAAGATCTCTCCAAGGCCTACAGCGAGGCTGGTCAGTCTCTCTACGCCCAGGGTACCCAGAGCGGCGACGACGCCACCCAGCAGGCTGGCGCCGAGGCCACCTCGGAGGCAGCTCACGCCACCGACGATGTGGTCGAGGCGGACTACGAGATCGTCGACGAAGAAAAGTCGTGATCGGGCAGACCTGACCTGTTCACCGGGGGTGGGGCGTGCCCCACCCCCGGTGCGCATGTCGGGTAGTCAGTCCAGTCTCTGATCGGTTGGAAACCCTCCGACCGGCTCAGGGGTATGACCAGATGGGCTCTTCCGTTTTCACTCTGGAATGACCGTGGACAGATCCATGAAATCTCTCTTCGCACGCACACGCCTCGGCGTAGCAGTCGCTTCGGCGTTCGTTGGCGGTATCGTGCTGACGGCGGCATTCGACCTGACGCCGTTCGGGCACGCACAACAGGCGGGCTCCACGCGCCCGACGGCTAGCCAGGTGCGATCCCTGGAGGAGACAGGGAACGCCTTCGTCTCGATCGCCGAGCATGTGACGCCAGCCGTGGTATCCATCTCTGCGGAGTCCGACGCTCCCCAGGTGGCACGGGGCCAGACTCGCCGCGACCTGCCACCGGGCTGGGAGGACTTCTTCCGGCAGTTCGGCGGGCAGCCACCGGGCCCCAGCCAGTCCAGCGGCACCGGCTTCCTGGTGACGGGGGATGGCTACATCCTCACCAACAACCACGTCGTGGCGGGTGCCGACCGGCTGCTGGTGACGCTCCACGACGGCCGGGAGTTCCGGGCCAAGCTGATCGGCCGGGATCCGGACACCGACGTCGCCGTGATCAAGATCGATGGCAAGGATTTCCCCACCGTGACCCTCGGGGACGACGAGAAGCTGCGCATCGGCGAGTGGGTCGTGGCGATCGGGAATCCGTTGGGACTCAACTTCTCCGTGACCGCTGGGATCGTCAGCGCGAAGGGACGCGACGCATACGATATCCGGTTGCCGCAGGCCGGCGGACGTAACGAGTACGCCATCACGGACCTCATCCAGACGGACGCGGCGATCAACCCGGGCAACTCGGGTGGACCGCTGGTGAACATCCGCGGCGAGGTGATCGGGATCAACAACGCCATTGCCAGTCAGACCGGCTATTTCGCCGGCTATGGGTTTGCCATCCCGATCACGCTTGCTCGCGACGTGATGTCCGACCTGGTGAAGCATGGACGGGTACGGCGGGCGGTGATCGGCGTCCAGATCCGGCAGGTGAATGAGGACGACGCGGCAGTGGCCGGCCTGAAGGAGATCCGTGGCGCGATAGTCGGCGATTTCAACGAGGGGAGCCCGGCCAGGCGCGCGGGACTCGAGGTGAATGACGTCATCATCGCGATCGATGGCCAGCCGGTGGACAAGGTGAGCACGCTCCAGCGCCTCGTTCGCAGCCACGAGCCGGGGGAAACCGTGACGGTGGATGTCATGCGGTACGGCAAGGAGCGCAGCTTCAAGGTGCGGCTGGATGAGGCGCCGACGGATGGAACTCGTGCTCTGGCGTCCTCGGGCCGGCCTTCGGACAGCACGGCGCCAACGCGGGCGAACGACAAGCTGGGCATAGTCGTGGAGCCAGTCACGCCGCAGTGGGCGGCGGCGCGGCGTCTGGACAGCGTGCCGCCGGGGATTGCTGTGGCCGAAGTGCTGCCGGACGGTCCGGCGCGCGAGCGGCTGAGCCCGGGCGATGTCATCACCGCTGTCATTCATCCGGCGCCGGAACGTCCCATTCGCACTCCGGCCGACCTGCAGCAGGTGCTGGGCCGGATGAGCACCGGCGACTACCTGACGCTGCGCGTCTACAACGCCGCGGCGCGCCAGTCTAGGGTCGTCAACATGCGAGTGGGCTCGTCCCCCTGACCTGCCAGCCGCCGGCGCGCTCCGCCTCGCCGGCACGCTGACCTCGAGCCCCTTTGTCCAGGTGGGCGACCTTCCATTTCACGGTGGACAGTCGCCCACTGCTCCATCGAGCCGGAACAGCCTATCTTGTGGAACGCGAAAGTGGCGGAACTGGTAGACGCACCGGCCTTAGGAGCCGGCGCCTCACGGCATGGGGGTTCGAGTCCCCCCTTTCGCACTCGACGACTGTCGCGACGGCTGGAACCGTCGCCTGCTCTGCCTCCGCGCCATGGCGCCGGACACATGGACGCGTGAATGAGGATCGTGGTCATCGGTAGCGGGTTTGGCGGCCTGGCGGCGGCAATTCGCCTGCGGGCACAGGGACACGAAGTGACGGTGCTGGAACAGCGCGACCGGCCGGGAGGTCGCGCCTACGTCTACGAGCAGGACGGTTTCACGTTTGACGGCGGACCGACGATCATCACCGCCCCGTGGCTGTTCGAGGAGCTCTTCTCCCTGGCCGGTAGGCGCCTGGCCGACCACGTCACCCTGGTCTCGCTCGACCCGTTCTACAACATCCGGTTCGAGGACGGATCGGTGTTCCGCTACAACGGCCAGCGAGAGATGGTGGAGGCGGAGATACGCCGCTTTGCACCTGACGACGTCGCCGGTTACGCCCCGTTCCTGGAAGCCACCGGTCGCATCTTCGAGACCGGCTTCGCCCTCATCGACAAGCCATTCACCCATCTGGGTGACATGCTGCGGGCCGCTCCCGACCTGCTCCGGCTACGCGCCGACCGGAGCGTCGCCAGCTTCGTGAATCGCTACTTCCGGGACGAGCGGCTGCGTCAGGTGTTCAGCTTTCATCCCCTCCTCGTGGGTGGCAATCCGTTCCAGACCACCTCCATCTACGCCCTCATCCATACGCTGGAGCAGCGATGGGGAGTCTGGTTCGCGATGGGTGGGATGGGATCGATGGTCAGCGCCCTGGTGGAGTTGTTCGAGTCGCTGGGCGGCGAACTCCGGCTGGAGACACGGGTCGAGGAGATCGAGATCGAGAGACGCGATAATCGCGCGACAGGGGTGCGGCTGGCCGGAGGTGAGCGTCTACCGGCTGACATCGTGGTGAGCAATGGCGACGTCGCATTCATCTACCAGAATCTCGTGCCCGCCTGGGCTCGTCCGCGCAATAGCGATCGCAAGTTCGCTCGCATGCGGTACTCGATGTCGCTCTTCGTCCTCTACTTCGGTACGGACCGGAAATATGACGATCTGGCGCACCATGAGATCCTGATGGGCCCGCGCTATCATGAACTGCTGGGCGATGTCTTCGACAGGAAGGTGCTGGCCGATGATTTCTCCCTCTACCTGCATCGTCCAACGGCCACCGACCCTTCGCTGGCGCCGCCGGGTCACGACGCATTCTACGCCCTCTCACCGGTGCCCCACCTGGGCGGCGCCACCGACTGGCGTGATGCGGCACGACCCTATCGCGATGCCATCATCAGCTATCTGGAAGGGCGCTACATGCCCGGCCTGTCACGCCATATCGTGACGGAACGCCACATCGACCCGCTGCACTTTCGCGACACCCTGAGCAGCTATCATGGGAGCGCCTTCTCGGTGGAGCCGATTCTCACCCAATCGGCCTGGTTTCGCCCGCACAACGTGAGCGAGGATATTCCCAACCTCTACATCACCGGCGCAGGTACACATCCGGGGGCCGGCTTGCCTGGCGTCCTGAGTTCCGGCAAGATCGTTGCAGACATGATCGGCCACGGAGCACGGGTCCCCGGGTGAATCGCCCGGGCAGCATGCTCCTTCCACCGGATCCAGCCAGCCAGATGAATCTCCCTCCGACCACCCTTCCCGGGCGGCCAGCATGAATGGTATCACTCGACCGGATGACTCCACTCCTCCCGAGGCAGTAGCCACCGGAGCGCCCGGATTCAGTGGGCTGGTCGGAGCGACCGACGCCCCGAGCGTGTCAGGTGACCGGGCCGATGGTGGGTCGAGCGACGCCATGGAATGCGCTGCGATAGTCCGCACACACGCCAGGACCTTCACCCTCGCCAGCTATTTCCTGCCGCCAGGCAAGCGTCGGGCAGCTTTCGCGCTCTACGCCTTCTGCCGTACCGCGGACGACATCGTGGACGCGGCCGACCCTGACGATCCGATCGGGACAGCGACCCGGCTGGCCCGCTACGGGATGGAACTGGAGCGGGCGCTGGAGGGACGGCCGCGGGGGCCGGTGTTTCGCGAGCTGGCCCGCTTCGTCGGCCAGTACGGCGTGCCGGCGCAGGTACTGCGGGATCTCCTGGGCGGCGTGGCGCGAGACCTGGAGCCGACCGGCTATCGCTCGTGGTCGGAGCTGGGGCTGTACTGCGAGGGTGTGGCCAGCACGGTGGGCGAGATGTGCACGCATGTCTTCGGGGTCACCGCCGGCACCGGTGTTCGCGGTCGGGCACTGGCGCATGCGCGGACGTTGGGCGTGGCCATGCAGTTGACGAATATCCTCCGGGACGTCGGAGAGGACGCTCGGCGCGGTCGCTGCTACCTGCCGGAGGAGGAGCTGGAAGCGGTCGGGTTGACTGTCGGAACGGTGTTGGATGCCGGACAGCGTGGCGACGGTGCGCTCGCTCGTGACCCACGCTGGCGAGCTCTGATGGGTTTCCAGGTAGCTCGGGCGCGGGCGCTCTACGTGGCCGCCGCACCCGGTATTGCCCTGCTGGCCCCGGACTCCAGGCGCTGTGCGACTGCCTGCGCCAACGGCTACGCGGCAATCCTGGATGCTATCGAGGCCCGTGGCTATGACAGTCTCTCGGGCAGGGCGCGGGTTGGCCAGTTGGGGCGCGCGGGGATACTCTGGAACGTCTGGCGCTCCAGTCAGACCGACGACAGCGTCCAGACGATCGGAGATGAACCAGCCATCGGCTGGCTCCACGCCGGGCCGTCGCCGATCGCCCTCTCGGCTCTCGCCACGCTCTATCGCACCGTAGCATGAGTGACCACCTGACCGATGCAGGCAGATCCGGCGATACGCCGTCACGCGCCATCGCAGCGAACGCGGCCACCGGCCTCATCTGGCTGCACGCCGCCCTGATTCTCTTCTCCACCGCGGCACTGGTCACCTTCCTGGCCAATCCGACCCCGGAAGTGCAGGCCTGGCTGGCGCGCGAACCGAACGCCACCGTTTACCGCATAGCCTGGAAGTTCTCCGGCCCGACCTATGTCGTGGCCGGTTTCCTGGCCGCTGTAGCGCACGCCATGGCGCGACTGGGCGTTCGCCCACGGGTCATCCTGATGTTCCTCGCGGTATCGTTGCTGGCTCTCCTCTCCGAACTGCTGGGCACCTATACGGGCTTCCCGTTCGGTGGCTACTCCTACACGCCCATGCTGGGCTACCGGATCCTGGGGTTGGTTCCCTTTCCGATCGCCATCTCCTGGACGTGCATACTCTACTGCAGCCTGGCGATGTGTGGACGCCTTCTGCCGGCGCGGGACGACCTGTCCACGAGGCTCCGGTGGAGCGCCGTCGGAGCCCTCATTCTTACCGGCTGGGACGTGGCGATGGATCCGGCCATGGTGAAGACGTTTCACTGGACATGGCACCAGCCGGGCCCGTTCTACGGCATGCCCTACACCAACTGGCTCGGCTGGCTGGGCACCGGCTTCGTGCTGAGCTGGGTCATGCTGCGCTTCGTACCGCCGTCACTGTTCGCCGCCCGCATCTCGACCACTCGACTGCCACTCGTGCTCTACGCTCTGAACGGGATCATGCCGATCGCGATCTGCGTACGCTACGGAATGTTCTGGGCAGCCGGCCTTGGCACGCTTGCCATGGGCGTGCCACTCCTGATGAGTGTGCGGCGTGGCAGCCGCCCGGCGTCGGACGAGCCTGCGGAACGGCGTGCGAAGGGGTGGCCTGGCAGTGAACCAGCCGCCATGACGCCCTGACTGCCTGTTTCCCTGCCCCGCCCTCCGTTACGTTTCTGATATGAGCGCCCCCCACCGACCCACGCCCTGGCTGGCGACGGGTTAGCTGGGGGATGGCGTCGTGGCACCGCGTGCCGCGCTGATGAGCATACCGACTACCTTCCCCACATGGACATTCAGATCACCCCGATGCCGAGCGAGGGGGTGCAGCGTCACCTTCAGGTCTCGGTGCCTGTCGACGTCGTGCGTGCTGCCGAGGACAAGGCCGCGCTGCGCTACGCGACCCAGGTCCGCCTCCCCGGGTTCCGTCCGGGCAAGGCCCCGGCCGCCATCGTCCGCAAGCGTTTCGCCGACGCCATCCGTCAGAGCGCGCTCGAGACGCTCGTCGAGGACGCTTACAAGCTGGTTGTCGAGCAGGAGAAGCTGGACCTGGCCGGACAGCCTCACATCCACGACCTGAAGTTCGAACCTGGGGAACCGCTGTCCTTCACCATCCATGCCGAGGTCAGGCCCAAGCTGGAACTGGAGCGCGTGAACGGGTTCACCGTGACGCGGCCATCCGAGGTGGTGACAGAGGAGATGGTCACCGAACAGCTTGATGCCCTGCGTGAGCAGAAGGCGACGTGGTCGCCGACCGAGGACCGCCCGATGTCCGGCGACATGGTAACAGTGCTGCTGGCCACCGGCGAGGAAGGGCAGGAGCTTCCTGAGGGGAAGGAATATCACCTCGTGCTGGGTACCGGTCAGGCTATCGAGCCGCTGGAGGAGGTCATAATGGAGACCGAGCCGGGCAAGGTGCTGGAGCGCCCGGTCCGCTGGCCCGACGACTTTCCCGATGAGGCCCAGCGAGGCACCCTCAAGCGCGTTCGGGTGGACCTGCGTGACGTGAAGAGAAAGACCCTGCCCGCGCTGGACGACAACCTGGCTCGCGAGGTGGGCGACTTCGACTCGCTGGATGCACTCCGTGCGGCAGTTCAGACCGACCTCGAGTCGAACCTGAAGCGGGAGGCCGAGAGCCAGCTCCGCCAGCAATTGCTGGATCAGATCATCGACGCCAACCCATTCGACGTTCCTGTGAGCTGGGTGGACCGGCTGGCCCTCGCCTACGCCGACGCATACCAGGTTCCCGAGGGCGAGCGCCCGGATTTCGTCCAGGAGTTCCGGCCCATGGCCGAGCGCCAGGTAAGGCGCGACCTGGTGATCGAGGCGATCGCCGAGAGAGAGAAGCTCAGCGCTTCCGAGGCCGACATCGACGACAGGGTGGCAGAGATGGCGACGGCGCGGTCCACCGCGCCGGGTCAACTCTATGCATCCCTTCAGAAGGCTGGCCGCCTGACGGAGCTGGAGCGCAGCATCACTGAAGAGAAGGTCTTCAAGTACCTGCTGGAGCAGAACACGGTCACCGGTTGACGATCGGTCGTGGTGGCGCGAGAGGTCTCCGAGCATGGAACCCCGCGCTTCCGCGGTTGACGTGCCGTCTGAACACGCTCCGGCCTCCCCGGTCATCAGATCCCAATCCAGTCATGGCGACGATCTATCCTCCGTACGTAATCGAACGATCACAGCGTGGCGAGCGCTCCTACGACGTCTTCTCGCGGCTGCTGATGGACCGCATCGTCTTTCTCGGTACGCCGATCAACGACGACGTGGCCAACATAGTGATTGCACAGTTGCTCTTCCTGGACGCGGACAATCCCGAGCGCGACATTCACATCTACATCAACTCACCGGGCGGATCGGTATCGGCCGGGCTGGCGATCTACGACACCATGCAGTTCCTGAAGTCGCCGGTGAACACGATCTGCATGGGGCTGGCGGCGAGCATGGGCGCCTTCCTGCTCGCCGCGGGTGCGCCGGGCAAGCGTTCCGCCCTGCCCCACTCTAGGATAATGATCCACCAGCCGTCCGGCGGCGCGCAGGGTACGGCGTCGGACATCGAGATCCAGGCGCGCGAGATCCTCTACCTGCGCGGCCAGATGAACGAGTTGATGGCCAAGCACACGGGCCGGTCGGTGGAGCAGATCGAGCGCGATGTGGACCGCGACCGCTTCATGTCCGCCGAGGAAGCCAAGGAGTACGGAATCATCGATACGATCGTCCAACATCGGGGCGAGGTGGTCGAGACTTCCAGTCAGCCGACGCTCACCACCTGAGTCCTGACCTGAACCGGTCCGGCTACCGTGCCGCGACGGAGCTGTCCTCCGTCGCGGCACGATCGTCCGGGATTATCTCGCGGAATGCTCCCGCTTGACCGGTCGGATGCGCACTCCGAGTATTATTCATAGAGAAGCTCCACGTTCCGGCACAGGCCGGGGCCCGCCTGACCCGTATCACGGATCGCCATGTCGCACGACAAACACCTCCGCTGCTCGTTCTGCGGCAAGTCCAAGGACTCGGTACGGAAGTTCATCTCCGGGCCCTCGGTGTACATCTGCAACGAGTGCATAGCCCTCTGCAACGAGATCCTGGCCGAGGATGAGGAGCGCGAGGTAGCCGAGGCGATCACCCAGGTCCCCACGCCGCAGGAGATAAAGGCGGTACTGGACCAGTACGTGATTGGCCAGAACAACGCGAAGAAGACACTCGCCGTCGCCGTCTACAACCACTACAAGCGCATCAACTCGACGGCGCTGCGTGACGACGACGTGGAGCTGGACAAGAGCAACATCATGCTGCTCGGCCCCACGGGCGTCGGGAAGACGCTCCTTGCCCAGACGCTGGCCCGCATTCTCGACGTGCCGTTCACGATCGCCGACGCCACCACGCTCACCGAGGCGGGCTACGTTGGCGAGGACGTGGAGAACATCCTGGTGCGACTGCTCCAGGCCGGAGATTTCAACGTCGCCGAGTGCGAGCGTGGCATCGTCTACATCGACGAGATCGACAAGATCGCCCGCAAGTCGGAGAACCCCAGCATCACGCGCGACGTGTCCGGCGAGGGTGTGCAGCAGGCGCTGCTCAAGATCCTGGAGGGTACGGTGGCATCGGTACCGCCACAGGGTGGACGGAAACACCCGCAGCAGGAATACATCCAGATCAACACCAAGGACATCCTCTTCATCTGTGGCGGAGCCTTCGACGGACTCGAGAAGATCATCGAGTCGCGCGTTGGCCGGCGGCAGATTGGCTTCGGCCCGGGCGACAATCCGAAGAGCGATCGGGACACCGTTGCCGCCAACCCGTTTGGCGAGGTGGAGCCGGACGATCTGCTCCGCTTCGGCCTGATTCCGGAACTCGTGGGGCGCCTGCCCGTGGTGGTGCCGCTGCAGGCGCTGGACGAGTCCGCGCTGGTGCAGATCCTCAAGGAGCCCAGGAACGCGCTCACCAAACAGTACGTGAAGCTGTTTGACCTGGAGGAAGTGAAGATCACCTTCGAGGAGAGCGCCCTCCGCGCTGTTGCCCAGAAGGCGCTGAAGCGGGGCACAGGCGCCCGCGGCCTGCGGGCCATCCTGGAGGAGACGCTCACCGAGATCATGTTCGACCTGCCAGGTCGTGACGACGTGGTGGAGGTGAAGGTGACCGAGTCGTCCATAGTCAACCGCACCCCGCCACTACTCGAGCTCTCTCCCAAGCGCCAGAAGAAGGAAGCATGACCGACAACGCACAGTGGCCGGATAGGCTGCCCGTCCTGCCGCTGCGCGACCTGGTCTTCTTCCCGCAGTTGGTGATGCCACTGCTGGCCGGTCGACCCGGCTCGCTGGCGGCATTGGAGACAGCCAGCGAGACGGCGGGAAAGCTGATCCTCCTCGTCGCGCAGCGCGACGGCGAGGTCAGCGAACCGGCGGCCGCGGATCTCTTCCGCACCGGCGTCGTGGCCCGGGTCCTCCAGGTTGGACGCATGCCCAACGGCGTGACCAAGGTCCTGCTGGAAGGCCTGGCTCGCGCCCGTGTCACCCGGTACAGTCCCGTGGGGTCACTGCTCCGCGCGACGATCAGGGTAGAGCCATTCGCCACCGCCGCGCCCAGTGACGAGGACACCGCGGTCGCGCGGCGAGCCGCGAGCCTGTTCGAGGATTACGTCGCCCTCCAGCGTCGCGTACCCGCTGAGGTCCTGCAACTGGTCCAGGCCAGCGAGCATCCGGACAGGCGCGCTTTCACCATCGCGGCGCACCTCGCCGTCCGGCACCCGCAGCGCCAGGAGTTACTCGAACTCCCGACCCTGGCAGCGCTCCATTCGGGGCTGGTCTCGCTGCTCGAAACGGAATGCGAACTCCTCCGCCTGGAGCGCAAGATCGAGGAGGACGTGCGCGGATCGCTATTCCGCAACCAGCGCGAATTCTTTCTCCAGGAGCAGCTCAAGGCAATCCATCGTGAACTGGGCCAGGAGGACGACGACGCGGCCGAGCTGGAAGCGCTACTGGATCGCAAGAAGCTGCCGGCGGCGATCGATACACGCGCGCGACGCGAGCTGCGGCGCTTCCGTCGGCTGCCCAGCACGTCGCCCGAAGCCGGCGTGGCGCGCGGATTCCTGGATTGGATCCTTGCCCTTCCGTGGCACGAACGCGATGAAACGGTCGCCGATCTGGTGCGAGCGCGGGCGATCCTGGACGAGGAACATGCTGGACTGGACGAGATCAAGGACCGCGTGCTGGACTACATCGCGGTCCTCGCCCAGACGAACAGACTGGATGGCCCGATCCTCTGTCTTGTCGGGCCGCCCGGCGTTGGCAAGACATCACTGGGTCGCTCCATCGCCGCCGCTCTCGGCAGGCGATTCGTCAGGATGTCGCTGGGCGGGGTCCGCGACGAGGCCGAGATTCGTGGCCACCGGCGGACGTACGTTGGGGCCATGCCCGGACGCATCCTCCAGGCGATGCGACGCGCCGAGGTGATCAACCCGGTGATCCTGCTCGACGAGATCGACAAGCTGGGTCAGGACTACCGTGGCGATCCAGCCTCGGCGCTACTGGAGGTGCTGGATCCCGAGCAGCACCATGCATTCAACGACCACTACCTGGAACTCGACTACGACCTCTCCCAGGTCCTGTTCGTGACCACGGCGAACTCGCTCGGCAAGGTGCCCGAGGCACTGAGGGACAGACTGGAGATCATCAGGCTGCCCGGCTACCTGGACCACGAGAAGCTCACCATCGCCACCAACCACCTGTTGCCCAGGCAGTTGCGCCGCCATGGCCTGGACCCGGAGATGGTGGAGGTTCCGGTCGAGACGATGCAGGCCATGATGCGTGGCTACACCCGTGAGGCTGGTGTGCGGGAGTTGGACCGCCGCTGCGCGCGACTGGCACGCAAGCTGGCCCGTCGGCGGGCCGAGAAGGCCGCGGCCAGCGACGCCGCCAGCAAGCCTGTCGCCCTCGAGCGTACGGTGGTGACCCTGGTCGACTTGCCGCAGTTGCTCGGACCCGCTCCCTACGATCCTGACGACACCCGGCTCGAGGACAAGGTGGGAGTCGCCCTGGGGCTGGCCTACACGAGCGTGGGTGGAGAGGTGCTGGAAGTGGAAGTGAGTTCGCTGCCCGGACGAGGCAGGCTGCAACTGACGGGGACTCTGGGTGAGGTAATGAAGGAGTCGGCCAACGCGGCGCTGAGCTATACGCGCAGTCGCATCGCGGCCTTCGGCCTGGATCCCGAGTTCCATCGCAGCCGTGACCTGCATCTACACATCCCGGCCGGCGCCACTCCCAAGGATGGACCGTCGGCAGGGATCGCCATCACGGCGGCGATCGTCAGCGCGCTCACCGGAGTGCCACTGCGTGGTGACGTCGCCATGACCGGCGAGATCACACTTCGCGGTCGCGTGCTGGCCATTGGTGGGCTGAGGGAGAAGCTGATCGCGGCACGGCGGAATGGCGTGCGGGAGGTGATAATCCCCGCCGCCAACGAGCGGCAGCTTGCCGATATGCCCGAGGAGGTGCGAGGCGAGTTGATATTCCACGCCGTGGACAGCATGGATGACGCGATCGGGCTGGCTCTTCGCAAAACGGCGGCCTCGGCGCGCAGTGGACTCTCCGTCAGCAAGGGTCGCCTCGTTCGTCGTCGAGGTACCAGGGCTGCCGCTCCTGCTGCCAACCCTGACCAGACCACCGGGCCGGTCATGCCTGCTGAGTCTCCGGCCGTGAACCAACCCGAGGTGACCCATTGACCGTCGACCGGGAGTCCGTGGCCGCCAACGAGTCCGGCCGCCCGAATGACCCGTCGGCGGAAGCGGACAGGCTGCCTGGCGCGGACAGGGATTCCGTCACAGCCGACAGTGCCGGGGAGGCGACGGTGGAGTCCGCAGTCGGTGGCCCGCGTGTGAACCACGAGACCAGGCCGGGTCACGATCCGTTGATCATCCATAGCGTCGAGTTCATGGGCGGGATGGCGTCGGCGGGGGGCTGGCGACCCGACTCCACGCTCCCCGAAGTTGCCTTCGTTGGCCGGTCGAACGTCGGCAAGTCGTCGCTGCTCAACAGGCTGGTGCGGCGAAAGGCATTCGCCAGGGTCAGCAAGACGCCTGGGCGCACCCGCGAGATCAACTTCTTCAACATCAATGACCGCTTCATCCTGGTGGACCTCCCGGGATACGGCTATGCTCGCGTTGCGAAGGAGCGGAAGCAGGAGTGGCGGCCGCTGATGGACGAATACCTGCGCTTCACTCACCAGTTGCGCGGCATCGTCCAACTGCTGGACGTCCGTCGCGAGCCGGCCGCAGACGACCTGGACATGC
>CALCHX010000059.1 GCA_937906875.1 uncultured Gemmatimonadota bacterium | reverse complement strand
TCAACGCGTCCGCCTCCATCTCGAAGGTGTGGTTGCCGCCGTTGGAGCTATGCGCTGAGAAACCCACGCCGGGTATGTCGCTGGAGACCGACCCGGTCTCCTCGAAGCCCTGCGGCTTTCCCTTCTCCTCCTGTACCTTCGTGCCGCCGTACTTCTTGAGATAGGCAAAGGCCACCTCGTTCAGGCTACCGGTGGCAATGCCGTCTCTCATCTGGCCGCAATTATCAATCAGGACCTTGGTGCCCGTGGCCAGTGCCGCCGCATGCGCGGCGTCGTCCACCATTGCGCGCACCTGCTTCAGGTACGCCGCATCGGGATAGCGGATGTAGAAGTCGGCGACGGCCCGATCGGGCACCACGTTCGAGGCCGTACCACCCTCGGTGATGATCTCCTGGATGCGCGTCTCCGGCCTGAACGTCGCGCGCAGTTGGTCGATGTTGGAGAACAGAAGTCTCACTGCGGTGAGGGCATTCCGTCCGTCCCACGGCGTCATCTGGTGCGCCGGTGCGCCGCCATAGACGAACCGAACGCCGTCGATGTTCAGGCAGCAGGTACCGAAGCCTGCTGCCGCCCGTTGGGTGGCGCCGCTGGAGTGGCTGCGCACGATGATGTCAGCATCCTTGAAGATGCCCGCCTCATGTAGACTCCTCCGCCTGGCTCGCCTACTTCGCCGACGAGCCAACCGCAGGCGACTTTGCCACCGCCATCGAGGATGTGGGGCGGCTCGTCGTACCCGCGGTATGCGTGCTCCAGGTGTTAAAGGTGGTGGCCCGGCAGCGTGGGAACGGACACGCCCTCCGAGCGGTGGCGGTGATGCAGCAGGGCAACGTGGTCGAGCTTGACGGCACGTGCAACAGCGGCGCCCCTTCATTCGCGGCGCTAACGACGCGCTGCCGATCTTGCATCATCCGCTCTGCGACCCCAAGATTGCGAGTAGACGGTACCGCCGCTCTCCAGATGAAGCCACCAGGCCCACAGGAGCACATCGGCGCTACTCACATCAGCGCTCCTAAAACCCGCTCCATAAGGCGCGCGGGAGCTGCGATGTCAATCTCATCGACCCGAAGTAGCATCCTCATCACCATCCTGCTGACGTTGGTCTCAGGGTGCACCTCCGACAGCGGCGCCCCTGGCGCTTCTGTCGCCGACGGGCAATGGCATGTTGCGTCGGAGCCGACGATCAGGATTGGCGCCGAAGGACTGCCAGAAGCGGAGTTCAGTCGGATCGTCGGCCTGGCCACTTCTACTTCCGGTGACATTGTCGTTGCGGACGGCGGCAGCAGCGAGCTTCGCGTCTTCTCACCACGCGGCAACTTCCTCCGGAAGCTCTCGCGTAGCGGTTCCGGGCCGGCCGAGATGCAGATGATCAGCTGGTTCGGCCACGCTGGCGATTCGCTCTACGTAACAGACGGTATATCGGGAACGGTGAGCACATTCACGACGAACGATGGCTTCGTGTCTCGTGATCGTTTCAGGGGCGCGTTGCCGGGCGTTCGCGCTCGGCTCGCGTCGGGCAGCTTTGTGGTGCAACCCAGTGTCATGCGTCGGATGAATGTGAGGATGGACCAGGTCTCTCGCGACACCGTCCGCATCGGGTTGATTTCGGATCCAGCACGCGCGGATTCGGTTAAGTGGCTGGGCGGCTTCCCGGGGAACTCGTTTTTCGGCTATCGCCACAGCCAGACGCCGGACGGCGTGGCGGGCGGCTTCTACACCCTCGGCCCACAGTTCGTGGTGGGCGCGAGCGGCGACCGCGTCTGGATAGGTGACTCGGCGCGCGACACCATCGCCATCTTCGACGGAGGTGGAGAGTTGGTGGCGCAGGCTGTCTGGCCCGATCCGCCCGAGCCCTGGGATTCAGCGAAGATCGATCAGGCGATGCAGACGGCTCTGTCGCAGGCGGACATGCCGGATCAGCAGACGAGTGTGCGGACGTTGTACGACGCCTCACTCAGGCCTCCACGGCAGCCGCTCTTCACCAGCTTCCTGGCCGGCCCCGACGGCGAGATGTGGGTCCAGCGTTTCCGACTGGGCGACGACGAGCCGCGGTCGTTCGTGGTCTTCGACAGCAGTGGAGTGGTGATTGGTCGTCTGTCGCTATCCGCCGGTCTGGAGCCGAAGGAGATTGGCCGGGACTTCGTGCTCGGCATCACGCGCAGCGATCTGGGTGTGGAAAGTGTGGTGCGTTACTCGCTGCAGCGTCCGTAGTAGGGTCGGCTGTCTTTCGGACCGAGTGGTTTTTGACGCATCGACGGCCACGACCTGACGTCGTCATCACGATGAATCGGAGTTCGCACACTAATGACGCACACTCGCCTGGGAGGAACAAGCTACGGCACACCCTGACCAATTCATCTGCAACCTGTCGCAATGGGTGAGCCGCCAATGCCGTGCGGCTCCCCGTGCGCGCCACCACTATCACTGATGTCTCTACACGCCACACGCCAGCGTTCCGCAACACTCTTGGCGCTCCTGATGGCCGCCGCCTGCACCGGTGAACAGCCGGCCGCGACGCCCGCCATCGCGGGACTTCCCGACTATGTCGTTAGTGACCGTCCGACGCTCGTCACTGATGACGACGGGAGCCCTGAGCGGGCGTTCTCCGGTGCCCTGCCCTGGCGGATGCCGGACGGGTCGATTGCCGTCGCCGATCGCGGCAATCTGGAGATCCAGCTGTTCCAACGCGACGGTAGCTACATCCAGCGCCTGGCTCGTCGCGGCAACGGACCGGGCGAGTTGGTCGGCGACTTTCGACTGGTCGTGCATGCCGACACGCTGTTCGTCATGACCCGCCCGCTAGCGCCGCCGGAGGTGAGCGCATTCACACCGACCGACGGCTTCCTCTACAGGAGGCGCGTGCGGAGCGCGGATGCCCCGACAGGACTCACCCTGGTAGACCGTCTGGACAGCGGCCAGCTCATGATCGAACAAGGGACGGGGTTCGCGGTGCTGGTGCAGGCGCCGGTCGCCGGTACGATGACGGCGGACTCTGTCCGCTACGGTATCCTGCGGCTGGGGTCAGATGAGGACGCGAGCAAGGTAGTCTGGCTCCCCGCCGTGCGCCGCAACTGGACGGTTGCCTTCGCCTGGCCGAACGGGCCAATACCCACGGGAACCGGTCCGTACCTGCTCGGCGCGACGACGGCCGCTGCCGCATCGGGCGACCGCTTCTGGATGGTGGACGGGGAGAACGGCGAGGTACGCGCCTTCGACGAAACGGGAACCGAGGTGGTATCCACCCGACTACCGCTGGAGCACCAACCACCAAACCGTCACGCTATTGAACGCGTGCGTGACCGCGCGCTGGCGTCAGTGAGCCGCGCCGTCGATAGTTCGCGCGTCATGGCAGGGTACGACCCGGATAGGATGCCAGGCGCGATGCCGCTGACCTCGGAGGTCCACGCCGGCGTCGATGGTGAACTTTGGGTGCGCCTCTTCGACGTCGATGACTCGGCAGCGCAGCACTTCCTGGTGCTCGACCGCGCGGGTGCGCTCAAGGGTCAGGCGACGCTGCCCGTGGGGCTGGTCGTGCACCAGATCGGTGCCGACTTCGTGCTCGGCGTCCGGCGCGACAGTCTGGACGTGGAGTCGGTGCTGGAGTTC
>CALCHX010000058.1 GCA_937906875.1 uncultured Gemmatimonadota bacterium | reverse complement strand
AGACGCTCTCCACGCGCTCCACCCCGGGCACGGCGGCCACCTGCCGCTCCACCGGCTCGGTGACGAGCCGTTCCACCTCCGCCGGGGCGACTTCCGGATAGCTGGTGTAGACGACCAGCCGCGGGTAGGCGATGTCGGGGAGCAGGTCTATGGGCAGCCGGGTGATGGAGAGCAGGCCGAGCATGACGATGGCCACGAAGGCCATCGTCACCGCCACCGGGCGCCGGATGGAGAGTCTGGGGAGACTCACGCCGCGCCACCCGGAGGGGTTGTATCCAATCCTGTACCCGAGCCTGTATCCGTCTCTGCATCCAATCGGCCGCCCACTCGCTGCTCCAACTGCACCCAGGCGATCGCCAACTGCACCCGCGCGTCCAGCTCCCCACGCTCGGCCTCGGCGGCGTTACGCACCACCAACTGGAACTGGACGAAGTCGGTCGCTCCGGCCTGGTAACGCTCGCGCGCGAGTTCCACACGCTCCCGACTGAGCGCCGCCGCGCGCTCGGCCAGGGTGAGCCCGCGGCGCGCGCTCTCCACGTCTATCACCGCGCTCCGCACCTCCTGCTCCGTCCGCAGCCGCTCGGCGCGCACAGCTTCCCGGGCGTCCTCGGCCTGGGCGTCAGCGCTCGTGACGGTAGCACCGGTACGGAAGCGGTCGAAGACGGGGAGCGATGCGCGAACCCCGAAACTGAAGCCCTGGGCACCGTTGGGGGCGAAGTCGAAGAAGCGGCCGTAGTCATTGGCCTGGTCGCTCCGGCTGTAGCCGCCGGTGGCACTGATGGACGGCCAGCGAACCCCGCGCGCCGCCGACGCCGAACGGTCGGCGGCGTCGGCCCGTGCACGCGCCGCGGCGAGCACCGGATGGGTGGCCAGGGCGCGCCTCACCAGCGCGTCGGCGTCCAGCGATTCGTCCACCGGCCGACGGGGAACGCTGTCGGTGAGGACGAGATCCACGGCGTCTTCCAGCCCCAGTTGTTGGCGGAGCAGCAGTCGCGCCTTGCGGGCATCGCCGCGGGCGTTCTCCAGCCGCGCCTCGGTGGTGGCCAGGTCGGCCTGGGCGCCGAGCACGTCCTCGCGGCTGGCGGCGGCGATGCTGAAGCGGCGCTCGGTGGCGGCGAGCTGCTCGTGCGCCGCCTCCAGCAGCCGCTCCTCGAGGGCAATGCGGGTGGTGGCGTTCCGGGCGCGGTAGTACTGGGCGGACACGTCGGCGCGGAGTTGGCTGCGCTGGCCGGCCAGGTTCGCCTCAGCCGCCCCTACCTGCGCCCGTGCCGCCGACACCCGCCGCTCCCGCGCGCCGCCGTCAAAGAGAACGAGACTGGTGGAGAGCGACTGCGAGGCGCTGCTGGACTGGAAGGTGCGCCATTCGCCACGCACCGGCTTCCCGAACTCGTCGGTGCCGGTGAGGGTGCGGGTATTGTTGCCGTTCATGCCCAGCGACGCCGAGAGGTCGGGAAGGTAGGCAGCGCGAGCGGCGCGCTGCTCTCCCTCGGCGACGTCGATGTCGTTGGCCACCTGACGGAGTTGAGGGTTGTAGCGGTCGGCGAGTTGGAGCGCTTCGGATAGCGACAGTGAGCGTGCGTTGCCCGCGGCAGTGGCGGCGGCCGGATCCTGAGCGACGGCCGACGACGGAGCCAGCATGGCCGCGCCCGCAAGGCCGACAGCGAGCAGCCGTGCGACGAACCGCATCCGTGCGCGCTCGGGGCCGTTGCCCGGTCGCGCTGCTTCCACACTCACGGCCGCCGCTCCCCCTCTATGGCCACGTTCTGCACCAGCTTCACGCGAGCACCGTCGGTGAGGGTGAAGTGGCCGTCAGTGAGCACCGTCTCGCCCGGCTTCACGCCCTGCGTCTCCGGGTCCTCCAGTACCTCCACCTGGGTCGCGTTCCCGAGACCGAGGGTGACGTAGCGCCACTTGGCCTCGCCGCCGCGGTCGTCGCCGTCATAGACAAAGAGCATGGTACGTCGGTCGCGCTCCAGCACCGCCGCCCGCGGCACGAGCACGCGGTCGGGAAAGCGCTGTGCCTCCAACGAGACGCTGGCGTACATCCCCGGCAGGATTCGGCGGGCCGGGTTGGGGACGAGCACAGTGACGCGCGCGGTGCGGGTAGCCTGGTCCACCACCGGGTTGATGGTGCTGATGGTGCCGGTGAACTTCTCGCCGGGGAAGGCGGCGAAGCTCACCTGGGCGCGCCGGCCGGCACCGAGGAAGCCGACCTCGCTCTCCAGTACCTGCACCTCCACCTTGATCGGATCGAGCGCAACGAGGGTGGCCAGCTCGGTGCCGGCAGACAACTGCTGCCCCGGCACCACCTTGAGGTTGGCGAGCGCTCCGGCGAAGGGGGTGGTGATGGTGGTGCGGTCCAGGTCCAACTGCGCCTTGCGGACTGCAATCTCCCCCTCCGCCAGCCCGCTCTTGGCGCGGGCCACGCGGGCGCGCTCGGCGCGTAACGCGGGGTCCTCGATCCGGTCGTCGAAGAGGGTGAGTTCGCGGAAGGTGGCCTCGCCGCGGGCTCGCTGGGCCTCGGCCTGTTCGAGCGCCAGTTGATACTCCGCGGCGTCGAGTCCGGCGACGAGAGCACCGGCGCTCAGGCGCTCGCTCTCGTGAACCGGCAGGCGGGCGACGCGGCCGGCCACCTGGGCCGACAGGATCACCTGACGCATGGCTGCCGCCTGGCCGGTGGCGGTCACCGAGATGACCAGGGTGTCCCTGACCACCTTCTCCCCTTCCACGGGAATGGCGATATCGCTCCCCGCGCTACCAGCGGCGGCCGTGCGGGTGGCGATGCTCGCCGAGTCCGCTCCGTCGCCGTTGGTGTCAGCGTCCGAGGCGCTCCGCATCTGGAGGAAGGTGAAGCCGGCCAGGGCGGCGATGGCAACGAAGGCCAAGGTGAGGCCGACGGCGCGGCGGGAGATACGCATTTGGCTCGGGAGGGTTCGGAGCTCGAAAGCCGGGAGCGATACCGGGAGGATGGGACGCCGGCTGTTCGCCATCGCCGGCGAAGGTCGGGGTGGCGACCTGGATAGCGGTCGGTGGCGGCACCGTCTGCCAACAAGTTACTGGTTGACCGTAGCCGCCGTGTAGCAAACCGGTCGAGCTTCCGACCGTCACAACATTGGACCTCCGCGCAGGACAGAAGGTTGCCGTCAGTCAGCTACTGACGTGCATGGAAGAATGGTTGGCTGTCCGCGGATGGTCACCATCCCTATCGTTGCGGCAGGAGCCGGAACGCGCAAGAGGCTGGGGAGAGTCGTGACGGGAAGGCGCCAGCGCTCGGGCGCGGGAGCCGGCAGGTACCACTCAGTCGCGGGGTCGGCGTCGACCATCCTGCCGATCTGCTGTATCCGGCGGAGCGAACACACCATCCATGACCACGACACCGTTCTTCCCGCGCTCGCCGTACATGTCCCTGGCTGCCGGGGCGCGAATGACTCTGATCTGTGGGGCATTGCGGAGGAGCGACGTCGAGTCCGGGCACAGGTGAGGCACGACGATCGGCCCAAGGTCCTGATCAGCGACGCGGAGGACCGGCGCGTTCCCGCGCGCGACCGCGTCGCGGACGAGGGGGATGAGCAGCGCCAGACACTGCGCCCGCATAATGATGCCCGAATCCGGCGACGCTGGTCTGCGTTGCGCGAACGCGCGGTCCGCGCTGGTACCGATGCCGAGCACGGCGAGGAGAACCCCAGCAAGGCCTGGCCGTATGTGGCGCAACCACGCGTATCTCATTCCGCTCTCCTGGTGGGGATCCACGAGCAACTAGCCGTGTCGATGAGGTACTTCCGGATGACGGTGCGGAGCGACGGCTGCGCACCGTCCCCCACAATCTGATTCAGTACGAAGAGGGTATCACCGTGCAGCGCCGCCCACGGCGCTCCGTCCTGCTCAACGGGGACTTCAGCGTCGACGCAGGCGCGGGTACGATCGGCCGTCAGCAGGCTGACGAATACGCGTCCCGTGATGGAGCGATGGTCGATCTGCGCATCGAAGTGCTCGGCGACGAACTTGCCGTCGGGCAGGCGCCACAGCCCCATCAGCCCCGAGGCCGCGCTGAACTGGTCGGCGAAGGAGGTCTTCGGATCCTCCAGGCGTCGGAGAAGATCGGGGGGCGTACCGCGCCGCCGGACCGCCGGAATGACCGTGGTGTCGGCAACGACGCCGTTCTCAGCAACCGTAAGGACGAAGTTGCTTCCGCCGAACCCGACGAGTGCCGAATCGCCCCAGGCCACGAGCTGTACGAGCCCGAAGATCCCATTCAGAGCCGGCACCTGCAGATACGCGTCCGGAATCGTCACCTCCGTCGCATGCAGCACGGGCGCGTCGGCACCGAATGCCGCCGTGCCCGGGTGCCAGATGCCGATGCTCTTTCCGACGCTCTGGTCCAGTAGCCCGAGCCACACTGTGCCACCGGCCGAAGAGCCGGAGGTCAGCTTCCCCTCGAACCGGCGTTCATCGAGATACGCGCCCGTGGAGCGGCGAAACAGGCTGATGCTCCGCGAGTGGTAGTCGGGAATCCCGATCGTGTCACCCCAAGCGAGAACCGTCTCACCGATACTCCGGAACTCTCCGGGCCCTGATCCTGGCGCGCCATACGTCATTAGCGGCACGCCGTCCGGAGCGAAGCGGATCAGCCGATTGGCGATCTGGTCCGGCACGAGCAGTTGCCCATCGGCCCCGACCGTTAGGCCGCCGGGACGGGCGACATAGAGTGACTCGCTCTCCTGCAGCACCACGCTGTCGACCGCGACGAGCGTGGCGCCAGCCGGCGGCACGGCCGACGAGCTGCAGGCGCCGCCAGGAAGAAGTGCCGTGATCAAGGTGACCGAACGGAGCAGCGAGCGAGCATAGCGGAGCATGGGACCGAATCGCATGACAATTCGAAGCAGGTGAGGAGGAGGCGAACACTCGACTTCGCTATCTGGCGGCGATATAGTGGCACCGACCGGCGTCAGACCCGCCAGAGATGTGGCTAGGTCTGATTGTTACACGTGTAGCACGGGCAGTCGGCCCCGCGGCCGCAGGAGTCGGGGCAGCGCCCGCTGAGGAGCACATAGGAGTCATAGCAGATCAATTGGGCATTGGCGGTTCGTGGCGTTACAGCCACCGAGCCCATTGTGGCGAGCGCCGCGAAGCAGATCGCGCTCAACCCGGAGTATGCAAGTCGTTTCATTGGTCTTCTCCAGCGAAAGTGAATGATACGTAACGTGTGCTGCCGACATGGTCGCCTCCCCACCTACATCATTTCATGCGCGAATACTCGTCGCACCCGGCACGGTATGGTTCTTCGATCCCATTCCCGCGTAATCAGAATTTCTTGAGTAATACCGACTGGCCGGATAGGCCGAACGCAGAGTCCACGGGTACTCCGCGCACAAATACGTAAACTCGCGGCGTCACCATGTCACGTGGAGGAGCGCGTAGGAACCCGTCCGGATGCAAGCGAGCCATTGTCAGCTGCTTATCCTCAACCGGCAAGGGACGACGCGAGAGCACGAGGTGGAGGTCAAGGCGATTCTCACCTGCCAGACGCATCCATTCACCAAGATACCCCACGCACGCGAGGCATTGGCTGGGGTCATATACCAGTACGACCGCAGTGTCTAGAGTCTGCACGAGCGCGTTGATGTGCCGCCCATCCTCAATCGTGCTGGAGTCCGTCAAGGGATCCGCGCTGGCAGTACATCCCGTCACGCTGAACATGGTGCCGATGAATGACGCGACGATCGCTGCGCATCGCATGATCGGAGAAAGTCTCGGCCGGCCGGTGAGTCCTGCCGAGCACGCACATTGGTGAATCGACCATAGGGGCAAATGAGAGTTCTGGTCTGCTTTGCTTCTGCCTATGCTGGCTTCTCGAGCCCGTTTGCGCCGATGCATGAGAATCTCCCACCTAACGAGTTCAATGCGCTTGGCCGACGGAATCAACATACCTGCGCAGCCACGGAACGCGCGATAGTCTGACAACATGAACAGCGTTCTGCGGCAGGAACGGTGAGTCTGCCTCGAGCGGACCGCTGATTCCTTCCCTAGGAACCCGGTGGAAGACAGGGCGTAGTTTCTCCCTTCATACGACACGCCTCAAGGCCCCGGAGCCAAGTACCGCCAGCCACTGCTTAAGTAAATGATGCACGACCGGCCAAAAAGGTTTAGCCGGTCCCGGCAACACGATGAGATCTTCACCCCATTACCACGCGTCACACACTTGACAGCATGCGCTCCTGGGCGTATCAAGGCAAATCGCTGAAGCCAGCGTCTCCATTTTCCGGAGGATCCATGACTAGTGGTTAGCCCCCGAAATCGTTTTCACGTTGGCGAGGCTCTTCTGTGCACGC
>CALCHX010000057.1 GCA_937906875.1 uncultured Gemmatimonadota bacterium | reverse complement strand
CGCCACCGCCAACGCCACCGCCACCGGCGCCACCACCGCCACCGCCACCGACGCCACCGCCACCGACGCCACCGCCGTCCGCGCGATCGCGATCTTCCGTGCGCTCGTCATGGCTACCTCCCTGCGATGAGTGTTCATGCAGTGGAGGTGTCGCGCATGGACAGGATGAGGGCGCCTACAAGGTGCTACCGGCGGTCACGATGTCGTCCATCATCCCGTAGCCCTCGTCCAGGTGAGTGCCGCTGCGGCTGGGTGCGTTCGGGTCGGAGGTGGTGACCACCACCAGGTCGAGCGAGGGAACCATGAACAGGTCGCGCCGTCGAGTCACCTCTTGACGCCGCGCGTCCCGGTGCATACCGTGGTCCCCACACATTGTGAGGGGAACCATGGCCCGTGAGTCGCTCAACCTGATGCAGGGCACGCTCGACGTCCTCATCCTGAAGACGCTCTCCTGGGGTGCCATGCACGGCTACGCCGTCAGTCGCTGGATCAACCAGCGCACCGACGAGGTGCTGGTCCTGGAGGATGCGGCGCTCTACCAGGCGCTGCACCGGTTGGAGCGCAAGGGGTGGGTGGAGGCCGAGTGGGGGGTGTCGGAAAACAACCGGCGCGCCAAGTACTACCGGCTAACCACCATCGGCCGGCGCCAGTTGAGCGCGCAAACGGCCACCTGGCGTGAGTATGCGGCGGCGGTGTTCAAGGTCCTCGAGACCGCCTGAGCGAACAGGGGAGCGGGGTGGCGCCGGCGCTAGCGCACCTTCGCCACCGGGCCGTTCCGCCGCTCCCGGACAGTGCGCACCCGACCATCCGGTCCCCGACCAGCAGGTATCCGATGACAACCGATCCGAAGCCCCGTCGTTTTCACCTGCCCGCCCGCAATGCGGAGCGCCTGGCAGCAGACGTGGACGCCGAGTTGCAGTTCCATCTCCAGGCCTGCGCCAGCGAGCTCGAGGCCAACGGCTGGCAACCCGAGGCCGCCCGCGCCGAGGCGGCGCGGCGGTTCGGTGACCTGGACTACACGCGCCGCTACTGCAGGACGCAGGACGCCGGCGGGGAGCGCCGGGCGCGCCTCGCCATCTGGGTGGAGGAGCTGGCGTACGACACGCGCCACGCGCTCCGCCAGCTGCGCGCCGCGCCCACCTTCGCCGCCGTCGCCCTGCTCACCCTGGCGCTCGGTATCGGCGCCAACACGGCCATCTTCAGCGTCGTCTACGGCGTGCTCCTGCGGCCGCTGCCGTACGCGCAGTCGGAGCAGCTGGTGCGCGTCTTCGAATCCAAGGAGGGGAGCCGCAGCACCGTCTCGCCGCCCAACTTCCTCGACTGGCGCGAACAGAGCACGTCGTTCACCGACCTCGCCGCCATTTCCGACGGTACCCTCACCCTCACCCGCACCGGCGCCGATCCGCAGCGACTGCCGACCGCCGAGGTGAGCGCCGGCATCTTTGATATCCTGGGGACGCGGGCGTTGCACGGGCGCACCTTTGCGCCTGGCGAGGATGCCTGGGGGGTGCCGCCCGTCGCCGTCGTCGACGAGGCGCTCTGGCGTCGCGACTTCGGCGAGGACCCGGCGCTGGTGGGTGGGAGCATCACGCTCGACGGCAGGTCGTACACCGTGGTCGGCATTGTCCCGCACGGCGCCGGCTATCCATCGGATGCGGAGGTCTTCACGCCGCTCGCCTTCGACCCGGCCGAGCTGCCGACGTCGCGCGGCGCGCACTGGCTGCGCGTCGTCGGCCGGCTGCGCCCCGGGGTGGGGGTGGAGCAGGCCGGCAACGAGGTGGTCACCATCATGCGCCGGCTGGAGCAGCAGTACCCGGACAAGAACAGCGGCATCACCGGCGAGGTCATCGGGCTGCGCGGCGTGATGACCCAGGACGTGCGGACGCCGCTGCTCATCCTGCTCGGTGCGGTAGGGGTGGTGCTACTCATAGCCTGCGTGAACGTCGCCAACCTGCTGCTGGCGCGCGGCGTCGGGCGGGCCGCCGAGATCTCCGTGCGGGCCGCACTCGGCGCCGGCCGCGGCCGCATCGCGCGCCAGCTGCTCACGGAGAGTGTCGTGCTCGCGCTGGTGGGCGGCGTGCTCGGCGCCGCGCTCGCCGTGGTCGGCACGAAGGCGTTCGTGCATCTCGCGCCCGGCGACGTGCCACGACTGGACGCCGTGCGGGTGGATGGCGCGGTGCTGCTCATGACTCTGGCGATGGCCGTCGCGGTCGGCCTGCTGGCTGGCGTGGGACCGGCGCTGCAGAGCGGGCGGGCGGACATCAACAGCATGCTGCGCGAGGGCGGACGCGGCGCGGTGGGCCGTCGCCTGCGCGCCGTGGAGGGGCTCGCGGTGGCCGAGATGAGGCTGGCGGTGACGCTGCTGGTGGGCGCCGGCCTGCTGGTGCGCAGTTTCGACAACCTGCGCGCCGTGGACCCCGGCTTCCGCGCCGATCGCGTGCTCACCTTCGATCTCTCCCTCCCCGACGTCGCGTACGAGAGCGCCGAGAGCCAGCGGTCGTTCACTGACGCGCTGCTGACGCGCCTGCGGACGCTGCCCGAGGCGAGCGAGAGCGCGGTGGCCTTCGGCCTACCGATGAGCGGCATCGGTTACAGCTTCAGTTTCGAAGTGCGCGGGCGCCCGGTGCCGCCCGGCGAGGAGCCGTCAACTCAGACCCGTATCGCCTCCTCCGACTACTTCGCGGCGATGGGGATCCCACTGGTGCGCGGCCGTACCTTCACCGACGACGACCGCGCCGGTGCACCGCCGGTGCTGGTGATCAACGAGACGGCGGCCCGCCGCTTCTTTCCCGGTGAGGATCCGCTCGGCCAGCATGTGAAGCTGGGCTGGAGTCGCGACAGCGTGAACCTCGGCGGCGAGATCGTGGGCGTCGTCGGCGACGTACGCGACTTCGGGCTGGACGCCGAGGTGCGGCCGCAGATGTACGCCGCCTACGAGCAGTGGCCGGTGTCGTGGATCAGTGTCGTGGTCCGCACCACCGGCGAGCCGACCGCGCTGGTAGCGGCGGCGCGCCGTATCGTGGCCGAGTTGGACCCGGCGCTGCCAATCGCGCGGATGACGACGCTGGAGCAGTCAGTGGCGGAGTCGGTGGCGCGACCGCGCTTCTACATGCTGCTCCTGGGCAGCTTCGCCGTCACCGCGCTGCTGCTGGCCGCCGTCGGCGTCTACGGCGTGATTTCCTACGCGGTGGGGCGGCGTACCCGGGAGATCGGCGTGCGGCTGGCCCTCGGTGCGACGGCGCCCCAGGTGCTGCGCGGCGTGGTGGGGCGCGGCCTGATGCTCGGCCTGGCCGGGCTGGCGCTGGGGGCGTTGGGCGCGGTGGCCGTGACACGGCTCATGCGCGGGCTGCTGTTCGGCGTGGGCACGACGGATCCGCTGGCGTTCGCTGCGGCCGCGGTGGCGCTGATGGCCGTCGCGACGGCGGCGGCATGGGTGCCAGCACGGCGCGCCGCGCGGGTGAGTCCGGTGGCGGCGATGCGGGCCGAGTGAGGCGGGGCGTCAATCGGTCACGGGTGAGCAGGGCAACGTCCTTGAAGTCCTCGCGATCCGATGGTCCGTCATTCGGATGCGCGATGAAGCCACAGGACTCGCCGGGATTGCCGTGGCTCCTATCCGTGACCGAGCCAATCAATCGCGGCTTCGATAAGGCGTCCACGCTCAGTGGGCTCTCCGTCAGGTCCCAGTCCCGTGTCAACCAACTCGTCTCCGAGCGTTTCCCGAATCTGCTCCGTGATGTCACTCGAGTCACGACTCAGTGGAAGTCGTGGAACGATGCCGAGTTTGTCTGGCGCTCGAGATCGGAGCACTTCGCGTACGATGTTTCGAAGCACTTCCGGGGTCACCCCGTAGCCGTATCGTCTCATGGCCTGATTCTCCATCCGCCGCTGCTCCTCGCCCAGGTCGTGACCACTTCCCCGGATTGATCGAGAATGACCGTCGCATTCTCACCGACGTACTTCATCGCGCCCCGGGCCTGGCGTACAACTTTCACAGGGTTCTTCACCGCGTCTGGAATCGCCTCGGTTGCGACACCCACGCCATCCCGCGAGATGGCTTGATTGATGCCGTGCTTGGTGAACCCAGCGATCTTCCCTGCTACGAGCGCCGTGCCCTTCACAGCCCTGTATTCGAGTCCACCGAATAAGAGAAAGAGGGGACCATCGGTTGCTACCGCGGCACCGCTTCGGTACTGGTGCCAGCCCTCCGAGCCCCTTGGGCAATCGGCGAGAGTCTTGGTATCACTATCCCCACCCTTGTCTCCTGGACAGAGGCCAAATGGATCTGAATACGACACCGGATCCCCGCCCGCGAACCCGTACAGGTTCACCCCGCCGGCGAGCCCGATCGGATCCTGCTGCGTGAAGCGGCCGCTCTGGGGATCGTAGTACCGATTGCGCCGATAGAGCAATCCCGTCGACCCGGCCCCGTGCTCCACCAGCGAGCCGAGCCAGGTGCTCTCCACCGACGACCCCGACGGCTGGCCCAGGTACGGCGTGAAGTACGCACCCTTGCCACTCGGCCAGGCCACCGTGATCGCCGTCCCGCCGTAGATCGTGTTGTCCGCCGGCGCGCCGTTCG
>CALCHX010000056.1 GCA_937906875.1 uncultured Gemmatimonadota bacterium | reverse complement strand
TTGACTACTCCCCCCCAGGGGGGACGAATTACACCGCAAAACAATGCACTACCAGCATTCCTTTTCCCGGCAATCTCCTCTATCCTCCATTTTTCAGCTCGTATCCACGAGCATCTGCTTCACCAGATGGTCGTAGAGTTCTGAACTGACGTCTCGCCTGCCGGCATCCGCGAGATGACAACCGAATCGCTGGCGACTGGAGCGTAGGGGCCACACCCGTTCCCATACCGAACACGGTCGTTAAGCCCTACAGCGCCGATGGTACTCCGCCCGAGAGGGCGCGGGAGAGTAGGCCGTCGCCGGCACCTCTGTTGGAGGCTCCGTTCCCACCCGGGAACGGAGCCTTCTTCACATGTGTGCCCAGCATGGGCACTGACTTGGAGGGGCAAGTCTTCTGGGGCATTGGTCGCAACGACCCGAGTCGACTGCCTATCCCGATCGTCCCGCCGTTTCCCGGACCACGTACCGAACCTCGCCGACCCTCGCAGCCGCACCTCCCCGTACGGTTCTTGCCCTGCTCCAGAGCGTGATAGGAACCGTCCTCATGACCATCGCCGCCTCGGCCACCACGCTCGCCTGGCGCCGTGAGCGCGAAACTCGCCGGGCCACCGAACGTTTCGCCGCTGCTGCCTTCGAGTCGCTGCTCTTCGCCATCGATGCCAACGACGCCGATACCGGACGGCATGTGCGCCGCGTTGCATCGGGCTCGCTCGTCCTGGCCAGGGCGGCCGGACTGGGCGCGGCCGCGCGTCGCGACGTGGAGCGCGTGGCCCTCTTCCACGACATCGGAAAGATCTCGGCCGCCCTCTTCGACATCGTGCACGACGGCGGATATGGACTCAGCAAGGCCGACCGCGAGGCCATTGCCTCGCATCCCCGTCGCGGAGCGGAAGTCCTCTCTCCACTCGCCCCCTTCCATCCGCAACTGCCAGAGGGTGTGCTCAGCCATCACGAGCGTTGGGATGGCTCTGGCTATCCGCGCGGCCTCGTCGGACGGGAAATCCCCCTCGCCGCCCGCATCGTGAGCATCGTCGATAGCTACGACGCCATCATCCATACGCGACGCTACAAAGCGGGAAGGAGCAGGGTCGCGGCCGTACGGGCCATTCGACTCGGGCGCGGGAGCCAGTTCGACCCCTGGCTGACGGACATCTTCCTCTCACCTGCTGTCCAGCGTCGACTGAGACGGGCCGAGCGTGAGATCGGCGAGCGCGCGGACTCCGGCCGTCGTCACATTCGCGCCGAGCCGTATGCCCCGGACATCATGTTCCGCTGGCGGGAGCCAGGTCCGGTTGGCCGCATGGAACGTGCGCGCCGACCCCGGCTCGCCACACGCTCCGCCAGCCTGCCCGCCTGACCCTGTTCGCCCCCCCCCGCCGGACGAGGAGAGGTGCTGAACGCTCGGGTCAGGACTGTCGCGCGGGCGTCATGACCGGACGGTCTGGCCGAACGCGCGGTCGATAGCCTGCCGCAGCTCCCGAGCAGCCAGCTCGGGATCGTCGGCGCCGAAGATCGCGCTGATCACGGCCACACCCGCCGCGCCGGCGCGCACGATCTCCCCGGCATTGGCCGCGGTCACACCGCCAATTGCCACCGCTGGTCTCGACGAGAGCGCCAACAGGCTTGTCATTCCCGAAACACCAATCGCGTTGCCGGCGTCCGACTTGGTGGGCGTGGGAAAGATCGGGCCGACGCCAACGTAGTCGGCACCCTCCGTAGTCGGCTGCTCCAGCACATCACCGAGCGAGGCCCCGATGATGAACCCGGGTGGCGCCAGATGGCGTGCCGCCGCCACCGGCAGGTCCTGAACACCCAGGTGAACCCCTGCCGCGCCCGCAGCAATGGCGACGTCGACACGATCGTTGACCACCACCGGCACGCTCACCGCCTGGACCAGCGCGCGCGTCACTTCCACGAGTTCACGACCGGTGGCGTGTTTGAGCCGTACCTGGATCATCGTTGCGCCACCGCGCGCGGCGGCAGACACTCGTCCTGCCAGTCCCTCCTGGCCGTCGCGAAGATTGTCGGTGATGGCCACCAATCTCAACGCTTCCTTCATCTTTGCGAGGTTCACGGGAGCCTGTGCCTGTTGAAGTGCGAGTGTGCTGTCAGACGGCTATGGGCGCGTCGCCGCAGCCGCCGGCGAGTCCGGAGCGTTTTCCGGAGCACTGTCCGCGCTGGTTGTCGCGCGACCCTGACGCGCCTCGCGCTTGATGCGAGCGATCGCCTGCTCGTGCTCGGCGAAGGTAAGGCGGAACTCGTGGCGGCCGTCGGGCCGGGCGACGAAGTAGAGATAGGGAACGTCCGCCGGATGGACGGCCGCCTCCAGGCTGGCCTCTCCAGGCGAGGCAATCGGACCCGGCGGCAGTCCGGGATTGCGATAGGTATTGTATGGTGAGTCGGCCTCCAGGTGCTTGTAGAGCACCCGGTCGACATGCTCGCCCAGCGAGTATTGCACCGTCGGATCGGCCTGGAGCAGCATCCCGATCCGGAGTCGGTTGCTGTACACCGCCGCGATCACCGGCCGTTCGTCGGGGATCCGCGCCTCCTTCTCCACTATCGACGCCAGCGTCACGACCTGGTGACGAGTCATGCCCAGAGAGTCGAGCCTGGCGGTCCATTCCGGTCGCCACCGTCGTTCGAACTCGCGCGTCGTCTCGCCGACCGCACTGCGGGCGGTCGTACCCGGAGAGAACGTATAGGTCTCGGGAAAGAGATATCCCTCCAGCGTGGCTGTCGGTATGCCCAGTCGTGCCAGCGCTGCGGTGTCCCGGACCGCGGCCTCCACGGAATCGATCGGCACTTCCAGTCGTCGGGCGAGGAGAGGAACTATCTCGGCCAGCGACCAGCCTTCGGGAATGGTCACCGTCACCACCAGCCCTCGGCCCTCGGTGAGGTCATCGAGGATGCTCGCCCAGGACCGACCTGGTTCTATCAGGTAGGTGCCCGGCTTGAGCGCGCGATCGCGGTCGGCGAGCTTTGCGTAGAGGGCGAACAGTCGACTGGATCGGATCAGGCCAGCACTGGCCAGCGAGTCGGCGGCAGTGCGGAAGGTGGCGCCCGGCGGAACCACCAGACGCACGGCGGAGCGTGGCGTGGAATCCGCGCAACCGATCAGCGACAACAGAGCCAGCAGGACAAGTGCCCTGCCTGGACGCCAGGCCCGTCCGGTCAGGCGGGACCATGTCGTGGAAGCCCATGAGCCGCGAGCGTTCGGCGTGGCCACGTTCCGTGTCCTGATCACGTGCCGGCTACGGTAGTCCGAGTGCATGCTGGAGCAGTATTGTCGCCGAGAGTGAGTCCACGTCGCCCTTGCGGCCGCGGGTGGTACCGCCCATTTCGCGGATCGCGCGGAGGGCGGCGGCGGTCGTGTAGCGTTCGTCCACGAGCCTGGTGGGAAGGCCGGTACGCTTCTCGAGTTCGGCCGCTACCATGCGCACCTCACGCGAACGCGGCGTTTCGGCGCCCTCGCCGTCCAGTGGCAGCCCCAGAACGTAGCCCTCGACGGCCAGTTCCTCGCCTCGCTGGATGATTCCGGTTATGGGTGGACGCTTGCCCGGTCGTCGCTGGATGAACCCGGCCGGCGACGCGATGGTGCCGGTGGGATCGCTCACTGCCAATCCTACCCGACGCTCGCCATAATCGATTGCCAGCACTCGGCGTGGCCGACTACCGCTGCTCACGGCCTCAGCCTTCCATCATCTGTTTGAAGAACTCGCGGTTGGTCTTCGTGCGCTGCATCTGCTGCAGCAGGAATGCCATCGCCTCATCTTCCGGCATGTCGGCGAGGAAGTTCCTCAACAGGTAGACGCGGTTCATCTCAGCCTGGTCCAACAACAGATCCTCACGTCTGGTTCCCGATTTCTGGATGTCTATCGCCGGGAAGATGCGCCGATCGGCGATCTTGCGATCGAGCACCAGTTCCATGTTGCCGGTGCCCTTGAACTCCTCGAAGATCACCTCATCCATCCGGGAGCCTGTCTCCACGAGTGCGGTCGCGACTATGGTGAGCGAGCCGCCTCCCTCGAGGTTTCGCGCCGAGCCGAAGAATCGCTTGGGTCGGGCCATGGCCTTGGCGTCGACACCACCCGAGAGGATCTTCCCCGAGTTGGGTACGATGACGTTATGGGCGCGTGCAAGGCGGGTGATCGAGTCCAGCAGGATGACGACATCGCGGCCTTCCTCGACCAGACGCTTGGCCTTCTCCATCACCTTGTCGGCCACCTGGACGTGACGACTGGCGGGTTCGTCGAAGGTGGAACTGACTACCTCCGCCTGCGGCACGCTCCTGCGCATGTCCGTCACCTCCTCCGGCCGCTCATCGATGAGGAGGATGATGAGCACCACCTCGGGATGATTCTCGGCGATGGCGTTGGCAATCTTCTGCAGGAGGATTGTCTTGCCGGCACGCGGCGGTGCGACTATGAGGCCTCGCTGTCCCTTGCCCAGCGGCGTGATGAGATCCATCACGCGCATGCTGATGTCTCCGCTGGAGTTCTCCAGCCGGAGGCGTTCATCGGGGTAGCGCGGGCGCAGGCTGTCGAAGGAGGGTCGCTGCTTCGTTACGTCGGGCATCTCGCCGTTGATCTGTTCCACCATGAATCCCGGGGTGCGCCGGAGGCCGCACCCTTCATCGATGATCTCGAGCACGCCATGGGCTCGGAGTGCCGCGAAGGATCCCGGTTGTGCCCGATCGAAACGGAGGACGAGGTCCTGCCATCCCGGCCCCGAGAGGTGGGTGACACCAGGTTGGGTAACCACGGCCGGCAACGCGGCGGTGCGCTCGAGCGTCCGGTTGGCGCTGTCAAGTGGTGCACCACCCGGTCTGCCGCGGTTGCCGGAAGGTCAGAATATAAGATAACGCAGCGGGCGTCGTTTTACGTCCTCCATCAACGAAGCCAGTTCCGCCTCGAGCGCCCCGAGCCCGAGCACGAGCGCACTGTCTGCACGCGCCCGGCCAACGGTGCCCACCGGAGTGCTGACGAGTGCCCTGACGATGGAGACCTCGTCGCGCACCCCGGCAATCTGGCGCACGAGCGTCGAATCGCGGCGGAAGCGTCCGACACTGGCGGCGTCACTGGCGAGCAATTCGCGAAGCGAGTCTGCACGGGCTGAAACGGTCGCCAGGCGCCTTCGAAGTGCGACGTCGTTCATGGCCAGCGGGAGTGTCCCTCGCTGCCCGGCGACGCGCGCCTGGAAGGCGTCGATGGTGCCGGCGAGTTCGGTGGCCTGCCTGCGGGAATCGCCGCTGAGGATCGCGCCCAGCGTACCCTCGTGCGCACCGAACTCGCCGGTCATGGCAACGACGTTGTCACGGAGGGCCGTCAACGGCTCGCCCACCGCCGCCAGCCCTTCGGTGAAACTGGATACCGGTGCCCTGTTGATGGCGAGGATGGTATCGCCATCGAGTAATGGACCGGCCGAGTGGGAACCTACGGAGAGGGCCAGCACCGATGCGCCGAGCAGCGATCCGCCGCGGGCGATCCGGGCGCGGCTGTCGGTCCGCAGCAGTGGCTGCGCGTGGGATAGAACGGAGAGGTCGAGCCGCAGACGGTAGGCCGTGTCACTCCCCGGCTCACGGAAGCTGATTGTCTCCACCAGTCCCACCTTCTGGCCGGCAATCCAGACCTCGGAGCCATTGGCCAGGTCACCGGCGTCTCCGGCGAGGACGACGAGCTTGATCGTGTCGCCGTGGAGCGCGCCGACGCGGGCGTAGCGCAGGATCCCGAACGCGGCGACGAATATGAGGGCGAAGGCGATCAGGCCGGGGGTCAGATCGCGCCAGCTTTGCAGGCGGTACATGTTGCGCCGGGATTCGCGTGTCCGGGCACGGGGCGGGTGTGGACGGACGGTGCCACACCCTGCCGCGCGGGCTCGACAGGAGGTGGCAGGAAGCGGGCCATCCTGGCTCCACGACCCGCGACGCCAGCACGCGACGCCAGCACGCGACGCCGGAGCGTTCGTGCGTTGGACGGGGAACGCCCCTCTCGCCGTTCCGAGAGGGGCGTTCAACTGATCGGGCAGTGCGCGCGGCGGGATTCGAACCCACGACCTTCGGCTCCGGAGGCCGACGCTCTATCCAGCTGAGCTACGCGCGCGGAAGAATCATGAGTATAGTCTGGCGGGGGACCAGCGACAAGCGGCGGCAGCGGGTCCATCCATGAAGTCGGGCGGGCGGAAGCAGGGTGACGGCCGCGGTCCGGATGATGCCGGAACCGGGGCAACTGCCGGCCGCTCTGGTGTATGAGGAGCGGACCGATCTCACGGCCGGGCGAGAGTGTCGACCTCCGGCATGATCATACAGGGAGAACCAGGATGAGCGACGAGAAGGGCACGACGGGAGCGACAGTCGTCGGGCAGCAGCAGGTGGAGGTGGCAGTGCTTGCGGGCGGCTGCTTCTGGGGCGTCGAGGAGATCCTTCGCGACGTTCCCGGGGTGCTGGACACGGAGGTGGGTTACACCGGTGGGTGGCTGGAGAATCCCACATATCACGACACGCATGACAGCAAGTCGGGTCATGCGGAATCGATCCGCGTGACCTTCGACCCGTCCGTGTTGAGCTACGAGGAGTTGCTCGAACGCTGGTTCTTCCGCCTGCACGACCCGACGACGCTGAACCGGCAGGGGAACGATGTGGGCACGCAGTACAGGTCGGCGATCTTCCCACAGAACAGCCAGCAGAGGCTGGCGGCCGAGGCGGTGATCGAGCGGGTGAATGCATCGGGGCGCTGGAAGTCACCGATCACGACCAGCATCGAGCCGGCGTCGACCTGGTATCCAGCCGAGGCTGCTCACCAGGACTACCTGCGGCGGAATCCGGGCGGGTACAACTGCCACTTCCTGCGCGACTGAGGCGGAGGGGGCGCTTCCCGCATGCCGGGAACAGAAACGGAACCCCATGGCTCGCATGGAGTTCCGTTCAGTCGGGGCGACTGGATTTGAACCAGCGACCTCCTGCTCCCGAAGCAGGCGCGCTACCAGGCTACGCTACGCCCCGATACCACACGGGAATCTGTTCGTCAATGACGGCACGACTCATGCGCCCGAGAGGACTCGAACCTCTAACCTTCTGATCCGTAGTCAGATGCTCTATCCAATTGAGCTACGGGCGCGGAATACATGGAACTCCTGCTGATCGTCAGTCCATCCGGAAGCCAACGGCCATCCAGGACAGACTTGCAAAGGTAGTAGCTGCCTGCAGGAGCGTCAAGCCCGACGGATCGGTATTTGCAGCAGGCCCGGACAGACATCGCCCCGCGGAAATCCGCGGGGCGATGGGCGGTACAAGACTCGAACTTGTGACCTCCACGATGTCAACGTGGCGCTCTAACCAACTGAGCTAACCGCCCGTGGCCGGGTACCTGCAGTCCCGAAACACAACTTCTGACTGGATGCACCAGACGTTTGCAACACGACCCGCTAGGGGAGTCGAACAGAGAGCGGGAAACGGGACTCGAACCCGCGACCCCAACCTTGGCAAGGTTGTGCTCTACCAACTGAGCTATTCCCGCGAGAACCCCGTCACCGGTAACACACCAGAGACGGGGTCGGTTCCACAGCCGAAAAAAAGACCCGGCAATGGAGGCGAGGGGAATCGAACCCCTGACCTCTTGAATGCCATTCAAGCGCTCTCCCAACTGAGCTACGCCCCCGGAAACACGGCACCGACAAGGCGCCACCACAATTTTCAGGAACTCGCAAGTCTAGCCGGGGGTATGTCCAGTGTCAAGGCGCCGCAGAATGAAATCGTAGCTCGCTTTCCGGCCACGGGTCAGTATCTTGCAGCAGTTTTGCGCATCCGCGTTCCGGATGCTATCTCCTCCGGAGCCTTGCCAGTACCGATGACAGTTTCTGGTTGGAGAACGGAGCGCGCCCGAGCATTCGCGACGGCGTGCTCCAGCCTGTCCAGGCCAGCCTTTGACCGACACCGCCCGCTCGTCAGCACGCCGGCTCGTATCTGCCGCAACGTCGGCGCAGTGGGACGCGTAAGCACTCGTAGCGCCTTCCCGTGGTTCTGCCGCGAGAAGCCAGATCGTTTCACGCAGCAGCAGTTGCAGCACCGGGCCGGGCAGAAAAACGCCAGTCCACTCTCCGACATTATTCGCGACCGTAGCGCTCCGGCGCCGCTGACGCCAATAGACCGCTTCTTCACCTGTAGCTTGCTCGAGGCATTCGCCAGATGACCGACGTCAAGCGTCGCCGCCGCCGCACAGCCGCCCCGACAGGGATCGCGCCTAGCGAACCAGAGCGCGACATCCTCGACCAGTACCTGTACGAGGTCAGTACCTATCCCCTGCTCAAGGGCGATGAGGAGCTCGCGCTCGCGCGCAGGATCCGCGCCGGCGACCAGGACGCACTCCAGGAGCTCGTCAAGCGCAACCTGCGCTTCGTGATCTCCGTTGCCAAGAAGTACCAGAACCGCGGACTTCCCCTCATCGATCTCATCGGCGAAGGGAACGTCGGCCTGCTCACCGCCGCCCGGAAGTTCGATCCCGACCAGGGCGTCAAGTTCATCTCCTACGCTGTCTGGTGGATCCGCCAGGCAATCCTCTCCTCGCTCGCTCGTCAGGGGCGGACGGTTCGCGTGCCGCTCAACCGCACGGCAGATCTCTCGCGCATCATCAAGGCGTCCGAGATCCTCCGCCAGAAGCTGCGTCGTGAACCCAGCCCTGAGGAGCTCGCCCAGCTCACCGGACTCTCGGTCGACGTCGTGCAGTCGCTGGCGGCGCTCAACACCGGAGATGTCAGGCTCGATGCCCCGATGGACCCGGAGGGTGATCGCTCACTGATCGAGCGTTTCGTTGCCGACGAGATGCCCGACACCGAGGAGGAAGCCATGAATCGCTTCCTCACCGATGAGATCGAGCAGGCGCTCGGCACGTTGCCGCCGCGCGACGCCAAGGTCCTGCGGCTCTACTTCGGACTGGAGGGCGGCCGGGAGCACACCCTCGAGGAGATCGGCACCATGCTCGGCGTCACCCGCGAGCGCGTCCGCCAGCTCCGCGATCGCGCCCTCAAGCGCCTTCGCGAAGGCGATGTCGGCCGCGCCCTGGGCAGCTTCGCCGCCTGACCGGGCCGCCGTCACCCGACCGGCGTCACCGGTTGGTTCCGCGGCCAGGCTACCTGGCCTGACCTGATTGCCTGTCGTACGAAGCGCCTCGTGGCCGCCATGGCCTCGAGGCGCTTCGTACTTCCGGGGGCGTCCCGAATGGCCCCCATGACCTCCGTGAGTACGGCTTCAGCACCTCCATCCGTGGCCATCTGCGGCCCGCGCGGTATAATTCGACTCGCACCGCACCATCCGTAGCTCCATGCCTATCCGCGTCTCGTGATCCAGCTCATCGACGTCTACAAGTCATTCGGTCCCAAGGACGTGCTCAACGGTTTCACGCTGGATGTGCACGAGGGCGAGACGATGGTGATCATCGGCTTCTCCGGCTCCGGGAAGTCGGTCGCCATCAAGCACATCGTCGGCCTTCTGGAGCCGGATCGCGGCACCGTCAAGGTCGATGGCCTGGACGTGCCGACTCTGCCCCGCCGGGAGCTCTATGAACTGCGGGCACGCATCGGCTATGTCTTCCAGTTTGCCGCGCTTTTCGACTCCCTCAGTATTGGTGAGAACGTGTCGATGGGTCTGCGCAAGCAGGGAATGGCCGAACCGGAGATCAGGACGCGTGTCAGCGAGGCGCTCGAGCTGGTCGACCTGCCGGGGTTGGAGAGCCGCTTTCCAGCCGAACTGTCAGGGGGAATGCGGAAGCGCGTGGGCATCGCCCGCGCGATCGCCCTGCGGCCCAAGTACATCCTCTACGACGAGCCCACCACCGGACTCGACCCGGTCACCAGTGCCGTCATCGATGAGTTGATGTGCCGCATGCGCGACCAGTTGGGCGTCACCGGCATCGTCATCACCCACGACATGCGCAGCGCGTACACGGTGGGAACGCGTATCGCCATGCTCTATGAAGGACGCGTGCGGCAGGTGGGCACGGTGGATGAGATGCGTAACAGCACCGATCCCGTCGTCCACCAGTTCGTGGAGGGTCTCCCCGACCTGGATCCCGCCCTCGGGCCGGTGAGCAGCTCATGAGCGTGAAGGTCGAGGCTCGCGAGGAGGTTTCCGCCGGCGGGGTGGTCGTACACACGGTCGCCGCGGAACCCCACTTCCTGCTCATTCGCGATAGTTATCGCAACTGGGGTTTTCCCAAGGGCCATCTGGAGGACGGCGAGTGCGCCGCCGATGCCGCCCTGCGCGAGGTTGCTGAGGAGACGGGTCTGGAGACGCTGACCATGCTGGCGGCGTTGCCCACCATAGACTGGAAGTTCCGTTTCCGGGGCCGATTGATCCACAAGGTGTGCCACTTCTTCCTGATGCGCACGGAGCAGTCGGAGACGCGACCACAACGGTCGGAGGGGATCACGGCCTGTCGCTGGTTGCCGTTCGAGGAAGCCGTGAGGCTGATCTCGTATGACAATGCCCGCGAGGTGCTCGAGCGCGCTCATGAGGAGCTCGGTGCCCTCACCCGCGCGAGGGGTGAGGGCGCCGGCCAGGCCCTCCCCGACGCTTGAGCGTCCGTTCCGCCGCGCCGGTCATGCCGGCCGCCGTGATCGCTCTCACCACGCGCGAGCGAGCACGACGACTGGTGCGACCGGCCTTCCCGCGTCGTCGCGGACGCGTGGTCGTGGTGCAGAGGGTGACCGAGCTGCGCCAGGCCATGCGCCATGAACTGGTGGATGCGGCAATCGTCGACACCGCGGTTGGCGATGAGGCATGGTCGGCCGCCGCACTGGCGCGGGAGTTTCCATCGTCGCCCTTCTTCATGTTGGCTCCACTCTGGCCGTCCGAGACCCCGCAGTTCGCCCGTGCGGCGTCGCTGGAGTGTGTCGACGTGCTGGGCGACGGGGTCGACGACGCGGTTCTCGCCGCCCTCATCGAGCCGCACCGCTTCACGACCCGTTTCGCCATCGCGCTGGACGCTCCACCACCGGCCTTCGGGCTCACGACAGCGCTGCAGCGTGAAGTCTGGCGGACCATAGTGGGTCGCGCCGGTCGTGCCACGACCACCTCGGTCCTGGCGGAGCACTTCCGCCTGTCGCGCGAGCACCTGAGCCGCAGTTTTGCCGTCGGCGGTGCGCCGACGCTCAAGCGCGTCATCGACGTGGTCCGGGTGTGCGTGGCGGCGGAACTCACCAAGAACCCGGGATATGATGTGGCTGATGTCGCCCGTCTGCTCGGCTTCGCCTCATCCTCACACCTGGCGGCGACCACCCAACGTCTGCTGGGTACCAGGCCGACGTCGCTCGCCAGGCTTCGCACGGTGGATATCTTCGAGCGAATCGAAGCGGCCAGGCGCCGCGGCCTGGAGGGCTGAGGAGCGGGACGACCGGCGACTCTCCGTCCCGGTCGAGCCTGGTTGTTCTGCCACCCCTGGCCCGGCCGCACTTCAGAATCCCGGCAAGTCTGCTACTGTTAGCATCGGCCTGTCACTGCTTGCCGCCTCCTGCCGCTTGTGATATTTTTCACAAGCTGTAGGCAATCCTGCCTGTCCCTCTCGGCCAGTCTCCACCCAACGCTCGCTCGTGTGCTCCCGGCCCACGGGCGCGACTCGAAGCGCATCCCACTATGGCATCGGAAACTTCACTCCGCCCCGGCGAGATCAAGGATATCCTGCTTCGTGAGATCGAAGCCGCCGATCTCCATTCCCTCGATGTCGAGGAGGTCGGATCCGTCCTCGAGGTGAAGGACGGAATCGCCCGTATCTATGGCCTGCAGAAGGCGATGGCCGGCGAGATGCTCGAGATCTCCTCGACCGATGGCGGCGAGCCTATCATCGGACTCGCGCTGAACCTCGAGGAGGACAATATCGGAGCCGTCATCCTCGGTGACTACCTCCGGCTCAAGGAAGGCGACGAGGTCCGTCGTACCGGCCGCGTGCTCGAGGTGCCCGTGGGGCATGGCCTCATCGGTCGTGTCGTCGATCCGCTGGGACAGCCGCTCGATGGCCTCGGCCCGATCGTCGCTACGGCCACCCGCAAGGTGGAGTCGCCGGCCCCCGGAATCATCGTCCGGCAACCGGTCAAGGAGCCGCTGCAGACGGGCATCAAGGCGGTCGACGCCATGATCCCCATTGGCCGTGGACAGCGTGAGTTGATCATCGGTGATCGCGGCACCGGCAAGACGGCCATCGCCGTGGACACGATCATCAACCAGAAGGGAACGGGCGTCATCTGCGTCTACGTCGCCATCGGCCAGAAGGCATCCACGGTGGCTTCCGTGCTCGAGCGGCTGAAGGCTGCCGGGGCCATGGAGTACACCATCATCGTCACCGCCTCGGCCAGCGATCCGGCGCCCATGCAGTACATCGCCCCGTACTCCGGCTGCTCCATGGCCGAGTACTTCATGTACAACGAGGGGCAGGCCACGCTCTGCGTCTACGACGACCTCACCAAGCAGGCCGCGGCATATCGACAGCTCTCGCTGATCCTGCGCCGTCCGCCAGGCCGTGAGGCCTTCCCGGGCGACGTCTTCTACCTGCATAGCCGCCTGCTCGAGCGCGCCGCCAAGCTGCGTGAGGACAACGACGTCGTCGATGGCGTGAGCATCCTCAAGCCGGGCGGATCGCTCACCGCGCTGCCGATCATCGAGACCCAGGCTGGTGACGTCTCGGCGTATATCCCGACCAACGTCATCTCCATCACCGACGGCCAGATCTTCCTCGAGAGTGACCTGTTCTACTCTGGTGTGCGTCCGGCCATCAACGTCGGTATCTCGGTGTCCCGCGTGGGTGGCGCGGCGCAGATCAAGGCCATGAAGTCGGTCGCCGGCCGTCTTCGTCTGGACCTCGCGCAGTACCGCGAGCTGGAGGCCTTCGCCGCCTTCGCATCCGACCTGGACGCGGCCACCAAGCGGCAGCTCGATCGCGGTGCGCGCACGGTGGAGATCCTCAAGCAGCCGCAGTACTCACCGATGCCGGTGGAGAACCAGGTGATGGTGATCTTTGCCGTCGCCAACGGTTTCCTGGATGAGGTTCCCGTGGCCCGCGTACGCGAGTGGGAGCGCGGCTTCCTGGATCACATGAGCGCCCAGTACCCGCAGGTAGGGGCGGCGATCGTGCGCGAGAAGTCGATCTCCAAGGATGCCGAGGCGGACCTGCGTCGAGGCATCGAGGCCTACCAGCACATCTTTGGCGTCAGCCGCTGATCGTGGCCGGTCGGCGGGCAGTGAGCGTTGAGTCGGCCGGTTGATGGCCATCCTGACTTCATCCACCAACCTTCGTCGTCATGGCTAAGGGTCGCGAGCTCAAGGGCCGCATAAAGTCTGTCGAGAACACGCGCAAGATCACGCGCACCATGGAAATGGTGGCCGCGTCGAAGCTCAAGCGCGCGTCCGACCGCGTCGCCGCGGCGCGGCCATACGCCTCGGCGCTCGCCGAGGTGATCTCGAACCTCTATTCGCCGGCGCTCGCCGAGCGATTCCCGTTGCTGCGTCAGCCGACGCAGGAGCGGCGGGCGGCGATCATGCTCCTCACCTCCAACCGCGGTCTCGCGGGCGCCTTCAATGCGCACCTCATACGCGAGGCGCGGCTGCTCCTGGAACGACTGGAAGCGGCCGGAACGGAGGTCGATCTGCACGTCGTGGGCAAGAAGGGACTCGGCTACTTCCGCTACGTGGGCCGCGAGGTCGCGGTCGTGCGCACCGACATCAGCGATCGTCCGAGCGCGGCGGACGCGGCGTCGCTCGTCGACAGCCTCATGGACTCCTTCGTGGCCGGCGACCTGGATGCGGTCTACGTGGTCTCGGCGCGCTTCGTCTCGGCCATCTCGACGCCGCCCACCACCAACCGCATCCTGCCAGTCACGCCACCCACGGCCACGCAGACGCAGCGCGACTACCTGCTCTTCCCGTCGGCCGAGGCGCTGCTCACCGAGCTGCTGCCATCCTACGTGCGCAATGCTGTCTATCGCGCACTCGTGGAGAGCACGGCGAGCGAGCAGGGTGCTCGTCGCACAGCAATGAAGAACGCGTCCGACAACGCCAACGACATGATCAACGTCCTGCGCCGCACCTACAACAGGGCGCGCCAGGCGCAGATCACGCAGGAGATCGCCGAGATCGTCGGCGGCGCCGCGGCACTCCAGGGATGAGCGCCCGGACGCTCCAGACGCTCGCTCTCCCCTTTCACACACGCTGACTCTCATGGCAACCACCATCGCTTCCGCCCAGGCCGTCGGCCGCGTCATCCAGGTGATTGGCCCGGTGCTCGACGTCGAGTTCGAGAACGACCAGCTACCGGATCTCTACAACGCGCTCCGCATCCATAGCACCACCGACACCGGCGACATGATCGACGTCGTGGCCGAGGTGCAGCAGCACATCGGACGCAACCAGGTACGCGCCGTCGCCATGAGCACCACCGACGGCGTGGTGCGCGGAATGGAGATGATCGACACCGGCGGACCGATCTCGGTGCCGGTGGGCGAGGTTCCGCTGGGTCGCATCCTGAACGTCCTCGGTGATCCGGTGGACAATGGCGCCGAGATTCCCGCCACCGCCCTCCGCTGGCCAATTCACCGTCCGCGTCCGGACTTCGTGGACCTCGAGCCCAAGACCGAGATCTTCGAGACGGGCATCAAGGTGATCGATCTCGTCGCCCCGTTCGTGAAGGGCGGCAAGATCGGCCTGTTCGGCGGCGCCGGCGTGGGCAAGACGGTCATCATCCAGGAGCTCATCAACAACGTCGCCAAGGGACACGGCGGAAAGTCGGTGTTCTGCGGGGTGGGTGAGCGCACGCGTGAAGGGAACGACCTCTACCTGGAGTTCCAGGAAGCGGGCATTCTCGACAAGGTCGCGCTCATCTACGGCCAGATGAACGAGCCGCCGGGAGCGCGTCTGCGCGTCGCCCTCACGGGCCTCACGGTCGCCGAGTACTTCCGCGACGTCGAGAACTCCGACGTGCTCGTCTTCATCGACAACATCTTCCGCTTCACCCAGGCAGGTTCCGAGGTCTCGGCGCTCCTGGGCCGCATGCCGAGTGCCGTGGGATACCAGCCCACACTGGCGACGGAGATGGGCGAGCTGCAGGAGCGCATCACCTCCACCAAGAGTGGCTCCATCACCTCGGTGCAGGCCATCTACGTACCGGCCGACGACATCACCGACCCGGCGCCAGCAACGGCCTTCGCCCACCTGGACGCGACCGTCGTGCTCTCCCGCGCGATCACTGAGCTGGGCATCTACCCGGCCGTCGATCCGCTGGCGTCGACGTCGCGCATCCTGGATGCACAGTTCATTGGCGAGCGCCATTACAAGGTGGCCACGGAAGTCCAGCGCATTCTCCAGCGCTACAAGGAGCTGCAGGACATCATCGCCATCCTGGGCATGGACGAACTGTCGGAAGACGACAAGAAGATCGTCTCGCGCGCCCGCCGTGTGCAGCGCTTCATGTCGCAGCCGTTCGCGGTCGCCGAGCAGTTCACGAACATCCCCGGCAAGTACGTGAAGCTGGAGGAGACTATCTCCAGCTTCGAGAAGCTGGTGGCTGGCGACTACGACCACCTGCCGGAGCAGGCATTCTTCATGGCGGGCGGGATCGATGACGTGATCGCCAACGCCGATCGCCTCGCTGCTTCCTGAACGGGACGATGTTGACGATCCAGGTTATCTCGCCGGAGCGGACGCTGTTCGAGGGAACGGTGGAGTCGCTGGTCGCCCCCGCCTTCGATGGCGAGGTGGGAATCCTCACCGGCCACGCGCCGATGATGACCCTGCTCGGTCGCGGTATGTTGCGGCTGCGCGGGGTGGACGGCGGTGCGGGGCGGGAGTTCGCCGTGGACGGTGGCTTCCTTCAGGTTGCCGACGACCGGGTGCGAGTGGTGACCGAACGGTCGGGCGACGCGGAGTAGGACTACCGCCGCGGCAATGGGTGATTGACCGCGGGCTGGCGAACGATCGGGCCCGAATCAACGCACGACGGGCGAATGGCGGAGATCCCTCTCACAGGTATCTCCGCCATCTTCGTACGGGGAGGTTGCCATTGCACCACCGGCTGCCGGTCGGTACGATGCCAGCGGCGCCGTTCCGCGGTCCTGGGGGCTCGTCCTCGAGCGCTCCATCAACGCTCTCGCGAGCCGGCCGGCCCCGCCCGACCCGTCCATCCCCCGCTCAGCCGCCGTGCCACCCACCCATATTCTCGGTATCTCCGCCTTCTATCACGATAGTGCCGCCTGCCTCGTGCGGGATGGCGTGATCGTGGCGGCTGCCCAGGAGGAGCGCTTCACGCGGGTGAAGGGCGACGAGCGCTTTCCCGCCAACGCCGCGGCATTCTGCCTGGAGCGTGGCGGCATCGGCATCGGCGAACTGGCGGCCGTGGCGTTCTACGACAAGCCGTTGCTCAAGCTGGACCGGCTGCTGGAGACATACCTCTGGCTGGCTCCCCGGGGTCTGCGCTCCTTCCTCAAGGCCGGCCCGCTGTGGGGGCACAGCCGTCTCTTCCTGGAACGAGAGATTCGACAGGGCCTGGGCGGATACCAGGGAAAGCTGCTCTGGTGTGAGCACCACGAGTCCCACGCGGCGAGCGCCTTCTTTCCATCACCGTTCCGGGAATCGGCGATCCTGACCATTGACGGCGTGGGGGAATGGGCCACGGCGTCCATCGGGATTGGCCGCGGGCGCACGCTCGAACTGACGCACGAACTCCACTGGCCCGACTCGCTCGGCCTCCTCTACTCGGCCTTCACCTACCACGCCGGCTTCCGGGTCAACTCGGGCGAGTACAAGCTGATGGGACTCGCGCCCTATGGCGAGCCGCGATACGTCAGCGTGATCCGGGATCACCTGATGGATCTTCGTGAGGACGGTTCATTCACCCTGGACCAGCGCTACTTCGACTACCTTGGCGGGTTGACGATGACCAACGACGCCTTCAGCGCGCTGTTCGACGGCCCGCCCCGCGCGCCGGAGAGCCCACTCACCCAGAGGGAGATGGACCTGGCCCGATCGGTCCAGGAGGTGACCGAGGAAGTCGTGATGCGGATGGCTCGACATGCGCGCCACACGACCGGGCTCGACTCGCTCTGCCTGGCTGGTGGGGTGGCGCTGAATGCGGTCGCCAATGGCCGTCTGCTCCGCGAGCGCGTGGTGGATCACCTCTGGATCCAGCCGGCGGCCGGCGATGCCGGCGGTGCGCTGGGTGCCGCGCTGCTGGCCTGGCACCGCTGGTTCAAGGGCGAACGAACAGTGAACGAGCCGGACGACGGAATGCGCGGGGCGCTGCTGGGGCCGGAGTTCACTGCGCAGCAGGTGGAGGAAGCGCTTGTCGCCGAAGGGGCACGCTATGAGCGACTGGACGGTGACGGCGTGGCGCGCCGGGCCGCCGAACTACTGGCCCAGGGCAAGGTGGTGGGCTGGTTCAGCGGCGCGATGGAGTTCGGTCCACGAGCACTCGGCGGCCGCAGTATCCTCGCCGATGCGCGGGATCCACGAATGCAGGCGACGCTCAACCTGAAGATCAAGTTCCGGGAGGGATTCCGGCCCTTTGCACCGAGCGTTCTGGCCGAACGGGCGTCGGAGTATTTCGTGCTTCCGCCGGGAGTCGAGTCGCCCTACATGCTGCTCGTGCTCCCCGTGCAACCGCGGCGCCGGGTGACGCCGGAGGTCGCAACCGCTTCGACTGCAGGATCGGCACAGACGGGCGGCGGAGCGACGGCGGCGGCGGCGAGGCGCTGGGGGATAGACCGCCTGAACGAACCGCGTTCCGACATTCCTGCCGTCACACACCTGGATCATTCCGCCCGCGTTCAGACGGTGAGCGCCGAACGATCTCCAGGGTTGTACTCGGTGCTGCGCGCGTTCGCGGAGATCACAGGCTGTGCGGTGCTGGTCAATACCTCCTTCAATGTCCGCGGCGAGCCCGTGGTCTGTACCCCCGCCGACGCCTATGCGTGCATGATGCGCACGAACCTGGATTACCTGGCGATACCTCCCTTCCTGGTGGAGCGCGCCGCACAACCCACGCTGAGCGAGGAGCGATGGCGCCAGGCGATACCACTGGACTGACCGCAGCCGAAGGGCGACGGTTTGGCGTTACCCTGGCCGTCGGCTTTTCAGTGCTCGGAGCGCTGTTCTACTGGCGGGGCCGGACGCAGCCGGCGCTGATCTTCATGGTCATTGGCGCCGGGGCGCTGATGGCTGGCTTGCTGTTGCCCACCCGTCTGCGACCCGTACAGCGTGGCTGGATGGCGTTGGGGGTGGCGTTGTCGCGGGTAACCACGCCAGCTTTCTATACAGTGCTCTACCTGGCGGTGCTCACGCCCACCGGATGGATGCGTCGCACACTCGGTCGCAGCCCTCTGGAGCGCGACGCCCAGGCGAGCAGCTATTGGGTGCGACGCCCCACGCCTGATTCCGGCGAGGAGTGTCGCTCGATGGAACGCCAGTTCTAGGAGAACCGCGAATGGGTGTGCTTGACGTGGCGCGCGAACTCTGGGCCTTCATGCGCGCACGGAAGAAGCTCTGGCTGCTTCCGATAGTCGTGGCGCTCGTCACGGCCGGGGCCATCCTTGCCGCTGTTCAGGGATCTGCGCTCGCTCCCTTCATCTACTCCATCTTTTGAGCGGTTCGCGCGGTAGGGCGACGGGCGGGCGGCGGCGCGGGGAGAAGACGAAACCGCAGCGTTCGAGACAGGAGCGCCGGGCAGCGGGACGGCCGGCGGAGTCCACCGACCCGCGCCCGCTCTCGCGAACCAGGCATGTGCTCTATCTGGTGGTCACGTTGCTGGTGCCAGTGGTGCTCTGGCTCGCGCTGGAAGCCGGGTTGCGCCTGTTCGACCGGGACGGCGGATTGCCATTGTTCGTACAGGCGCCGGAAGGTGACGGCCGCTACCTGATGGCAAATCCGAGGGTGGCGCGGCGCTACTTCGCCAGCGAGAAGAATCCGCCAGCGCCGACAACCGAGCTGTTCGCCGCCGAGCGCCCTGCCAACGCCTTTCGGGTCTTCGTCCTCGGAGAGTCTGCAGCGGCCGGTTTCCCTTACCCGGCCAACGGCAGCTTCTCGCGGCAGCTCCGCGATGCGTTGCGCGACGTCCTTCCCGGCGACTCGGTGGAGGTAGTCAACCTGGCGATCGCGGCGACGAACAGCTACACCATGCAGGACCTGAGCGACGAGGTGGTTGCGGCGCATCCCGATGCGGTGCTCATCTACGCTGGCCACAACGAATACTACGGCGCGCTGGGAGTGGCGTCGTCCGTCGGCGGCGGCGCGGCTCAACCAGCACTGGTGCGCGTCTACCTGCGACTGCTCGGACTGAGGACCTTTCTCGTCCTGCGCGACGGCGTGGCCAGTCTTCGCCAGCAGGCAGCCGCCGGGGCGGCGTCAGGGGGCGAGGGCGCCGCGAGCCTCATGGAGGTGCTGGCTCGCGACCAGCAGATACCGCTGGGCGGCGAGAGCTACCTTGCCGGTCTCTCCCAGTTTTCCGGCAACCTGGAGCGCATCGTCGCCCGGCTTCGCTCCAGCGGAGTGACGGTGTTCGTGGCCAGTGTGGCGAGCAACGAGCGTGACCTGCCACCGCTGGCGGCTCCGGCCAATGACCAGCCTGCGGGTGCGCGAGAAGTCTACCTGGCGGCGCAACAGGCGTTCGCCGACGGCGACAGCGCCGCGGCACGCGACGGTTTCGCCCGCGCCCGCGACCTCGATGTGGTGCGCTTCCGCGCGCCAGGCGCGCTCGATTCAGTGGTCCGTGCGGTCGCACGGCGCACCGGGGCGATCTACGTGCCAGTGGCCGAGGCGTTCGCTGCGGCGTCGCCCGCCGGTTCGCCCGGTAATGAGCTCTTCCTGGAACATGTGCATCCCAATGCACGGGGTTATTCGCTCATCGCGCGGACCTTCTTCGATGCCATCCAGCAGGCTCGATTTCTGGATCATGAGGCACGGCCCGGGCGGCTGCGACCGTGGTCGGAGTACGAGGATGGTCGGGCCCTCACGGAGCTGGACGAGCTGATTGCCCACCACGCCCGGCGTACGCTCCTCACACGCTGGCCATTCGTGCCTGTCGAGAAACAACTCGACTATCGCGGGAGCTACCGCCCACAAGGGCTGACGGATAGCCTGGCCCTGCTGGTGTCGCGCGGTGGGATGGGCTGGGCAGAGGCAAAGCTGAGGCTGGGTGCCCACTATGAGGCAATGGGAGCTCCGGACAGCGCTGCCGCCGAGTATCGGGGATTGGTGCGGGAGGCACCGGTGGCCGCCGCCCCCAGGCAGTTGCTCGCCCGTGCCCTGGCGGCCGCGGAACGCGAGGGGCAATCGGAGGAGGCGTTGCGTGCGCGGATGGCGTCATCGCCGTCCGCCGATGTAGCTTTCCAGTTGGGCGTGCTGGCACTGCAGCGGCGGGACCTGGCTCGCGGCATAGAGTTACTGGAGCAGTCGGTGCAGCTCGACTCGTTGCGGCCGGAAGCGCTCTATCAGCTCTCGCTGGCTTATGGCCTGGCGCGCGACCTGCCGCGGGCGCGTTCGACCGCTGCACGGCTGGCGCGGCTCCAGCCAGGGTATCCGGGGCTGGCGGGTTGGTTGGAAGTCATTGGCGAGGGCCCGGGCAATGCGCTCCCTGAAGACAGCTAAGGAGTGGAGATGTAGGCCTCCCCGGACGCGACTGATGTTCGTCGCGACTGTCGGCGCCTTTCTGCTGCCTCTGACTGCCCACCCGGCCTTGATCCGCGCGCAGCAGCCCATGGGACGCGTTTCCGGCGCGGTCCGGGACTCGGCAGGCGTCGGGTTGGCCGGCGCCAGGTTGGAGCTGGCGACGCGGGAAGGTGGGGTGCGGATCGCGGCCAGCGATTCCCTTGGATACTTCCGTTTCGCCCCCGTCCCGGCCGGAGCGGCCCGGTTGGTGGTCAGACGCATCGGTTACTTCCCGGACACCTCAGCGCTCAACATCCAGGACGGCGTTCCGACCACCCTGGCCATCCGACTCGACGTCAGCGTCCAGGGACTGGCACCGGTGATCGTCACCGAACGACGCGAGGTTTACGACGCTCGGTTGGAGGGTTTCTATGCGCGTCAGGCAAGGGGAATAGGGCGCTTCATAGGGCGCGAACGGATCGTTGCCTCTGCCTCGTCCTCCTTCACCGACATCCTGCGCGCCGAGGTGCCTGGGATCAGGATCGGCGCGCTGGGCAACCTTTCCAAGGCCGTGCGCCTTCGCGGTTCGCGCTGCCCTCCGCTGGTCTTCCTGGATGGCTTTCCGGCAACGGCAGGGGAGTTCGACGTCGACATGCTCGAGCTTAGCAGTCTGGAAGGAATAGAGGTCTACAGTGGACTCACTTCCGTGCCGCCGGAATTCATCGGGCCGCGAATGCTGGAGCGGTGCGGCGTGATTGCTGTCTGGACGCACCCGACATCCCAGCGACCGCGGTCGCCGCGACAATCAGCGGACCCACCCAAGGGAGTGTCGCAGAACCTGGAAGGGCTCGTGGCGCGCGGTGACGTGCTGACGGCCGCCGACGTCGACGTGCGTGTCAGTGTCGATTCGGGAAGCTTCGCACCGGCCTTCCCCGATCAGCTCCACCGGTCTGGAATTGGCGGTCGTGTGACGGTCGAGTTCATCGTCGACACGCTTGGCGAGATCGAGCCTGGCAGTACGCGAATCGTCTCCTCGACCGACTCCCGGTTCGATGAAGCGGTGCTCACCGCCCTGCTCAGCGCGCACTTCAGCCCCGCCCGACTTGCCGGCCGACCGGTTCGTCAACTGGAGAGGCTGCCGGTCGTGTTCGGAGTGTCCGGTGATCCGGCCGCCCAGCCAGCGCCCGACAGCACGCCCCGCCGCCCGCCGCTGTCCTCCTGAGCAGGGCGTTCTGACCGGGCCACCCCGGAGTGCGGAGGGCGGAATCTGCTTCTTGCGCCAGAGACAACCCAGTCACATGTTGTTTACATCTTCCTTGCGACTGATCTTCGCAGCCTCAGGCTGCGATGTCTGGCCGCTGAGGTTGTGTGTTCCCGCAGCTATCCGGCCGAGTCTGCCATGCTCGCAACTGAGACGTCAACGACCATCAACCGTGAACGGGCGGTTCGCCATGCTGATGGCGTGGAAGGCAGATCGGGTCGGGTTGCCAGAGTCCTACTCTCACACGAGGATGGATATGATGATTATGGCACGTTCGCGAACAGGCGTGCGAGCGCTACTCACCGCACTCACGTTGACTGTCGCAGGATCGGCGACTGCGTGGGCGCAGGCCGCGACGATCACCGGCCGGGTGACGAACGAATCAGGAGTTGCGATAACCGGCGCCAATGTGTTCATCGAGGAGGTGAACGCGGGGACCACCACTGGCGCTACCGGCAGCTACACCCTGTCGGTCCCGGCGGCGCAGGCGACCGGCCAGACCGTGCGTCTGTCGGTCCGCTTCATCGGCTTCACACCATCGGTCCGCAGCATTCAACTCACGCCCGGACCGCAGACCCAGGACTTCCAGCTCAAGGCCGATCCCTTCCGTCTCGAGGAGCTGGTCGTGACCGGAGTCGCCGAGGCAACCTCGGCCAAGAAACTCGCCTTCTCGGTCGGGCGTGTCTCGGAGGACCAGTTGAAGGAGGTTCCGGCCAGCTCGCCGGTGGCGGCGCTGGCCGGCAAGGTGTCGGGCGTGCGCGTTGCGGTAGGTACCGGTAATCCCGGCAGCACGCCGACGATCCGCCTCCGCGGCTCCACCAGCCTCACCGTCGGTGCCAGCTCTCCACTGATCATCGTGGATGGCGTGATCACGCAGAACTCCATCGCCGACATCGACGCCAACGACATCGCCTCGGTGGAGGTGTTGAAGGGCGCTGCCGCGTCGGCCTTCTACGGTTCCGACGCCGCCAACGGCGTGGTCAACATCACCACCAAGCGCGGACAGAACATTCCCGAGAATGAGGTCCAGTTCACCGCCCGCGGCGAGTACGGACAGAGCGGGCTGAACCACTACGTGCCGCTCAACCAGCATCACCAGTATCAACTGGACGGCACCGAGATAGCGACCAAGCCTAATGGCGAATGGATTCCCAAGGCGGACGGTGTGGCCAACAACCCGTTCCCCAGCACCGGTCCGAATCGCTATCGCAACCAGCTCAAGACGTGGATCAACGACGGCACCTTCTACAGCTCCAACATGCAGCTTGGCCTGCGGCGGGGGAACACCAACCTCCACTCGTCGTACACCATGGACCACAACCAGGGCGTGCTGCCCCTGACCAGCGGTCAGTATCGGCGCACCTTCCGCCTGAACGTGGACCAGGGCCTCGGCGCCAAGGCCGACCTGTCGATGAGTGTCAGCTACGGGCTCAACAACAACGACTACAGCCCGACGAGCAGCAGCGGCTGGTTCGCCCTTCTCCAGGCCCCGCCCACGGTGGACCTCTACGAGCCGTTCGGACCGGACAGCGCCAAGTACTACACGAACATCCCGCACGACCCGAGCGACCGCGGCAACCCGCTCTATTCGCTGGCCAACAGCGACTACACGCTCCGGCGTGAGCGCATGCTCGGCTCGGCCGTGGCGCGTTACCGCCCCACCGACTGGCTGCGCCTCGAGGCTTCCTACGGCACGGACCGTCTCAATGAGCGTACGCGTACGTACAACTTCCGCGGCTATCTGACCAGCGGCGGTACCCCAGGCAACGGTTCGCTGGCCTACGGTACCGACAACAACGTCTCGCAGAACACCCAGCTCAATGCGACGGCGTCGAAGATGTTCTTCGACCAGTTGCAGTCCACCACACGCCTCGCATACCTGGTGGAGTTGCAGGAGAACACGCTCATCCGCGCCAGCGGCAGCAAGCTGGTGGTGAACGACGTGCCGGACCTGGCGGCTGTGGACCCGAACCAGTCGTCGATCAATTCAGGTATCACGGACCAGCGGACGATCGACTACTTCGTGGCTCAATCGTTCGACCTGCGTGACCGCTACATCGTGGACCTGCTCTGGCGGCGCGACGGCTCGTCGCTCTTCGGACCGAACGAGCGGTGGCAGAACTTCTACCGGGTGGCCGGTGCCTACCGCATCAGCCAGGACTTCGACATTCCCGGAGTGCAGGAACTGAAACTCCGCGCCGCTCGCGGTACCGCCGGCCTCCGCCCGAACTTCTACAACCAGTACGAGACGTACGACCTCGCCAACGGCCAGTTCAGCAAGAGTCAGCTCGGCAACAAGAACCTCAAGCCGGCCATACAGACTGAGGACGAGTACGGCGTCAACATCCAGTTCCTGGATCGCTTCGACTTCGAGGTAGTGCGAGCCAACCGGGTCACCGAGGGTGCGTTCCTGCAGGTACCGCTCGTCGCGGCGCAGTCCGGCGGCTTCACCACACAGATCCAGAACGCCGCCGACGTTGAGTCCAAGACCACCGAGTTGTCGCTCAACACGCGAGTCTACGACGGCACCGACTTCAGCTACAACTTCACCCTGACCGGTGACCACACGACGCAGCGGATCACGCGCATGGATCGCGCGCCGTTCCGCGTGAATGCCGGCGGCCAGGGACAGGACGTCTTCTATTACAAGTCTGGTGAGCCGCTGGGCATCATCTACGGCGCCAGGTGGGTGCGCAGCTTTGCCGAGTTGAAGGAGAACCCGGCTTACGCCAATGCCGTCGAGTCCGACTACGTGGTGAATCCCGTCGGGCTGCTGGTGGAGAAGGCCAAGCGTGGTCAGCCCAACGAGATGCCGATCAAGTACGTGGATGCCGCGGGCGACAACCAGTTCAAGATCGGAGACGTGAACCCCGACTTCTCATTCGGTTGGGCCAACAACCTCCGTTACAAGGGACTCAACCTCTATGTCCTGTTCGACGGAGTGAAGGGCGGTGACATCTACAACTTCACCAAGCAGTGGATGTTCCAGGACGAGCGCCACGGTGACATCGATCAGTTCGGCAAGGCCGATCCGATCCCGGTTGCCTTCTTCTCAGCCGGCCTCTACAACGGCCTGGTGGGCAGCGACTACTTTGTCGAGGATGGCTCGTTCGTGAAGTTGCGCGAACTCTCCCTCGCCTATTCGCTCACGCCGTCCATGTTGCAGAAGTTGTCGCTCGACCGCATCGCGCGCGGCGCCAAGATCGCGCTCATCGGCCGCAACCTGTACACGTGGACGAGCTACTCCGGCTTCGACCCGGAAGTGACGTCCGGCAACGACTTCAACTTCAAGATCGACGGATTCCGGTATCCTCAGTTCCGGACCATAACCGCCCAGGTAGAGCTGAGCTTCTAACGCCACGACGGAGCAATCTGACAAATGATTCGAACCAAGACCCTCGGGGTTCTGGTCGGCTCGGCGGCGCTACTCCTAGGCAGCGCCTGCGCCGATCTTGAAGTCACGAACCCGAACAATCCCGATATCGAGCGGGCTCTGGCGTCACCGAATGACGTCAAGAGCGTCGCAATCTCGTCGGTCAACTCGTGGTACCTCGCCAGCACCAATGGCGAGGGCGCATACATGGGGCTCGCCGTTACGGCCGACGTGCTGACGGCCAACTTCGGCAACTTCGGCATGCGCTTCAACAACCTGGAACCGCGCATCCCGTACGAGAACAACTCTGCCGGTGGCGACCGCGATGTGGCGGCGACGCCGTGGGCCGACAACTACGGCGCCCTCGGCGCCGCGAACGACGCCCTCCGCGCCTTCGCCAGCGGCGTGCAGCTTGCCGGCGGTAAGGCCGAGACAGACAAGTACGCCGCCGTGGCGCTCCTGGCGCAGGCCGGATCGCTCACCAACCTGGCCTGGATCTTTGACCAGGCGTTCGTGGTGGATGAGACGATGGATCCCGAAACAGCACCGCCGGCGCTGGTGCCGTACACCGAGGTTGCTGCCGCGGCGATGTCCAAGTGGGACGCGCTCATAGCCCTCACCAACGGCAAGTCGGACGAGTACGAGAGCTCGGTCATCCCGATCGACGGTGTGGCTCTCACCAGCGGTACGCTCAACCAGATCGCCAACACCATGGCCGCGCGTACCATGGTGCTGAATGCGCGTACCAAGGCCGAGACTGAGGCGCTGAACTGGGGCAAGGTGCTGGCGTACGCCGAGAAGGGGATCAGCACCGGCAGCAATCCGTTCGACCTGAGTATCGTTGGCGATGGCGGCACCAACTGGTACTCGCTGAACAACGCCTACGGCAACCTGGCCAGTTGGCTGCGCGTGGATATGCGCGTCATCCACGAGATGGACCCGACGCAGCCAGCCAAGTTCGACGGCACGATCGTCCCCGCCAACCCCAACTCGCCCGATGCACGGATGGGCAAGTCCGTGGATGACGAGGACGCCGATTTCGTGTTCCTGAACAAGGTGACCGGTCAGGCGTCGCGCGGCATCTGGATGCAGAGCCCCTGGTACCACGCGCGTTACAAGAGCTACAACTGGGAGAGCCCGACATCGCTGGAGGGACCGGTACCTTACGTACTGATGGCCGAGAACGACCTGATGATCGCCGAGGCGCTGGTGCGCACCGGTGGTGATCTGGCGCGGGCGGCCACCCTCGTCAACAAGACCCGCGTCGGTCGCGGCGGCCTGCCGCCGGCAACGGCGGCTGACGGCGCGGCCGAACTGCTTGCCAAGATCCTCTACGAGCGGCACATCGAGACCATCAATGCTGGTGGAATCGAGCTCTTCGATCGCCGCCGGACGGACGACCTGCAGCCGGGCACCTTCCGTCACCTGCCCATTCCCGCCGGTCAACTGGAGGCGATGAGCATGCCGATCTACACCTTCGGTGGCGTGGGCAAGCCGGATATGCGCATCGCCGCGCCGAGCGGCAGGATCATCGAGTTCCACAGTGCCCGACGGGCGCGCGGCGCTGGCGGAATCCAGCGAGCCAACTGGTAATCGGGCCCGGCTGGTAGCCCGGCGACGTTCGCTGCGGTTCAGGCCACATCGAGACAGAAGAGGCGTACTGGCGCGGGCCGGTGCGCCTCTTCTGGCTGTACCGATGTCAGTGGTCAGGGGGGGCCGCGGTCCACGGACGACGAGGGGGAGCCAGCGACTACCGGCTCCCCCTGAATTCGTCCTGCTGCGCCTGTTCTCCACCTGGCAGCATGCGCCGCGGGCCTTCAGCCGCGCTTGAGATTGGCGCAGGTCATGACCTCGTCGATCTGCTGCCCGCCCGGCCAGTAGACGTTCACGTGATAGCTGCCTTCGGTGGGGAGCATGAGCGGGATCTCGGTAGTGAGGTCGCCGCGGCCGTTGGACCCCACCTCGATGACCTGGAAGGAGTTCACGTTCATCAGTGGCAGGCTCCCCGTCCCGCACTGCCCGGGGAGTATGGCCCAGGGCAGGGACACCGACTGGGCGGAGCCGGACACAGTGATCCGGGCCCTGCTGCGGGAGCCGCCCGGAAGCGCCTCGAGAGTGACGGTGCCAAAGGCGCGCGACTGGGACCGAGGTCCCATGCCCCCACTTCTCTGCTGGGTGGGAGTCAGGTTCCCGGTCCAGCGGACGCCGGTCGCGTCTGCGGAGCGCGCAGCCGACGGGGCAGAAGGCGTAGCACCGCGGCCGGACTGTGCGCTCCGGGCGCAGCCCGCCAACGCCAGCAGGGCGAGAACGGGCAGGATGCGGCTATGCAGTGACATGGAAGTCGAAGGGGCTGGGGTGGCTGCGTTGCCCGTTCCAGGGGGTTCTCCTTGTTACACCTTCCGAACGAGAATGTCAAATCGCTCACACCGGGGCCATAATTCCATGACTTGCCGAAATCGTGCTGATGTCCTACTATGTCTGCGATCTCATCAGTCATCCGGCTCCGCGCTGGAGCCTGGCAGGCGGTCTGTGCCAGTACATCTGGCACTGTCGCCTGTACTGTCAGGCACCTGCCTGTCGTGACCGCAGCCTTCCTTTTCCCTGGACGTGCTGGGACACGTGCGGAGCAACCGGCGTCAGGCGGCCAGCAAGCCGTCGCTGGATGAACGCAGTTCGAAATCCGCTCTTCCCGCTGTCCGCCGGCCTTTTCAGGTCAGTGGACAAGGCTCAGTGCGCCCGACGCGTACCGGGCGCGAGTCGCTTCACCTGAGTTTCCAAGGAGGCCGATTGTTGAGATGTCACTCGTCAGGCAGGCAAGCCGATGGTCGCCGCGTCGCGGTAGCTGTCGACGCGAATCACAGTCCAGTGAAGGAGTGAGATACCGAACATGATGCGTTCTCTTCGAGGGCCGCGAGCGCTCTTCGTCCTCGCCATGACAGTCGGGCTGTCGGCGCAGGCGCAGGCGCAGAACGCGGTGATCAATGGCCGCGTGACCTCCGATCAGGGCCAGCCCCTGATGGGGGCAAACGTGTATGTGACCGAACTCAATCTCTCCGTCGGCACCAATCAGGCCGGCGATTACACGCTCACGATTCCAGCAGCGCGCGTGAGCGGCCAGGTGGTTGCCCTGCGCGTGCGTTCCGTGGGTTTCAGCCCTACCCACCAGAACATCACGGTCACACCGGGCGTGCAGACGGTGAACTTCCAGCTCCGCGCGGATGTCCTGCGGCTGGGTGAGATGATCGTGACGGGAGTGTCGACGGCCACCGAGGCCATCAAGGTCCCGTTCGCCGTCACCCGTGTCGACTCGGCAATGATGCCGGTGCAGGGTGCCAACCCGATCAGCCAGCTACAGGGCAAGGTGCCCGGCGCCAACATCGTCTCGGCGAGTGGTCGTCCGGGTGCGGCGCCGGCCGTGGTGCTTCGTGGTCCGAGCTCCATCAACGCCAGTGGCCGTGGCCAGGGCCCGCTCTACATCGTGGACGGTCTGCTGCTCCAGGGTGATCTTCCGGATATCAACCCGAGCGACATCGAGAACATCGAGGTGGTGAAGGGTGCCGCTGCGGCCTCGCTCTATGGCGCGCGCGCCGGCGGTGGCGTCATCAACATCACCACCAAGTCGGGCTCGTCGGGCAACGACGGCATCAAGTTCAACATCCGTAGCGAGTACGGCCAGAGTGCGATTCCGCGCTCGTTCAGCATCGCCAAGAACCACTGGCTGCCCATGGACGCGTCGGGGCAGATGTACTGCGCCAACGTCGTCTCCGGTGGCTCGAACTGCGCCCGTTACATCGATATGGATGCCGAGCGCCGCCGCGTCAACGACGTCCCGACGCCCCATTCCATCGCTCCGCAGCAGTTCCTCTACGACGCCGGCGTCTCGTCCGTTCGTAGCAATCGCGAGCTGGCGGGAATCTTCTCGGCCAACACCTGGCCTACCCAGTACGACCAGGTCGGTCAGGCTACCACCGCCTCGCCCTTCCTGACGCTCAATGGCGACATGCGCGGCCGCGTGGGAACGACCGGCTTCTTCGCCAGCGCCAGCTACACCGACCAGGAAGGCGGTTTCCGCTACCTGGGCGGAATGAACCGCATGACCGGTCGCCTGAACCTGGACCAGAAGTTCGGCAATCAGGTGACCCTCATGGTCAACAGCTACTACAGCCAACTGGAGGAGGGCGGCTTCGAGTCCGATGGCGGCACCGCCTTCTTCCGGCTGTCGCGGCAGCCCGCGTTCGTGCAGCAGGGTACGCGCGACTCGCAGGGGCGCCTCTACATCCGCTCCAATCCGCTGAACCAGGGCGACCAGAACTTCAACCCGCTCTACGCCTTCGAGAATCAGGGGCAGAACGGGAAGACCTCGCGCTACATCACCAGCGGAACGCTCAAGTACAGCCCGCTGGAGTGGCTGGACGTGTCGGCTGACGTCGGCTACGATCGGTCGCTGGGTAACCAGTACTACCAGACGGATCGTGGTTACCGCAGCACGACGGCAAACCCGACGACGGCCAGCGGCTATCGGAGTGAAGGATCGTGGGATCGCCGTTCATTCAACTCGCAGCTCGGCGCGGTGGCCAAGCCCCATCTGGCCAACTGGGTGAACACCACATTCAGCCTGCGCTACCTGTACGATCAGCAGGACAACACGAGCATCGGCGCGAGCGGCCAGAACCTGGCCGTCCCCGGACTGGCGACGCTCAATACGGTGAGCCAGAACCAGGACGTCAGCTCCGGAAACAGCTCCATCCGTTCGCAGTCCATCTTCGGCGGCGTGGACCTGGACTTCCTGGATCGCTACATCCTGCTCTTCTCGCTTCGCCAGGAGGGGTCGTCGCTGTTCGGTGAGAACCAGCGCTGGCACACCTTCCCGCGCGTTGCCGCGACATGGATCGCGTCCGAGGAGGGCTGGTGGCCCGCGCCGGACGCCGTGAGCATGATGAAGCTCCGCGGTTCCGTCGGCAAGGCCGGCAACCGCCCCAACTTCGCCGCGCAGTACGAGACCTATTCCATCGGTACCGGTGGAACGCTCAACCCGGCCACTCTGGGTAACAAGGAGCTCCGTCCCGAGCTGATCACGGAGACCGAGCTCGGTCTGGACACCGAGTTGTTCGGTCGTGTGGCGCTCAGCGTGACGTACGCCCAATCGCTGGCCAAGGATCAGATCCTCCAGGTACCGGCGCCGGCCGCATCCGGCTTCGCCAGTCAGTGGCGGAACGCTGGTGAGCTGGAGAACAAGACGTGGGAGGCAAGCCTGGAGCTTCCGATCATCCGTCGCCCCGGTCTCAACTGGAGCACACGCCTGATCTACGACCGCAACCGGGCCACGATCACCAAGCTCGATGTACCGGCATACACCCTCCCGGGTGGACCGCAGGGTGCCGAGTCGATGTACTACGTCCAGGAGGGTGAGCGGCTCGGAACCATCTATGGCCGGTCCTTCCTGCGCGAGTGCGACCAGCTACCGGGCAACTTCGGCTCGAGCTGCGGAACGCCGACATCGAACTTCCAGAAGAACAACGATGGCTTCCTCGTCTGGACGGGCGGCAAGCCCCTCACCGAGGGTGTCACGAGCAACTACTACCAGGCTCAGCTTCCAGCCGCCGATGCTCCCTGGGGTCATCGCGTGAACTGGGGTCTTCCGATCGTTCGTCGCGACGACGAGGACGCTCCTCTCATCCGGCCGATCGGTGTCTCCACGCCGGACTATCACCTGGGTCTGTCGTCCAACCTGTCGTGGAAGCGGTTCACCGCGTACGGCCTGCTCGATGGTGTCTTCGGCCGCGATGTCTGGAACGAGGGCTTCCACTGGGCGCAGGGCGACTTCATGTCGGGTAACACCGACCAGGGCGGAAAGGATATCGGGCTCGTCAAGCCGCTTGGTTACTACTGGCGTGTCGGCCCCGGAATCGGTGGCCACGCCTCCGGTATCGGCGGGCTCTACGACGTGCTCGGCCCCACCGACGACTCGGTCGAGGACGCCAGCTTCATTCGTCTTCGCGAAGTGTCCGTGTCATACAACGTCGGTGCGATCGCCGGCTCCGGTAACTGGACGCTGGGATTGGTCGGGCGCAATTTGCTGACATCGACGAAGTATCGCGGTTACGATCCGGAAGTAGGTCGCGGCGGTGGCCAGTTGAGCTCGGCGGCCCTGAACGGCATCGACTACTTCACCTTCCCGAATCTTCGTACTGTAACGGTCCAGTTCTCCACCTCGTTCTGAGTTCTGGCGCTCCAGACGAATGACGGTGCGCGTGACCGCCCTGACGGGCGGTCACGGCACCCCTACATCAGAGGGCTTTTGATGCGACTGCGATATATTCCGTTCGCCTTGCTGGCGGCCGGCGCGCTGTCCGGGTGCAGTGACCCGCTCAGCGTACAGAACAAGACCCAACCGGACGTCGCGCTGATCCTTTCCACCGCCGACGGCATCGAAGGGCTGTTCCGTTCATCGTTCCAGCAGATTCATTCGGCGACGAACGGCTCCAGTAGTTCCCTCACGCCCGCCTTGCTGACCATGGCTGGCGAGAGTTACGCCACCGTCGCCAACTTCGGCATGGCTCAGCGCAGCGCCATTCCGCGCACGGAGATCGACAACGGACCGGGTGGTCAGACGGAGACGGAAAACCGTCGGGACTTCCAGTTGCTACAGCGTTATGGGCGCAACGCGGCCAACGGCATCAGGGCGCTGGACAACTTCATCGCCAATGGCGGAAGCCTCGGCACGCCGATGGCTGACGCCCGCGCACGTGCCTGGGGTTGGTTCGTGCTCGGCGTTGCCGTGGGTAACGTGTCACTCACCTATGACCAGGCTTCCGTGCCGTCTCCGTCGCTCGAGCCGACAGACATTCCGGAGCTGGTCTCCTACGCCGACGCGAACGCCGCTGCCCTGCAGTTCCTCGATTCCGCGCTGGTGATGGCTAATGCTCCGGCCGCGGCGACGATGTCGATCCCGAACGACTGGTTCCGCACTCCGGGTGGATCGGCAATGAACCGGGCCGACTTCATCAGGCTGGTCCATTCGTACAAGGCGCGCCTGCGCGCCGGCGTGGCCCGTACTCCGGCCGAGCGCCAGGCGGTAAACTGGAGCGAGGTCGCTGCCGATGCCGCATTGGGCATCGGGTCGGACGTCATTCTGGACCTGAACAGCCAGGCCGGCCTCACCAACCCCTGGTTGAGCCAGGCGCTGGTGAACTCCACCTGGTCGTCTGTCACGCCCATGTACCTGGGCATGGCCGACACCAGCGGCGCCTACCGCCTCTGGATCGCTCCGCCGCTCTCTGATCTCAGCGCGGCGCCGCGGCAGGTGGGTGGCAACCCTGGTGCCTTCTTCCTCTTCCACACCCCAGACGACCGGTTCCCCAAGGGAGCCACCCGTGCGGACCAGATTGCCGCTTGGAACTCGCGGGTGGAGGTTGATGGCATGCCGACGACCTACTTCCGGGTACGCGCTCCGGGCGACGATACCCAGGGTCAGGCGTGGGGCCAGTCGCCGTACGACATCGTGCGGTTCTACAGTTACCGGGCCAATGCTTCCAACGGCCCGTGGGTCCTGATGGATAACACGGAGATGGCGATGCTCCGTGCCGAGGCCGATATGCGCATGAATCCGGGCAGTCCGGCGATCGCCGTGCAGCTCATCAACGACTCGCGCGTGGCCAACAATCTGCCACCCTTCCCGGTAGGTTCGACTCGCGAAACACGGGCCCCGCAGCATCCGGGCGGCGGTTCGTTCTCCTGTGTCCCGCAGACGCCCACCGGCGGCAACCGGGTCGTGGAGTGCGGCACGCTCTGGGAGGCGATGAAGTGGGAGAAGCGCCTCGAAACGCTCTACACCGGCTACGGCCAGTGGTACATCGATAGCCGTGGCTGGGGCGACCTGGTCGAGGGAACGGCGACCATGTACCCGGTGCCGTACCAGGAGATGAATGCGCGCACTCTGCCGTACTACAACTCCGAGTGGGCGTCCGGTCCCAGCACCTACGGTTTCTAGGAATCGAGTGATTCACGCTCAGAAGCACGTTGCTCGCCCCCCGGTCCCAGGGCCGGGGAGTGAGCGGCGGCGACAGCCCTCGCCGAACGCCTCCCTGTTCGGCATCAGAGCCGGCCACGGACGGCGGAGTTGTACGGCGGTGCTGGTCGCCATGACAATGTTAAATGCGGCATGCTACAAGCTCATTCCACTCGACTCCAACACGCCGGTCGGGGCCAAGGTGGTGCTGGTTCTGAACGATCGTGGTCGCGCGGCGCTGGCTGACAGTATCGGCCCGGCCGTCGATGAGGTCGAGGGAACGTTGCGATCGACTGGTGATTCCGTGTACCAACTGGATGTCCGGGCCGTCAGATATCTCAAGACGGCTGAGCAGCAGTGGTCGGGCGAGCACCTGAGCATACCCGGGGTGTTCGTGTCCCAGGGTAGCGAACGTCGCCTGGATCGGAAGCGATCGTGGTTGGCCGGGTTGGCCGCGACGACCGCGTTGGCCGTGGCAATTCTGGGAGTGAAGCTTATTGGCGGTTCCAGTCCGCAGGGTGAGGGACCGGATTTGCCGCCTTCCGGACAGCAATAGAGTGGCATGCCTCGACCGCTGTGTGATTGGCGGTCACAATTCACAACTTCTTGGCACTACTGGAGCCTTCTCCATGCGTCTCTCTCGTTACCTACTGCCAGTGGCGGCGTTGTTGCTCGCCTCGTGTGCCGTGGATGGTGGTCCTGTATCCAATGCACGACCGGCGCTCGCCGGAGTGCGCTTCATCAATGCCCTCGCCGACGAGGGCCCGGTGGACGCCCGCATGATCGACCAGGTCCAGTGGTCGGCTTATGCGCTGGGCATCAATTTCCGCCAGGCTGGCATTCGTATGCCGGCCCAGGCAGGCTCGCGCCCGATCCGCGTCTGGCGAGCCACCAACGACATCAACCAACTTGATCTGCTGATCGAGCAGACCGTCGACATCGTGGAAGGTCAGGACGTCACGCTGCTCCTCACCGGTAGCGTTCAGGGCGGCACCGCCCGGATCGACGTGATCCCGGACGCCGTGCCCGATTCGTCGGCCAACCAGATCCATATCCGCGGGGTGAATGCCACCGGCGCAGCCGCTGAGCTGAGTTGGGTGAGTGGCGCCAACACGAATCCTGTGGGAAGTGTCGGACCGCTCTCGGCAACCGCCTTCACCCAGCGGGCGCTGGGAACGGTGACGGCGCAGTTCAACGCTCCGGGCGCGCCGGCCACTATCTGGTCCACGGAGGCGCCGGCCGGTGTTGCCCAGACGGACAACGGCATCGGAGCCACCGCCGGCTATCGTGCCTCGGGGAGTGCACTGTCGGCATACCTCTTCCCGGCGTCCGTCGTGGGAAGCCGTGCACCACAGACGGCGCCCTTCGCCAAGGCTGCGGTGGTCTGGTTCGTGGACCGCGTTCCAGCACCGCCAAGGTGATGGTCGACCAGGCGCGCAGCGACCGGGCGCGCCCGAGCTGACTGAGATGAGAGGGCAGGCCCACGGCTCGGGTCTGCCCTCTCGTCGTTCGTACGATGCTGGAATGATTATGCGCGCTGCCCCCCGACGCCCGAGTCGAAGGCGGCAATTGAACCTCGAGGAGGCTGATTCATGACCTTCAGAACCATGGCCGGCGTGTTCCTGCTCGCCCTCACCACGGCGTGCGCGAGCACGGGCGGCCGGGCCAGTACGTATGACCGCAACCTGATATCCCGTGCAGAGCTGGAAGCTCGACCGGCCTCCAACCTGTACGACATCGTCAGCAATCTTCGCCCCACCTGGCTGCGTTCCTCGGCGGGGGCCATCGGTCGCGCGGCGACCACCGCGCCGTTGGTCTACGTGGACGGTCGTCCGGCCGGCGGTGCCGATGCCCTCCGCTCGATCAGTCCCCAGTCGATCGAGCTGGTGAGGTACCTGTCGGCATCCGAGGCACAGGGCAAGTTCAGCATGAACGAGGCCCGACCTGTGCTGGAACTGATTACCAGGCGGACGTCACCCTGACGCCAGGCGGGTCTGCTTGCGGGGTGACCTGACTTTCCAGCGCCGCGGGTCGTGGCACCGTCGCCACCGTCAGCGCGATGGCGTCGGCCTGTGATAACCGGCCCACATGCCAGGGCGAGCTGCCGTCACCCCTGGGCTGACTGCCATCGATTCAGCGTCGGCCGGCGTGCACGATTCTCGCACGGTAGCCGGATCGCTCCCTGACGAAGAGTCGTCTGCAATGACCCGCGTCTGCTGTCACGCATCGATGTCACCCGCAACAGCCTGCCATGCCCTCAGCTTCCCCATGCTGCTCCGGTCGTCGATTCCAGTCGCTACTGTTGGCCATACTGGCGTCGGTTGTGAGCGTGGCGCCCGCGGCCGCCCAGATGCCCGGCCTGCCAACGCTCCAGAATGCCTTCACCAGTCCGGGGTTGGCAGCCGCGGCGAACTACGGTTCGAGCGATGCGTTCACCGTTGTCGGCCTGGCCGGTTCGTGGACGCCGGGCTCCAACCGTCTTCAGGTCACCGGCGGGTTGGCAGCCGTGTCGCCGGATGGCGGTGGCGACCGGGCGACCGGCGTCGGTGCACGGGCGGCGGTTCCCATCAGGACTCGCTGGACGGGGCCGGAGTCGTCCCTGGGCGCGGCGCTCTTTGCCGGGATTGGCGGGGCCTGGCGGAGCGGCGGCGGACTCGTCGAGCTGCCCGTAGGGGGAACAGCATCGTACCGGAGGCGGGTCGGCGAGGGGCGGGCAGTATCCCTCTACATCGCGCCCTACTTCCAGTGGACGCGCCGGACCGGTGCCGGGCTCAACGATAGCGATCCCGAGCGGCTGGACCTGGAGGTCGAGACTCGTGACGATAGCGACCTCATCCGGGCAGCCATCGGACTGGACTTCCTCATCAGCTCCCGGCTCTCGCTCTCGCTGGGCTATGACTTCGGCGCCAGCGCCGACGTCGGTCGCCCGGGGCCTACCGGGGGTATCTTTGGGGCTGGGCTGGGTGTGAGTTTCTGATCGTGACCGCCCATGCACTACCAGGACTCCCCGGCCACCATGCCGAATAGCTAATATCCCGAGGCGCCGGTCGGTTGGCCGGTGCCGATGCAAGGCATAACAGGAGAGATCAAGACATGTCAGCTCGTCCGTCCCGTTTCACCTCGATCCTCGGCACCCTCGTCATGGTTTCCGGTGCCTCGCTGATGCCGCTGGGCTCGGCAACTGCCCAGGCCATCAACTATCCGTCGTTCCAGGCGCCGACCATTGTCCAGCGCGAGTACGCGGTGGGAGTAGCCGACGGAGACCATGTCACCAGTGCCATATTCCAGTGGCGCGAGGGTTGGTCGCCGGTCTCGCAACTCTCCCTCGACATCGGACTGGCCGATCCGGATTACGGTGACGTGAAGCTGCTCGTGGGTGGCGGCTATTCTCACCTGCTGAATCGCTCCAGCGACGACCTTCCGCTCGACCTGTTGCTCACTGCTGGCGCCTACGCCAGCCTCAGCGGCCCGACTCGCGTCTCGCTTCCTGTGGGCCTGTCGGTGGGCCATCGTTTCGATCTCGACAACGGTCTGGCCCTCACTCCATACATCCATCCGCGACTGGCACTCACCTATCGCAGCAGTTACAGAGGCTCCGACTCGGATAGCGACCTGGACGTCGTCTTCGACCTCGGCGCCAACTTCGAGGTCTCGCCGCGCCTCTCGCTCCGGGCAGCCATCGCCTTTGGTGGCGACAAGAACGACGCTCTCGGATTTGCCATCGCCTGGCGCCCGGGTGCACTCCGCCGCTAGGCGCTGAAGTTCGCCTGCAACACCCCGCCCCGGGGTCCGGCAGCGAGCCCGACGAACCGTTGGAATCAACGCGGGCAGGGTCGGTCTGCATCTTGCCTGCTCGCACGCAGGGTACGTTACTCTATCCGGATCGCCATGACCGACGCCGACCGCCCGCCGATTCTTGTCGTGGATGACAACCACGACAATACGGAGATCATGCGCGAGTATCTGGAGTCGCGCGGCTATGCGATCACGATCGCCAACGACGGCGACGAGGCGCTGATGCTGTTCGAGCGGGTACGGCCACGGCTGGTGCTGCTGGATGTGATGATGCCTGGGCGCGACGGCTGGGAAGTATGCAGGCTCATGAAGCGGCACCCGGAGCTCGGGCGGACGATCAGGGTCGTGATGGTGACCGCGCTCGACGAATGGGACGACAAGCGCCAGGCGCTGGAGACCGGTGCCGACGACTACGTCGAGAAGCCGTTCGATCTACGGCAACTGGCGGCGACGGTCGAGCGCAATCTGGCGCAGCTAGCGCCGGGATGAGTGCCGGTGAACGAAGTGTACCACTGTCGCGAAGGGTGACTTGAGCGCAGTCCGGGACGCACCGCTGATCCTCACCGACAGCCCGGACGGGTCAGTCGCCGAGGCCGTCGGCCAGCTCGAGGCGTGGGGCCTCATGGTCGCCGTCGGTACCGACTTCCTGCGAACGCTGGAGTCGCACGAGGGGATTCGAGCGGTTCTCACCGCGACTGACAACCCCAATACCCTCCGCGACATCTCCGATCGCGCACGTGTGCGCGGCGTCCCGGTCATCGTCGCCTGTGCCGATGAGGCTGCCTGGCGGAGGGCGGTCGAGTTGCACGCGGATGAGTGGTACCGCACGCCAGCACCGGCAGACGAGATTGCCGCGCGGATAAGGACTGCCCTCCTGCGCGCACGGCAGACCGGCGTTGCCATGACCGACCGCATGGAGCGCGCCGAGTACGAGCACATGCTCCATGACAACCTCACCGGACTGCCCACGTTGCCGGTGATGATCGAGCATGTACGCAGCGCTTTCAAGGAGCGCGGCGAGCTGGTGGTGATGTACTTCAACTTCGTCCGCTACTCCAAGATCGAGGAGATCTACGGCTGGGAGAAACTGGACGCGGTGTTGGAGACCACCGCTGGCGCGGTGCGCGAGTCCCTGGCTGGCAGCGCGCTGCGCACCTCCCGGATGATGGTGAGCTTCATCAACGATGACGATTTCGTGCTCTTCCATGTGCCTCCCGAGGGGGCCCTGGCGGCCACCGACGCGGAGATAACGGCCGTCGTGGCCAACCTGCAGCGCGAGGTGGCCGGCCGCATCGAGGCTGCACATGGCGAGGATGTGGCGGCACTGTTCGACATATACGTGGGACGTGCGCACGTCCACTACAACGCCAAGATCCGGTTGCAGCGCCTGATCTATCGTGGCACCCGGGAGGCGGCCAACGCCGCGAAGAGCGTCGAGGAGCGGGAACGCGCGCGAAGGGTGGACGACCTGCGGGCGAGCATCCGGGACCGACTGGTCTACGTGGACTATCATCCGATCGTGCGCGCCTCAACCGGCCAGGTATTCGGCTACGAGGCACTTGCCCGCGGCACTTTGCGCAGCCTGCGCAGCCCCGAGGTCATGTTCGAGGTAGCCGCCGAGGCGGACCTCGTCTGGGAACTGAGCCGTCTCTGTCGGCAGCGAGCGGTGGACGGCATGCGCACCCGCCTGCAACCGGGCGAACTGTTGTTCCTCAATGTCGACCCACACGATTTCGCCGATCCTGCCTTCACCGAGGAAGCCCTCATGGTCGAGGAGCCGGAGTGCGTGGTGATCGAGATAACCGAGCGAACGGCCATCAAGGACTATCCTAGGTTCCGGGAGCGGCTGCGCGCATTTCGCGAACGTGGCTTCCGTTTCGCCGTCGACGACGCCGGCAGCGGCTATGCCGGCCTGGGCTCCATCGCCAACCTGGAGCCCGACTTCATCAAGCTCGACATGTCGCTCATCAACTCGATCGACACGAACTTCATCAAGCAGAACCTGGTGGAGACGATGGTCCGGTTCGCCAACGACCAGGGCGCGATGGTCATCGCCGAGGGGGTGGAGCGGGTGGAGGAGTTCGAGGCCGTGAAGGCCATCGGTGTCCATCTCGTCCAGGGCTTCTACATCCATCGTCCGCTCGTGGAACGAGCGCACAGGTAGGAGTAGCGGGCGGGCTGGCGACGGTCCCTGCCTGCCCCTGGCCGCCGACGCCGGGCCGGCGATTGCCCGACGCGCCCGCTGCGCGAGCAGCCAGCGCCCTACCGGCCAGCGCCCGACCGGCCAGCGCCCGACCGGCCAGCGCCCGACCGGCGAGCGCCCGACCGGCGAGCGCCCGACCGGCGAGCGCCCTACCGGCCGGCGCCCTACCGGCCAGCGCCCGACCGGCGAGCGCCGGCGGATGACTCCAGCAGCGATCGGACGAGGTCGTAGGACCGCTCCGCCGCGCCCAGGCCAGACTCCACCATGGATCGCGCACGGGCGCCACGGTCGGCGCGCACCGTCGCGTCGCCGAGCAGCAGCACCAACTGCCGGGCCAGTTCCCGCTCATCCGAAACGGGTGCTCCACCCTGGCACTGCTCGAGCAGGCCAGCGTCCCGGCTGCCCTGCCAGCGAGGGCCGAACAGTACCGGCGCGCCGTACGCTGCCGGCTCGAGCACGGAGTGGAGTCCGGCGGCGTGAAAGCCTCCGCCCACGTAAGCCACGTCAGCCAGGGCATAGAGCTCGCCCAGCACACCCACACGGTCCACGAGCACGACGTCGCTGCCGGGGTCGGCTCGATCGAGGCGGGCAATCCCCAGGCCGGCCCTCGCCGCCCACTCCTCGATCGGTTTCAGGTGGGCCGCGGTGGGTTCGTGCGGCGCCACGATGATGCGCGCCGTCGCGACGGACCCGAGGACGGCTGTCCAGGCTCCAAGGACTACCTCTTCATCGGCCGGCCAGGACGAGCCGACCACGAGTGTGGGGCGATCGGCGCCGAGTGGCGCGAGCAACGGAGAATCCGGCCGCGCGCGCCGGGCCCGGTCCCATACCTGGTCATAACGCGTATCGCCGGTTACTTCGATCGCGTCACGCCGCACGCCGAGGGTGACCAGACGCTCGGCGTCGTCCACATCGATGGCGCCGACGCGGTCCAGGCGGCCGTAGGCGGGGCGCAGCAGGCCGGCGGCGGGGCCGCTCCGGCGCGAGGACGTCGCGGCGAGCGTCGCGCTGACGAGCCCCAACGGTACGCCGCGCCGGCTGGCCTCCCTTACCAGGGTGGGCCAGACGTCCAGCTTGCTGAAGACGATGGCGTCGGGGCGTAACGCGTCGAGCACCGAGCGCGCGTCACCCACGGTGTCGAAGGGAAGGTAGTCGACGAAGTCCACGTCCAGGCCGCTCGCGAACGATTCCGCGCTCGGTGAGAAGAAGGTGTAGGCAAGCTGCAACTCGGGAAGTCGCTGGCGAGCCAGTTGGAGCACTGGCCGCGCCTGCAACCCCTCACCCACGCTCGGCGCGTGCATCCAGAGCAGCGGGCGGCTGGGGTCGCGACCGTGCGCGCCCCACTCCAGGAACCGCCCCCGGATGCCGCGCCGGGCGCGGAGGGTCCGCCAGAGCTTGCCCTCCGACCGGGGCGCGATCATCGCCGCGGCGCGGGCGAGTTGGCCGGCGCCGGAGTAGAGCAGCCGGCCAATCATGCCCGGCGACCTATCGGCGATTCCACGAGATCAGGATCGCCTCACTCTCAGCGCTGCGTCGTCGATCCGGGGGAGCCGGCAGCGGCGAGCGCGGCCTCGATGGCCTCCCGGAAGAGCTCCACCGGTTGTGCCCCCTCGATCTTCGTGTCACCGACGAAGAAGGTTGGAGTCGGGCCCACTCCGGCTGCCTTCATCCGGGAAATGTCGGCCTCCACCAGCGGCCGCATCAGGTGGCTATCCAGGCAGTTGGCAAACTCTGCCGTATCGAGCCCGGCCTGGATGGCCAGCGAATCGAGCACCGGACGTGCGTCGGGTAGCGGAGCCCAACGCTCCTGGGTATCGAACACCAGGTCGTGATACCGCCAGTACTTCTCCGGCCCCTGCGCACCGGCACACATCGTCGCCTCGGCAGTTATCGGTGCGTTGGGATGCATGCCCAGCGGGAAGTTGACGTAGGCAAGTCTTACCTTGCCAGTCTCCACGTAGTCGCGAATGATTGTCGGGAACACATCGTCGTGCCACTGCTTGCAGAACGGGCACTGATAGTCGCTGACCTCGATCAGCCAGACCGGTGCGCTGGCGCTTCCGCGAATACGCGCCGAATCGGCCCTCGCCACGCGCGGATCGGTGGGCGGAGCGCTGGCCGCAGCGGCGGAGGCTTCGGGTCGGGCGGCGGGCACGCTCTCGCCGCCCTTGCAGGCGATGAGCAGCAGCGCGGGAAGTGCCAGTACGGATAGCCGGACGACGTTGCGGATGGGCATGGCGCGAAAGATGAATGGGCAGTGAAGGACGATCGCGCGTAATGATACGACCATCGGCGGCGCGCCGCCACGCACGGCGACGCATGCCGGAGCCGATCACGGCGACACTTTCAGTGCCCCGCGCACGTAGGTACATATGAGTCGCACCCGCTGCCGCTGTTGGCAGCGATCCCGAATCAACCCGAATCCCCGCGGATAACGCCAAAGTGCTGTCGTCGTTTCTCACGTTGGTCCTGTCCATCTCGCTCCAGCAGGGGCTGCAGCTTCCAGCACCCACTGGCTATGTGAACGACTTCGCCAACGTGCTGTCGGCGCAGTCGCGCTCGCGCATCACGCAGATCGCCGAGAACGTGAGGGCGGGCGGTGGCGAGATCGTGCTGGTCACCCTTCCCGACCTGGAAGGGCGAGACGTCTCCGACGTGGCGCTCCAGATCGGGCGACAGTGGCAGGTGGGGCCGCAGGGAGAGATCGGTGATCGGAGCCGCAATGCCGGCGCGGTGATTCTCATCGTGCCCAAGGAATCCAGCAGCGATGGCCGTGGCCGCTGCTGGGTGTCCACCGGACGTGGCACTGAGGGGTTTCTGATCGATTCAGACGTCGCTTCCATCTGTCGGGCAGCGACGCCCTATTTCCAGGCGCGCGATTACAGCACTGGAGCGGTGGTCGTGGCCTACAGGGTAGCGGAGGAGTTCGCCACGGAGTTCGGTTTTGCACTGGACACCACGCTGGCCGTGCCGGCGGGAGCCAGGCGGGCGCCGGAGCGGCGCGGGATCCCGATTGGCAGTATTCTCTTCTTTGTCTTCATGATCATCATCTTTTCGCGGCGTGGGGGCCGGCTCTGGCTCCTCCCCTTCCTCCTGTCCGGCGGCGGTGGGGGACGTGGCAGGCACGGTGGCGGTGGCTGGGGCGGCGGCGGTTTCGGCGGTGGTGGGGGTTTTGGCGGCGGCGGATTTGGCGGCTTCGGCGGCGGTGGCGGCTTTGGCGGCGGCGGCGGGGGGTCCAGTTGGTGACTCGAACGAGGGGAGCGGGCCAGGTGACGGCTACAGCGCTGGTGAACGAGCTACTCGAGGTGTTTGGCGAAGGCCTGCGCACAGTCGCCCTGTATGGCTCCGCGGCCACCACGTCGGAACCGGTGCAGCCGGGCGATCAGCACGTACTCGTGATCGTGGACTCGCTTCCGCTGGACCGTCTGACGGATGCTGGTGCACACGTCACGAAGTGGTTGAAGGAGGGGCATCCGCCGCCGCTCATCCTCACCGTCGCCGAATGGCGTTCCAGCTCCGACATCTTTCCCCTGGAGTACGCGGACATCCTTGCCCAGCGGCGGGAGCTGCACGGCAAGCTTCCAGTTGAGGGCATAGTGGTGGATCCGCGGGAATTGCGCGTGGCGGTGGAGCGTGAAGCGATGGGCAAGCTGCTCCAGTTGCGACGTGGCGTGATCGCCGCT
>CALCHX010000055.1 GCA_937906875.1 uncultured Gemmatimonadota bacterium | reverse complement strand
TGGCGGTGGATCCATCGGGACGCGGCATGACCATCCCGGCCGCGATCCGGACGGCCCTCGAGGCTCACGTTGGCTGAGGCCGGCATGATTCCGCAGGCTGGCTCGGGACTGCCCAGTCAGACGCCTGCGGCTGGCGGGACCCTGCGCTAACTTTCAGTAGATGCACCCGCGCTCACATTCGCCGTTCCTCACCGTCGTCCTCTTCCTGCTGGTGGCCGGATGCGCGCCGCGCGTCCGGCCGCTCGTCGGCGCACCCGCGCCGTCAACCATCCCCGAAGCCCGGCTGGTCGGACATACCAGACTTGTCTTCCGCTGGGAATACGCGGATGGAACGATCGTCGGTCGTGGCGAGGGGGTGGCCCGGCTGGCAGCTCCTGATAGTCTCCGTCTCGACTTCTTCCTGGATGGTGGGGCAGGTGGAGGGACGGCGTTCCTGATCGGTGACTCGATCAGCGCGCCTGGCGGCGACCTGGTGCGTCGCCTGCTGCCTTCACCCGTCCTGCTCTGGGCGGCCGTCGGACGCCTCGCTGTGCCGCCCGCCACCGACACGACCGCTCGCCTGGACGGCGCTGTTCTGCGCGCCGACATCGGCTCGGAGCCGCGCTTTCGAGTAACCTTCGGAGAGGGTCGATTGACACGATTGGAACGCATCGAGGGTGGAAGGTTACAGGAGTGGGTATCGCGCCCGGACACGGCGACAATCGAGTACCGCAACGAGGGCACCGGACGACAGCTCTCGCTCAGGATCAACCGCAGGGAGACCGTGAACAGCTTTGATGACGATGTCTGGGATCGCTAGCCGGCGTCAGGGCACCGCTCTGCCATCCTGGTTCGGCCGCCCACCCCTCACCGTTTCTCCTGCCTGGCTTGCGGGCCCGAGCGGCACCGCGGCGGGACGGGGGGGTAGAGGTGGCCTGGCTGTGTTGCTTCTCGTCGTGCTCGTCCTCACTTCAGGATGTTTTACCGGCTACGGGTTTCAGGCAGGTGGTCTGCCTCGCCACATCCGCACCGCGGCCGTTCTGCCGTTCGAGAACGAGACGGCCCTGGCCGAGCTGCAGGGTGAACTGACGGAGGTCGTCCGCACGCAGTTGCAGAGGCGACTGGGGGTGCGTAACGCGCCCGAGGCTCGTGCAGACGCGATTGTACGCGGCACCATCACCCGCTACGACCCCGATGTGCCCATTGCCTTCAGCTCCGACCCCAATCAGGGGAGCACCGCCCGCCGGAAGCTGTCGCTCGTCGTTGACATCGAGATCGTCGACCAGGCAGACGGTTCGCTCATCTTCCAACGCAAGGGACTGCGCGGCGAGGGCGAATATGGCGAGGGGGCCGAGGCGGCCGGGCGACGTGCGGCTATCGACCGCATCGTTGCCCTGATAGTGGAGGGGGCACAATCGCAGTGGTGACCCCGGACAGACTTCCCTTCGATCCGACGCCACGGGTGATGGATTGGCCGGCGGCGCGCCGCTGGAGGGAGGAGTTCGAGGGCTCCGTGGTGTTCACCAACGGCGTCTTCGACCTCCTGCATCCCGGACATGTGGACGTCCTCACTGCCGCCAGGCGGGAGGGGGAAGCGCTTGTCGTGGGCCTCAACTCCGACGACTCCGTGCGCCGACTCAAGGGACCCGACCGACCGGTGCGCTCGGAGGCCGAGCGCGCCTATGTGCTGGCGGCCCTCGAGGCAGTGGATGCCGTTGTCGTCTTCGACCAACCGACCCCGCTGGAGCTGATCCGACTCCTCCGTCCCGACGTCCTGGTCAAGGGTGGCGACTACAGCGAGGCGACCATCGTTGGTGCTTCAGAAGTGCGCGCGGGCGGCGGACGTGTAGTCATCGTGCCGATCACGCCAGGACACTCCACGACTTCCACCATTGCCAGACTCCGTGACCAGACCAGTACCTCCTCGCACTGATCGCGCCCTCGATGCCCTCCGCCCGCTAATCCTGGAGCGCGGAGTGATACCCTACGCCGAGGGCTCCTGCCTGGTCGCCTTCGGGGATACGCGGGTGCTCTGCGCCGCCTCGGTGGAGGAGACCGTGCCCGGCTGGCGTCGCGGGCAGGGGCTCGGCTGGCTGACCGCCGAATACGCGATGTTGCCGCGGGCGACGCGCACTCGAACCCAGCGTGAGCGAGGCGCGCTCGGCGGTCGCACCCAGGAGATCCAGCGCCTGATCGGCCGGAGCATGCGCGCGATGCTCGACGACTTCGAATTCGGGGAGCGAACCATCCGGATCGACTGCGATGTCATCCAGGCCGATGGCGGCACCCGGACGGCGGCGATAACCGGGGCCTGCGTGGCAGTCGTGGAGGCCTTCGAGCTACTCGTGCGCGATGGCAGGCTGCCGGCGAGTCCGGTGCGACGGCGCGTCGCGGCGGTGAGCGTGGGAGTGGTTGGCGGCGAGATCAGGCTGGATCTGAACTACGATGAGGATGTGAGTGCGGAGGTGGACATGAACGTCGTCATGAGCAGCACCGGTGCGTTCGTGGAGGTGCAGGGTACCGGCGAGCAGGGTCTTTTCGACCGCGCCCAGCTCGATGCGCTGCTGGACAGCGCCGTGCGCGCCATCGGCCAACTGGATGCCGCCCAGCGGAGCCTGCTGGAGCGTGTCGCGGGAGGCGACAGTTGACCAGGCAGGGGGTACTGCTCGCGACCCGCAACCAGGGAAAGCTGCGCGAATTGCGACCCATGCTGGAGGCCGCTGGCTACCTGCCATTCGACCTGGACACGGCCGGAATCTCGGAGCTGCCTGAAGAGTCGACCGTGGAGAGTCACGATACGTTCGCGGCCAACGCGCTGGCCAAGGCGCGGTACTTCGCCGCGCGATACCCACACGTGGCGGTACTCGCCGACGACTCCGGTCTGGTGGTGGACGTCCTGGGCGGCTCCCCGGGGGTGCAGAGCCGGCGGTGGGCGCTGCTGTCGGGCGAGTACGATGGGGCGCTGGACAGCGACGCGGCGAACAACGCACGTCTCGTACGTGAGCTTGCCCGGGCGGGCGGCGATGACCACAAGGCGCAATTCGTCTGCGCGGCGGCCTGGGTGGAGGGAGAGCGGGAGCTGGTGGGGGTGGGGAAGGTCGTGGGGCAGATCCTCCTGGAGCCACGCGGTTCGCATGGCTTCGGTTATGATCCCCATTTCCTGAGCACGGAGCTCGGGAAGGGTTTCGGTGAGGCATCGCTGGAGGAAAAAGCGAGGGTCAGCCATCGAGCTCGTGCGGTGGCGGCGGTGCTTGCCCAGTTGAAGGGATGAAGTGGGCGGAGCGGGGAACCGGGGTGGCGTCGCCTGGGGCGAGTGTGGAGCCGGGGATTGACGATGGAGTAGGGTGCGGATATACTGCCACGTCTTGTGCTGATCGTGGTGAGTTAGTGCGGGGCGTAGCGTAGTCCGGTAGCGCGCCTGCTTTGGGAGCAGGAGGTCGCCGGTTCGAATCCGGCCGCCCCGATCCCTGCGGGATCAACGGGCGTTGGCGATCCTGCCGGAGGTGAAGCGCCAGTAGCTCAGGTGGATAGAGCAACAGCCTTCTAAGCTGTGGGTCGGGGGTTCGAGTCCCTCCTGGCGCGTCAGCCAGACTGGACGACGCGGCCTTGCGGGGGTTGCGGCCCGGCGGAGGCGTTGATTGTTTGGGGAAGTGTGGGCGAGGATTGCGGTGTTCAGGCGCTCGTAGCTCAATTGGCAGAGCAAGCGACTCTTAATCGCTAGGTTGTAGGTTCGATTCCTACCGGGCGCATGGTAAAGGAGCGGGGGCCACTCGATGGAGTGGTCCCTTTCCGTCTCCGGGGTGTGGGGCTTGGCTGAAGGAGTGGGCCGCTCCCATCCGGTGGTGGGGCGGAGGATCGGGAGTCTGGCGTTGGGTTGTCGGGGTTGCGTTTCCGCACTCAGCCATTTATGATGGGAGGCTCGGCGCGAAGCGATGCGTTGAGCGATCCGGGCGATCTGGTGTTTGCCTGGTGGTTGGGCCAGCGGATGGCGGTGGTGCTGAGCAACGGAATGCGCTTGACATCACGGTTCCAAAGGGTTAAGATACAAGGCTGTCGCAAAGTTGGTCAGTAACTGCGGCGGCGCTGCTGTTTGACAATTGAATCGAGATCGAATGGGTGTGCGAGGTGACTCGTTGACCCGGATGCGACAAGGGCATTCGGCGAGAGTAAGAACCTGTCACACAATAGTGATTCTGGACGTCGTCTTCGGGCGAGAGTCTGGAGGCGCGTTCGGGATG
>CALCHX010000054.1 GCA_937906875.1 uncultured Gemmatimonadota bacterium | reverse complement strand
ACCTGGCCGGGTGTCCAGGGTGATGATGCCCGCCCGCCACTGGCCGAATGCCTCGTCGTGCCGCGCCAGCTTGGTCGCCGTCGTGCTCTTGCCGGCTCCAGTCGGGCCAACGAGGGCGATGACGAGCGGCAGCTGACGGGTAGCCCGGTCGGGACGCATCAGACGCGGCGGCGTCAGTCGCGCGCGGTAGCGCTCGATCGCCGACGCCGGCGCGGCAACTATCTCGGCGCGCTGCGCTGGTACGGCGTCGCCGTGCAGCACCGTCCGCAGCACCACCGCGTCGTCGCCCAGTTCGGCCGCGGCGGCCCGGAAGCAGACCGTCGTGTCGGGTCCGCGGAAGGATGCGAGCGCCAGGTCCATCGTGTCAGCTGCCATGTGGCATCTCCCAGGTTGCGATGCTGCTCAGTGTGATGGTGGGCGGCAGCTCGGCCAGCGAGACCACCGGAAGCTGCGGCATCACTGGTTCCACCAGTCGCCGCACGCCCACGCGCAGGTTCGGCGGCACCACGAGTGGCAACGGACGCCCCTCGCTGGAGTGCGCCATCGAGATCGTGTTCAGGTCGCGTAGCATCGCGGCCAGTGTGTCCGGCGTCAGCAGGCTCATTCCAGCCGTGCCGGCGCGCGGGCCGAACAGTCCAGCCAGCGCCTGCTCCAGCCGTGCTCCCATGGTCACCGCGCGAATGCCGCCGGTGACGTCCATGTACAGCCGGGCGATGACGTTGCTCAGTGATCGCCGCACGTACTCCGTGAGCAGCTCCGGATCCTTCGTCTGATCTGCTGCGTCGCCCACCGCTTCCAGGATCGTCACCAGGTCGCGGATGGGGATGCGCTCGCGCAGCAACCGCTGCAGCACGCGGTGCAGCACGCCCAGCGACAGCTTGGCGGGAATGATCTCGTCCACCAGCGCGGGATGCGTGCGCTTGAGTGTCTCCACCATCTCCTGCACATCCTGTCGGCCCAGCAACTCGGCGGCGTTGGCCTTCAACGTCTCCATGAGATGTGTTGCCACCATCGTGCTCGGCTCTACCACCACATAGCCATACGACTCGGCCTCGGCACGGCGCGCGGCGGCGATCCACCGGGCGGGCATGCCGAAGCTGGGGTCCACCGTGTCCATGCCGTCGATCTGCTGGATGACGCCGCCGGTATCCAGCGCCAGCAGGAAGCGCGGCATCACCTCGGCGCGGGCAATCTCGGCGCCGCGCAGTTTGATCACATACTCGTTGGCGGGCAGGCGGATGTCGTCGCGGATACGGATCTGCGGGATGAGCATGCCCAGCTCCAGCGCCGCCTGCTTGCGCAGCAGGGAGATGCGCTCCAGCAGGTCGCCGCCCTGCCGCTCGTCCACCAGCGGGATGAGCGAGTAGCCCACTTCCAGCTCGATCGGATCGATCTGCAGCAGGTCCTGCATGGGGTCGGGCGTCTGCACCGGGCCGGTGTCGTTGGCGATGGCCTGTGCTGCTGCGTCGTCGCGCAGCGTCTCGGCCTTGCCGGCCATGCGCGCCACGACACCGGTGGCGATGGCCATGACGACGAACGGGAACTTGGGTAGCCCCGGCACGAGGGCGAAGAAGCCGAGCACGCCGGCGGCGATCCACATCGCCTTGGGGTGCGCGCCGAGTTGCTTGGCGAGCTGCGGACCCATGCGGGTGCCGCCGCCAGCGTTGGTGACCATCAGGCCGGCGGCGGTGCTTACGATGAGCGCCGGTATCTGGGATACCAGGCCGTCGCCGACGGTGAGAATGGTGTAGGTGCTGGCGGCCTCACCGAAGGCCATCCCGCGCTGCACCATGCCGATGAAGATGCCGCCGACGACGTTGATGCCGGTGATGAGCAGGCCGGCAATGGCGTCGCCCTTCACGAACTTGGACGAGCCGTCCATGGCACCGAAGAAGTCGGCCTGGCGGGAGATCTCATCGCGTCGCTTGCGGGCCTGCACCTCGTCTATGAGACCGGCACCCAGGTCGGCGTCGATCGCCATCTGCTTGCCGGGCATGGCGTCGAGCGTGAACCTCGCGGCCACTTCAGCCACCCGGCCCGCGCCCTTGGTGATGACGATGAAGTTGATCCCGATGAGGATCAGGAAGAGGACGATACCGACCGCGTAGTTGCCACCCACGACGAACTGTCCGAACGCCTGGATCACCTCGCCGGCGTGTCCCTTCGCCAGGATGAGCCGCGTACTGCTCACGTTCAGGGCGAGTCGGAAGAGCGTGAGCAGGAGCAGCAGCGCCGGGAAGGAGCTGAACTCCAGCGGGTCGGTGGTATAGAGCGCGACCAGCAGTACCACCACCGACAGACCGATGGCGGTAGCGAGGAAGAGATCCAGCAGCACCGCCGGCAGCGGCACGACGAGCAGCGCGATGACGAAGACGACGCCGATAGCCAGACCCACCTCGGCGTTGCGCTTGCCCCTCATGCCGGGAGTCACGGCAATTGCTGGAGCGGTCATGCTACGGCACTCCCTTCCCAGGTGGAGCCACGGGCGGCGCGCTGACGGATTACGAAGGCGAGGATCTCGGCCACGGCGGCGTAGAGTTCTACGGGAATGAGCTGGCCCAGCCTGGCGCTGGCGATGAGCGCGCGGGCCAGGGGACGGTTCTCTATCACCGGCACTCCGGATTCGAAGGCCAGCTTCTTGATTCGCTCGGCGACCTTCCGCTTGCCCATGGCGACGACGATCGGCGCCGGGGCAATTGCGGGGTCGTAGCGGATGGCGATGGCGATGTGTGTCGGGTTGGCGATCACCACGTCGGCCTTGGGTACTTCGGTGAACATCTGGCGACGGGCGAGTTGACGAGCGGCGCTCCGGCGACGCGCCTTGATCATCGGGTCGCCCTCGCTCTGCTTCATCTCCTGCTTCACTTCCTCCTTGCTCATCTTCAGGCTCTTCTCGAACTGCCAGAGCTGGTAGGCATAGTCCATCGCCGCCAGCACGAGGTAGCTGAGACCCGCCGTGAGCAGGAGCTTCACACCGTAGCGCTGCACCACTTCCAACACGCCCAGCGGCGACTGCTGGGCGAGGGCCAGGATGTCGCCCCAGGCGGAGCGGAGCACGCTGTAGACGACGCCGCTCACGAGACCCAGCTTGAGCAGCGATTTGGCCAGGTCGGCCCACGGCTGGGAGCCCACCATCCGCTTGCCATTCTCCATCGGGCTGATCCTGCTCCACTTGGGCGCGAGCGCCTTGGTGGACCAGGTGCCTCGCGCCTGCGCGGCGCCGATGGCGAGCGCGGCGCCTCCGATGGATGCCAGTAGCAACCCCAGCGCCAGCAGTGCCTGCCAGCCGGTGTGCTGGATGAGCATCACCGCTGACGCGCGATCCAGGTCGGCGCCGGCGCCCGCGAGTGACGAACCAAAGATCTCGATCAGCGTATGCCCCAGTCCCGGTCCGAGCTGCTTCAACACCAGCGCCGCGGTAACCAGGAGGAGCGCCGTGGTGAGCTCCTGACTGCGGGGTACCTTGCCTTCGGTGCTCGCTTCCTCACGCTTCTTGGGCGTGGGGGCTTCGGTTTTCTCGGCGTCGCTATCGGACATCCTCAGCCGCCTCCCAGCACGCGAAGCACCCTGCCCACCATGTCGTCGTAAGGCGTCGACCAGTTGGTGAAGAAGGTGGCTATGAGGGGGATGGAGGCGGCCAGCGCGAACAGCCCGACGCCGATCTGCAGCGGGAAGGCTACGGAGAGCACGTTGAGCTGGGGCGCGGCGCGGCTGAGGACCGCCAGGGCGACGTTGGCGATGAGCACTGAGGCGACCACCGGTGCGGCGAAGCGGAGGCCGAGCAGGAAGAGCGTGCTTCCCAGGCCGACCATGGCCCTCGCGCCACCGGCGAGATCCATCTCCATGCCTATCGGGAGCAGTCGTGTGCTGGCGGCCACGGCGTCGAGCATGACGAGATGGAGGTCGAGCCCGAGCAGGAGGGCGATCGCCGTGAGCTGCATGAACTGCCCGAGCGCCGGCACCTGGTGCTGGTTGACCGGGTCCATGATGGACGCTCCGGAGAGTCCGATCTGGATGGCCATCAGCTCACCCGCCGCCTCGGCCGCGCCCACCAGCAGCGCCGCGCCCAGGCCGATGACGAAACCGACGAGCGTCTCGCCCAGCACCGTCGCGGGGGTGAGTTCCGGGGCGACCGGGAGGTGCGCCGTGGCCACCGGCACCATGAGCACGGTGAGCAGCACGATCAGTCCCGCCTTCACCATGGGCGGAACCATGCGCGCGGAGAAGACGGGAGCGACGAGCAGGAGCCCACTCACCCGCGCTCCGCAGAGGGCGATGAGGCTCCCCGCGCCGGGCGCGAAGAGATCGAAGGGGGGTGCCTGAAGCACGGTCGTCGCGGCGTCTTGCCGAGCGGGCGGCGGCTGGTCAGCCGGCCAGGGTGGGGATGCTGCGGAAGAGCTCCGAGGTGTACTTCACGCTCAGTTGGAGCATCCAGGGCAGGGCCACGAGAAAGACGACGGCGACGGCGATCAGCTTGGGGACGAAGGCCAGCGTCTGTTCCTGGATCTGCGTGACGGCCTGGAAGATGGAGACGAGCAGTCCCACGCCGAGGGCTACGACGAGCATCGGGCCAGCGAGCACGAAGGCGAGCAGGATCGCGTTGCGGGCGAGGTCGACGACGAGAGTGTGGGACATGGAGAGGGCGGAGGGCGAGGGTCGGGTGTCGCTGGCGACGGAAACTGCTTCGCGCCACGACTGCGCCTGCCCTGGAGGCACGCTCCGTACCCGCTGCCGGTTCGCGCCCAAGTGATGGTGTTGCAGGGTGTTACGCGCGTGGGGACGATAGTGGGCCGGTCGGCATGAGGGGTTCATCCGGCAAGAAGTGCCGGGTCAGGAGCGGCAATCTCAGCCGCTTCACCGGATTCCCGTGCGCCCGTCTCCGTCATTCCGGCGAAAGCCGGAATCCATTCCGTCCTTCCGCGCGCACCACTCCGTCATTACGCGCGACTCCGTCCTTCCGCGCACCACTCCGTCATTCCCGCGCCGGTCTCCGTCACTCCGGCGCCGGTCTCCGTCATTCCGGCGCCGGTCTCCGTCATTCCGGCGAAAGCCGGAATCCATGTCCGTCGGTGCCGTGCCCGTCCGTCATTCCCCCGTGCCCGTCCTCACGACGGCGCTCCCCTCCGTCATTCCCGCTGGCGCCTCCGTCGTTCCCGCGAAAGCGGGAATCCATGTTCGCGGCGCGCTAACGCGCGGAACCTCGCGCCAGTCCCTGCCCGCAGGACAGCGCCGTCGACGGAGTGTACGTCGGATCACCGGCCGTAAAGCCCGGCAAGTTGGCCAGCCTCCACCTGATCCCGACCTGGCTACTCCCGCTCGTGCTTCCAGTTTCGCGCCTTACCCTCGGCCAGCCATTCCAGCATCTGCGCCAGCCGTCGCTCGCGCGTGACCTCCCGCTTTGCCTCCGTGATCCACTCCACGTACTCGCGTCGGTGACTGGGCGGGAAGGCGTCGAAAGTGGCGCGCGCTCGGGCGTTCGTATCGAGCGCCCGTTCCACGTAGTCCGGCACCGTCACCGGATGTTTCGGCGATAGCTTTCCGCGCCCGCCGGACCGTCTCGTTGTCGATGCACCGTCGCCGACGACAGGGCTCCTCCGTGACCTGGCAGCCTTCTCCGGCCCTTCAGCGCGTGCCGTGGCGAGGCGTCGGACATGATCCACGAGCACCGCGCGCGGAGGAAGATCGTCAATCGAACGGAGCTTTCCGTAGCTTCCCATCCCCGAGCGCTCCTCCGTGCTCGCCGGAGCGTCGTTGCCCAGGAATTCGGCGGCCCTCCAGAGCCCGAACGCACAGTGCTGCTTGAATGCCGCCATGTTGCAGACGATTGCACCGTTCACCGTGAAGTTCGGCATTCCCCACTTGATCGTCTCCTCGATGGCCGGGTACGCCTCGTGGACGACGGAGCGAAGATGCTCGAGGATGGGCTGGGCGAAGGGAGCGGCATTCGCGATGTAGGCGTCGTGTCGGGGATCCAGTTCAGGCATGGCGGGCTGACTGAGGTAGGAATACAGGTTGGCCCGCGGCATTCCTCGAGCTCGGGCGGTCCAATCATATACTTCAGGCCCGGCAGCCGCGATGCGCGCCAGGAAATGGTGGGCGCTATCACACCGCTGGAGTGGGCAGATGGCCTCTCATGCTGATGTCGCGCCAGCGAGTTCGCGGCCCGATCTTGCGCTCCGTCATCGACCATACCTATCTTCCAGACACACCATTGAGAGTCTGGGGGGAAGCGTGACCGAACGACTGCCGGTAGTGAAGGGGACGCTCGACGTGCTGGTTCTGAAGGCGCTGGCATGGACACCCATGCACGGTTTCGAGATCACCAGTTGGCTCGAGGAGCGATCGGGCGACGGGCTGGAACTGGACGACAGCGCTCTCTACCAGGCGCTCTACCGGATGGAAGCGCGCGGGCTGCTGGCCGCCGAGTGGGGGCGAACGGAGAACAACCGTCGGGCGCGCTACTACCGGCCGACCTCTGCCGGCCTGGCCCACCTGCGCGACGAGACGACGCGCTGGCTGGCATACGCGCGGACGGTGACCGAAATCCTCACCGCGCCAGGGAGCGCCGCCGCGGGTGCAACCGGCTCCGGCGGCGTCCCGGGCTACATCAGTGCTTGATCGCGATGTCGAGCGACCGCATGTCGGCAGATCCGACGCCTCGTGATCGGATGACGCCCGGCGATCGCATGACGCCCGGCGATCGAGTGACGCCCGGCGATCGAGTGACGCCCGGCGATCGAGT
>CALCHX010000053.1 GCA_937906875.1 uncultured Gemmatimonadota bacterium | reverse complement strand
TCTCCCGGATCGGTCCTTTGTTCCCTTCAGTGTGCTCCACTGTGACCAACACCGGCGGAAGCGAGACAACGAAAGGCTGAAGATCGCCGGCCAAGCTGCCGAGACGAACAGCAGCCATCGCGACTCCTGCCCGGGAAGCAGCTCATTCGCGCTGACGGCCCATGCGACCTCGGCTTCATCAATGCGAGCAATCCCAGCAGCTCCGCAAATTGAGTCGGCGTTAAGACTCCCGGAGGGCCGTCAATGCGGTGACAGAAGTTCGCAATGGCACGTTTGCACGAGCACGGTCACCTAGGAGAAGGCATGCAAGCCGTCACGCGCGGCATCGCTTCGCACGTGACATTGATGCCACCGCGATCCAGGCCCTGGCGTAAGCGGCGGAGACGATCTGATCATCCCGAGGAAACACCGATGTGAGAACAGAATCACGACACAGACAGGTGCGCGGCCTGCCGGCCTTCTGTCCGACTGGACGCGCGAAGCCGGAAGGCATTCTGGTCCTAAGAATCGGGCTAGCTCAATCGTCTCTTGGGTCTCAGAGTTGGACTAGTCTTGGCGGGCGCGGAAGCCCCATTATGATGCTCGCCAGACTCGATCATCCCCCTGTATGTCCGTCAATTTTGCCTTCCGATAACCGCCTTTATCGGAGGTCGAGATTGACGTAGCCTTCTCCGACCTGCGAAAACCAACGGCCCTGGGTCAGTTTCGGCAACCTTGCCGGCATCGAGCGCGCCGGAGATCGACGCAAGGTCTCGCCCCTTGCAAGGGAGCGGTCTCTGACCACTTCGCTTGAGCACCAAAACGAACTGCGGCCCCGGCACAATGCCGGGGACCGCAGTGTTTGTTTGAAGCTGGAAACAGTCAGGCGACGGCAGCGGCAGCGTGCGCAAGCCGCGACGGCCGGAACACCTTGACGAGAGTCTCGCCGAAAGCCCCGTCAGCGGGGTACTCGACCGTGATGAGCGCCCCCGCGTCCGTTCCGCGGACGGCGATGACGTGCCCGACGATGTCCGAGAACGGCTTCGGGAGGCGGGCCGCATATCCGACTGCAAACTTGTGAGCCATGTGCTCCTCCTTACCAGAGCCGCCTGCCAGAGTGCCCTCACCGGATGGCTGCCCGACAGCAGCGACCGTGAAACCCACTGCCTCGCAAGGGGGAAGGTCTCACATCCGGCGATCGATCCCGGCCCTCACGCTGGACATATACACCTGTGGAACGCCGCGAGGCGCTAACCAATCCCGTGCGAACTCGTGGCAAGATCGAGAGGTGGAAACAACAAGTGACAAGCCGGCACTTGTTTACGGCATCGTTGGACGAGTTATACCGGAACGAACGTGGGCGACACTGATTATGTCCGCTCCGATACTTATAAGGGCGCCCAGCATTCCGTGGGACGGCGAGGTGTACCTATCAATCGACAACGCTCAAATATTTGCGACATTTCACGGTCCTGAATTTGAGAATCTTGGAGACCTTAGGAATCTTGCGCAAGAATTCTGTCAATCGCAAGTTGATGTGTTGGGATATACCTGGGGGCGAAGCTATTCCGTCGAATTGACGTCAATAGTGACGCCTGACCATAAACAAGTTGTCTTGACGGTAGGCTATCCGGCGCTTGACAACGAGACTTCGCACGCAGCTCGCCCACTAGGTGCAGAGGTTGTCTTGAATCTCTGCCTTGGGAGCCCGGCACTGCGGAATGCCGTAAGTGAACTGACGCGGGCCATCAGGGATGCGGCGGATACGGGTTTCCATTGCCAACGCGCCTCAGAATCGATCCGCGGACATTTTCAAACTTCGAATAACGACGCAACTGCTTGGCGCAACATGCAACGTGCGCTAAGAGTTAAAGCGGAGACTCTCAAATCGTTGAAGGAGTACGGAGACCGTCAACGGCACGGTCGATGGAACTTCATGCCTGAATCTGCCCGCACATCGTGCCTTGAGTTGGCTTGGCTTATCGTTGACCGGTTCGCGGTATTGCTCGACCGGGGCGTTGACGAGCTTCCGGAGTCTGAGTTCCCCATGCTGTAGGTGCCGGGTGCTCTCGGCTTGAAATGGCAACCTAAATCGGAGGGTCTCGTCCGGTCTGGGGCGTCGTTCCCATAGGGGCGCATGTCGGGCGCCGGGGAGGCGGTCAAGGGCCGCGGAGCGGCGTAGCGGACCTTTGACTGGTGGAGGAGCGGCCCGAAGACTTGCGACGCGGGACGTGCGTCGGCTTCGCTTGCCGGTACGTCTTACAGACGTACCGCCTGGGTGCCGACGGTGTATTCAGATGCTCGCGAGGCGGGCGGTCAGTTCGTCGGTTCGGTGGTGCGGCGCGACCCCCAGCCCGGTCCCGTCTTGATCACTAATGATCCGCCACGCCAACTTCGAGTCGCCCAGGGCGCCGATTGCCCTATTGCGTTATTCGCCAACCTGGGCACGGTCCGCCGTGTCACAGGCGAATTGGAGGGGCGATGCCAGGGAAGGCAACGGCGCGGAAAGTCGGGAGTGACCCGCAACGCCGAAAAACCACATCGGTTGGGCGATCAGTCGATCAACCGGTTCTGTACGGAGCGGACCTTGATGCGCTGCTCGCGCTTATTGTGCCGCAGATGCCGATGGCCGGCGGCGGACTCACTGCGGTGCCGAATGACCCGGCCGAGGCTGAGATTGTCCGCAGCACCCAGGAGCTGCGGAAGGTCGCTGCCGGCATTCTGGCCCGGTCCGTCCCCGATAACACCCGCAAAGGCTATTCGAGTCACATTCGCGCATGGGCCGAGTGGTGTACCCGACGCAATGTGCCAGCTCTTCCCGGGGACGTGTCCGAGGTCCTGTACTTCCTGACGGCTTACGGCGCGCAGATCATTGACGGGAAAGCGGCAGCGAGCGGGCCGGGTGACCCGCTGCAGGCGCACGCCGTTTCCTCCCTCGGCGTCCGCGCGGCGGCATTGGCACGCATTCACCGCAACGCGGGGCTGCCCAGCCCTACCGACGACAGGGCCGTGAAGGAGCTGATGACCGGATTCCGGCGGCTCTTTTCTGTGCGACCCCGCAATGCCAAGGCGGCCATCGACCTGGCCATGCTCGGACAAATGATCGCCGTCGCCGCACAGGCGCAAGCCGGTCATGACCGCCGATGGGCGTGGATCCTGCTACATCAGCAGACCGACATGAGCGTCGCCTCGGCGCGCCGGTTGGGCTGGGCCGACATCGACCTTGCCACGCGCACGCTCTCCCCGTCTGATCCGTCGGGTCAGCGACGCCTGGTCGTACTGCCGCCTGCCACTGACCCGCGACTCGATCCAATGGCGGTCTTGGCCCGGATGCGCGAGCGTGCGCCGCACCTCGACCTAGTCTTCGTCACCGCGAAGGGCAAACCGATCAGCCGGCAGGCGCTTCATCAAACGCTCGCCGACGCACGTCGGATTGTCCCTAACCTGACCGGCGCACGCCGAGGCCGAATGTTGCGGCTGCATGCGGACCTCGTTGAGGCCGGGTCGAGTAAGCCGCTGCGGGATGTCGCGCTCCTTTCGTGCGGATGGTGGTCCGCCCTGCGACGCTCCGAACTGGAGGGCCTCGTATGGGGAGACATGACGCAACGGCAAGATGGCGCGTGGGCCGTCTTGATTGCCCGCAGCAAAACCGATCAGGACGGTCACGGCACGACGCTGTTTCTTCCCCGGGCCCACGACGAGTCGATCTGTCCGTCCAGGGCGATGACGGCATGGCATGAGCACGTCACCGCCCTTCTCGGCGCCGACCCCTGCCGCACCCACCCGGACCTTCCCGTGTTCCCCGCAGTCGACCGCTACGGCCGATTGCCCAAGGACTTCTCACGCTGGACGTCGATTGACGGGCACGCGATCAACACGCTCGTTCAAGACCTCGCTGCGCTCGCCGGATTCAGCGAGCCCAAGTCCTTTGGCGGACATTCCCTCCGAGCCGGTTTCGTCACCGAGGCTCTCCGCGACCGCAAACTAACCCCCATAGAGGTACAGGAGGTAACCAGACATCGCAGCCTCGACGTGCTGCTCGGCTATCGACGCGAAATTCAGGCGTTCGAGACCAGCCCCGTGCACCGCATGATCCGTGCATTGGGCGGAAGTTGAATTTTGCACACGTCGGGACGGACAAAGCGGCTGTCATCGTCGCCGAGCACATGGTGTCAGTCCGAAGCGAATCGTGAGGAACACACCGCAGTTGGCTTTGTCCTCGCCAGCGCAGCCTCTAGGGCATGGGCCGTGGCATGTGGGTCGCTGATCTTGCACGGCGTGGCGGGCCAGCGCGGTCCTTTCCATTTTGGCGCACCGTGCGATGGTGACTGCGGCAAGACGCGGCCCCGGCACCGTGCGCGCCATGACGACACCCACGAGTTCAGATGCGGCCGAGATCGTCGAGCTGGCGATGCTCAATGAGGATTGGCGCCTGCGGCCGGTCGACCCACGCCATGTCGAACTGTTGGCCGCGGTGCTCGATCGATGCCCACAGATCGTCGTCCGCCGTGCCGGGCGGGTGCTTCTCGACGGACACGCCCGCGTGGCTGCCGCCCGGCTGAAAGGCCGCGCCACACTCCCGGTCAAATGGTTCACCGGCAGCGACGCCGAAGCCCTCGAGGCGGCGATATCGGCCAACGCGCGGCACGGCCTGCCGCTCACAGGACCCGAACGCGCCGCCTCGCTGCACGCACTACTCGAGCTCGCGCCGCAGTGGAGCAACCGGCGTCTGGCCGCCGCGGCAGGCGTTTCCGAGGCAACCGTACGAAGGGCCCGCTGTCCAGGTGCGTCACAGACGCACCTGGACAGCGAAATCCTCGGCGCGGACGGGAAACACTACCCGCGCGACGTCGCCATACGGCGCGCGACAGCCACCGGATTGATGCGCAGCCGGCCGGACATGTCGAATCGGGCCATCGCCCGCCTGGCCGGTCTTTCCCACACAACAGTCGGCAAGCTACGAACACCCACAAGCACCGAGCCAGAGTCGCCGTCAGATCCGGAAGCGCCCACGCCCACGCAGAACAACGACTCTCGAACGAGTCGATGGGCCGCATGGTGGAGACGCATCATCGCCTGGCTACGGCACTGGACGACCCGCAACAAGCCCAAACGTGCGACCAGCCGAGCCCACAGCTGACACCTATCCGTGCAGCAGTCCCCTCTTGAGCCAAGGTGCGCCTCAGTATTCGCCTGGGTTGCGGCTGGGATGCGCTCAGGTAACGGGTGGCGGCGACTCTGCCGCCCACGGATACCAACGGATATGCCCGCCGGGCGTCGACGGGCACGCGACAAGGGGCGGGCAGGTGCTCTCGCCCGCGAGTCTCATGGCCGCTCGGGTGCCTCGTGTGCATGGCGCGCGAGATACGAGGTGGCGGCGACGCGCATCAGTGAGGCGATCGATCGGTCTTCGACGATGGCATGATCCGCGAGGCGGTCGCGAAGTTCGCGAGGAAGGCGTATGACGACGGCGACATCGTTTCGGTGCTGTTCGGGCATTGTTTCGCTTTCTGGCCGGGAGGCATTCGCTCGCGAACCGAATCGGATGGTCCGGCGCGATGCTTGCCTGTCAAGTCGGCGATAGTGCCCGCCCGAACTGCGCGATCGCTCCTGCGGATGCCTCGCCCCCGCTACAGAGATTTTGCGGCCCGCGTTGTGTGCGCGCGGCGCGCGGCAATGGGTACCCGCCGGGTCTCCAATTGAGGGGCCTCCGCTGACAGTGGGGGCCACGTGGCGCTCTCACGCTGCGGTTTATCCGCTGGAGAGGGCAATGACCACATTGTCTCAGCCGCTGCACGCTTCGCGTGTGGCCGAAGTATCGGGCCCGATGGGCGCGTCATCGCGTCTTCCTCGGCTCTTATCCGCATGGATGAGGTTGGCTCGGGCGTGGTCCGAGGCGTTGGCCCACGGGCTGCCTGGCCTGGACGAGATCGGCGCGGAACACCTGCGCGTCGAGGCCGCAATCGAGTCCGACTACCCGGGCGAGTGGGCGGTCATGGGTGACGCGTTCATTCAATGGGAGTCCGGGCTGTTGCACACGCCCGAGCTGCCAAGCGCGACATGTCCCCGGTGCAACCCGCAGGGCGTCAGCGCCGAGGCGCTGCTGAAGGTTGGTGAGACGCGATGACGCTCACCGCGTTCACGCGCGAACCGGAGCACGTGACGGGCGCCGGGCGCCGGGTCACCGCTGCAGGCGGCACGATCCGGATTGATGGCCTGTTGGTGCGAAGCGCCGAGGCGTCTGCCATCGTGGCCGCCGAAAGCGACGCCCGCGGCCCGGACTCTGCCGCCGACCTGGTGGCCCGGGCCATCCCGGTAGGTCTCCTGGCCGTGTCGGTGACGAACGCCGGCGTGGATACCGGCGCGGTGCGCCGCACCCTGGACGGGTTTGCCACCGACCTTGACATCCGATCCAAGGCCGCCGTCGCCGAGATGCAAGCCGCGCTCGACCGGATCCGAACCGAGGAACACGCCGTTGCGGACACCGCTCAGCGTGCCCTGGCCGATCTGCCCGCCCGGCTCGACAAGGTGCTGGCCGGGGAAGCGGACACGGTGCGCGACGCGGTCACCAAGGCGGCGCAGCAGGTGCAGGCTGCTGGGCTGGATGACCTGCGCAGGGCGCTGTCGCAGCACTCCGACGCTATGCGGTCCGTGCTCAGCCTGGACTCCGACGGCCCCATCCAGACGCTGCGCAGGGACATGCTCGCCGGGCTGGACGGAACCCGCCGGGAGCTGTCCGCGCAACTGGCCGCGGTACGCGAACTCCTCGCCGCGGCCGCCGCGGCGAAGGTTGCGGGTGCGAAATCCTCACAGGCCCTCGGCAAGGAGTTCGAGACGCAGGCCTGCGCCCTGATCGAAACCATCGCCGTCGCGGCGGGCGACCAGTGGGACGACACCGGTTCGGCGCCCGCGCCGGGAACGACTCGCCGTAGCGGCGACGGCGTGGCCACGCTGTCCAGGCTCGTTACCGGCGGCGCCGACGTGCGCATCGTGGTCGAGGCAAAAAAGCGTGGCAGGCCGCTTGCCCCGGACGCGTGGCGCAAGGAACTCGCCGACGCACGCGAGAACCGCAAGGCGGTCGCCGCGCTCGCCATCGTGCCCAGCGTCGAGGACGTGCCCGGTGGCGGAGGCATCTACCGACTCGGAGAGCGCGCCTTCGTTGTCGCCATCGACCAGCCCGTCGACATCGTCTACCAGGTCCTTCGGGAACTCGCAGTCGTGCACAGCGTCGGCACCGGCGACGCCGAAATCGACCTCGGCATGATCGAGTCCAACCTGCAAGAAGCCCTCAGCGCACTCCTGGACTGGGACAAGATGGGCAGGCTCATCAAGACAGCTTCCGCGAGCCTGGAGAACGCCCGCGAAATCGGCGGCCATACGAGGACCCGCATCCAAAAAGCCCTCGACGCCGGCCTCGCTGCACTCCACGCGTAACCACCGAGGGGTGGGCAAGAAGCGAAAGCTCCTTGCCCACCCCTCCTGTCTGCGTCGAGCCCGACTGGCAGTCCCACAGGGTCGGACACACCGTCCGCTATCCCGGGAACTTTTCCTGCGGCAGGCCGGCCAACGAGAACGCATCAAGGCCCGGCAGGCATGCCGTCGGGGCGGCCGGGTTTGCCTCAGTAAGTGAGCTGGAACTCGGTTTCGTGGTGGCGACGGATGTAGCGGTCGGCTTCGTCGATTGCCGCGTGCAGGGTGACCTCGGCCGCGATATCGGCGACAGTCATACCGGCGTTGTAGGCGAGGGTGGCGCCGGTGACGCGGCAGCTTCGGGATGCGATTCGTTTCTCGCTCGTCGGGTTCGTCCGGCACCATGCGTCTCGTATCCGCAGTCGCGCGTTCTGCCGTGTCATCGGCGCCCATTTTCCCGCGTATAGGGTGGCGAACACGTACCCGGTTAACCGTCCTGCTTCGGCGACGACCCGGAGGTGGTCACGAAGCGCACAAGCGGGGCACAGCTCGTCACAGTCGCCGTCCGGCGTCATGACGTGGGGCACGAGGCGCGGCGGTCGGCTCCCGTCCGGATCCGCCTTCGACCGCGTGAAATACACCCGATAGCCGGCGCCGTCAGGGTCGCAGCTCACATTCTCGATACGCAGGTGCGCGAGGTCCTCGTGACGCAGTGCCAAGGTCACGCCGACGAGAAGGTAGGCCCGGTCGCGCAGGCGCCGGTGCGCATCCGGTTCGATATTCGTGATGAGCCACGTGAGGTCGTCGCGGCGCATACCAGCCGGTATTTGCGCTGGCGCCGTACCGAGGCCAGCCCGGCACCAGGCGCTCGCGAGAGCGGCCCCGCTCGGTGCGCGGGCGACGCCGGCCCGCCTCTCATCCGCCTTGAGCGCCGCGGCCCGCCGGAGCATCGCCGACACGAATGGATCGTCCTTGTCGCGGAGCAGTTTTCGTGCGGTTCCGATTGAGACGGCCACCTCCTTCGGCGATACGTCGATGGCAACCCGGTCCCACAACTCGGCGAGATGGTATGTGTCCGGCGGGGATTGGATGCCGAGCAGCACACACGCCGCGGTTGCCGCGGACAGTCTCAGGGCAGCGCCGTCGCCGCCGGGCTGGCCGCGAAGGACCCGGGACATCGCGCGAAGCTCGGCCGAAGACAGGTCGTCGACCAGCGGCTCCGCGATGCGGCCCCGCACACGGGCAATCTCGCGAAGTACCGCCTTGCAGGCCTGCTGACCCGGCCTCCGGTACGCGTGGCGGTCGTGGATCCGGTTGACGACTGTGATGATCCCTTTCACCGAGCTCCAAGCCAGGTCAGCGCGTTCGGCCAAATAGGCGAGCAGGGTGTCCTCGACGGCGGGCAGCGGATCCCGCCCGTTGGCTTGGCACCACCTTTCGAACCGCGCCCATATCTCCCGTTCGACGGCCGCGGTGGTGTGGGGCATCTTGCGCCCCGACGCCCGCACCAGGTCGGACATCTCTGCGAGTGTGCTTTCCGGGGTTGGCGCGCTCATCGACCGCATCCCGACGCGGCCGGATCACGGTGGTTGCTGTGCTCGTGTGGCGGACGGGCTGCTCGAGCCTCAGCTGCTGCGGGGGCGGGCGGCTCGCTCGGTGCCGCACCGGCGAGGCGCTGCACCGCCGTCGGGATCTCGCCGACCCGTCCCAAATCCAGATAGCGCCTGGTCGTGTCGAGTTTTTGGTGTCGGAGCACCTTCTGAATCTGGTGCTCGGTGGCACCCTGCTCGAGGGCCAGCGCGGCGAAGCCCCGCCGCGGCGAATGCAGGGAGAAATCCCCGACCCCGGTCGCCTCGCGGATCTGCTTAAGGTGCATCCAGGTAGTCCCGTAGTCGATTTTCCTGCCCGGTCGCAGCCCGACGGGACCGATTCCGCAGAGCAGCAGCGGAGCCGGTCCGCTCGGCAAGGCCGCCGACCTCCGAATCCACAGCCACTCGTCCAGCGCGCACACCGGACACAATGCGCATCTGGAGGCCGGGTAGACGTGCAGCCAGCGCCCGCGGCCCGACTGGTCACCCTTGCTGGCCCGCAGCAGCAGCCGGTACCCTTCCGGCAGCCGTGTCGCGGCGGGAAGCGCGAGTCGTTGCGCGTCGCTGAAGCGTAGGCCGCGAGCGAAGCTCGCAGTCAGCAGCACCCGAAGTTGCAGCAGGTGCAACTGTCCTGTCAGGGCAAGGCCGATTCCGTGGCGGGTGGCTGCTCGCGCGTTCTCGTCGTCGGACACCCACGCAAGCCGGCCTGCGTCGGCGTGCCGGAGTGCGGGCCACGCCCCGGGAAGCGACTCGGCCAGTGCCGTCATGTCGGCTCGAAGGGCCGTGTCTGGGCGCGTGCGTGGCGCGCCCTTCTGCGGCCAGCGGCCGAACAGCGGCTGCTTTTCCTCGTCGCCAAGTTCGGTTTCCAGAAGCCGCAGCAGGCATGCGGCGCACGGGCGCACGCGCCAATGGGCGGAAAAGTGCGTGCAGGTGCAGGTGACCGGTCGCCACCGGCCGTCGATGCGCACCGCGACCCGCCTCTCGCATCGCAAGTCCTCCAGTCGCAGCCGGGACAGTTCGCCGGCGTCGAGGTCTGGATCACCCGCTAAGGTGAGGGCCGCTGCCGCTTTCGTCAGTGCCGATAGCGGCACCGCCGGTTGGTATTCGACGCACACCCGCAGCGCTTCCACGGTCAACGGCACGGCTCGCCTCTCGCCGTGCGCCTCGTTCCACTCGGCGCGGTATGCCTTCCGCAGCGCCCGCACGGCCGGGTGATTGGTCGGCGACGGGAAGCCTGCGCGAACGTGCCGGTCGCGGATGGCGGCGAGGGTTACGTCGACATGGCTGGCCGAGTACGGTGTCGGCTCGCCGGTCAGGCGCGGGCTTTTGCCGGGGCGGCGCAGCACGCCGGCCTGGGCGGCGGCTATGTAGGCGACGACGGCATCCGGCGATGCTGGCAACGGCGGCAGGCCGTGCGACTGGCAGAAGTCAGTGAACACGCCCCAGTCGTACTGGTAGGTCGCCTCGGTGAGAGGGGCGTGGGATGTTGTGGGGCTGGCCTCCGGGAAAGTCCGGTCGGCACCATTCGTGTTGGGCATACCGCGACACCGTCCGGAGCCCGAATGGAGACGCTCGAAGGCTCCGCGGAACCGCCCAGAGCGCAACACGGCGGAATTTCCCCGAAAAACCACGCGGCCCGACACCGCGGGCAGTCCGCGTGTCGGCGGCGGTTGAATTTTGTTCGTTTTCGGCGGGCGAAAAGTGAACGGTTTCGGGCAGTTTAGCGCTGTTCGGTCTGGCTGAGGCGGGCGCTGGGCAGGGTGTCGGTTTCGTGTCCGCGCAGGCGGTAGCTGGCGCCTTTGAGGGCGATGACGTCGGCGTGGTGGACGATGCGGTCGATCATGGCGGCGGCGACGGCTTGGTCGCCGAAGACGTCGCCCCAGCTGGAGAACGGCAGGTTGCTGGTCAGCACGATGGAGGCGTGTTCGTAGCGGGCCGCCACGAGCGGGAAGAACAGGTTCGCGGCGTCCTGTTCGAAGGGGAGGTAGCCGACTTCGTCGACGATGATCAGCCCGTAGCGGCGCAGGCGTTTCAGCTCGGCGTCGAGCCGGTCAGATCGGTGTGCTTCGGTCAGTCGGGTCACCCAGCCGGTGGCGGTGTCGAAGGCGACGCGGTGCCCGGCTCTGGCGGCGGCGACGCCGAGGGCGGTGGCGAGGTGGGTTTTGCCGGTGCCGGGCGGGCCGAGCAGCACTACGTTGCGGGCCTCGGTGAGGAACGCTCCCGATGCGAGGGCGGTGATCGGGCCACGGGCGGCGCTCTGCTGGTCGAAGTCGAAGTCTTCTAACGTTTTTCGCGCGGGGAAGCCGGCCGTTTTGATGCGGATCTCGGTGCCTGAGGCGGCCCGGGCTGCGACTTCCCGGTCCAGGACCGCGGCGAGATAGTCCAGGCGAGACCAGTTCGCGTCGGCGGCCTGGGTCGCGAGTCGTTCGGCGGCCTGCGCGATTCGGGGTGCTTTGAGCGCGGCGGCGGCGAACAACACCTGCCGGAGCGAATCATCGGTCTTTGCGGTGGCCATCAGATGACCTCGATTCCGAACGCCCGGTCGTAGTCCGCTAGGTTCCGCACCAGGCCGTCGTCATGCTGGGCGGCCGCCGCTCTGGGTTGCTGGAGCTGTTTGCGGAGTCTGGCGGCTGCCTGGACGTGGGCGGGATCGGTGATGGTCTGGCCGGATCCCCACACCCGTGCGTGATCGGCCACGATCCGCCCGCCCGTCTTCACCCGCACCCGCTCCAGGTCCGCGGTCACGTCGACCATCGCCCCGATCGCGGCCGGGTCGACGGAGTAGTCGTTGC
>CALCHX010000052.1 GCA_937906875.1 uncultured Gemmatimonadota bacterium | reverse complement strand
CGGGCTGTCGTGAGGGCGCGAGGGCAGATCACCCTGCGGCGAGAGGTCCGTGAGGCGTTGCACGTCGACGAAGGCGACGATGTCGCCTTCGTCGTTGAGGGTGGGCAGGTGACGATGCACGGGCTCAAGTCGATCCCGGCCGATCAAGCATGGTTCTGGAGCGACGACTGGCAGGCGGACGAACGAGAAGCCAGTGGACAGCTCGCACGCGACGAAGGCGCCGTCTTCGAGGATGGTGCCGCCTTCCTCGACTCGCTGGCGTAATGCCGACGTATCAGCGACTGCCCCGCTTCGACATCGACTGGGAGACCCTCACGCCCGCTGAGCGGCAACGATTCCGCGCGGCGGTTGGTCGATTCATCGAGGATCTGGAGGCCGGTCGGCCATTTCGTGCCGGCTTGCGCGGCGAGGGCGTCCAAGGAACGGCGAACATCATGGAGATGACGTTCGCTCCCGATGGCCGAGCCACCTGGCAGTTCGGGACAGAGGTGAAACCGGGCGAACCGCATGTCGTGTGGCGCCGGATCGGCACGCACGCGATCTTCCGGTCGCCCCGACTGGCCCGCTCCGGCGGCGGACGTCCGGCTATCGGGCGTCCGACTGATCAGTCATATGACGCATGATAGTATGCGTCATATGAGGACTGCTGCGCCGGCGCTGCTGCCACTGTTCCGATCGGAACTGCAGGCCAGGATCCTGACTCGGCTGCTGCTCGACGACGACGAGATCGGGATGTCCGAACTGGCCCGGGATCTGGGTGCGCCCCAGGCAACGGTGTACCGGGAGGCGTCCCGGCTGGTCGAAGCCGGGGTGCTGGCAGACCGCTGGATCGGTCGCACCCGAATGGTCTCGGCGAACCGTGCGAACCCCGCCTTCGGCCCGCTGCGTGAGTTGATGGAGGTCGTCTACGGTCCCAAGGCTCTGCTCCAGGCGGCCTTGGCCGACGTGACCGGCATCGACGAAGCACTCATCTTCGGCTCGTGGGCGGCCCGGTACAGGGGCCAGAACGGTGCCGCCCCGGGGGACATCGATCTGCTGGTCATCGGCGATCCGGACGTGGACGCTTTGCACCCCGCGGTGTCCACCGTCGAGGCTCACCTGCACCGTGAGGTCAACTTCGTCGTGATCACCCCCGACACCTGGGCCGCCCGGGAAGACGATCCGTTCCTGGCCGGTGTCTCGGCCGGACCTACCGTAGTTGTTGCAGGAGTTGAACCGTGACCCGATCAGTGACCGACCAGTGGGGCCAGGGCCGCGGTACGATCCTGCAGTTGCGGCGGGAGCGGCATTTGGAGACGATCCCGCCGCACCCGACCCATGTCGAGTTGCTGTTGAACAGGGCGGAGCAGAATCTGACTACCGTCCAACAGATCTCGCAGGACAACCCCGGCCTTGCCTACGACGGTCTCTACGACGCCGCCAGGTTCGCGCTGACCGCCATCCTCGCCCAGCAAGGCCTACGGCCGACTCGAGTCGGCGGCCACCTTGCGGTCGTCGAAGCCGTCCGCGCACAACTCGACCCTCCGCTCGGAGACAAGATCCTCCAGTTCGACCGGCTACGCCGTACCCGGCACCGCAACGAGTACCCAGTACCCGACGCACCGGGTATCACGCGCCACGACGTGGCCACAGGGCTACCCGTCGCTCAGGGGCTACTCGCGGTCGCCCGCCGAGTCATTCCGAATCTGCCGGTATTCCACGCGTGATCGTTCGGCAGCGCACATGACGAGACGACCTGCGCAATGACACTGATGCCCGACGAGCAGGTTGCGGCGTTGCGCCGCGAGTTGGACCAGTTGCGTGCTGAGAACGCCAGACTCACTCGCCTGCTCGACCTGCGGGGGCAGGATATCTCGCCGGTCTCGGAGCAGCTGTCGGCACCACTCGCTCCACCCGGGATGGTCACCCACCACTCGCCGGTCAAGGACAAGCTCGCCTTGTTTGCCAACAGGTTTCACGCCCGGGCCGACGTCCATGCGGTTCGCTGGGAGAACGCCAGGACCGGTGCCCACGGTTGGATGCCGGCGGTGGCCGGGCGCTGGCGCAAGGGCATGGATCGCCGGCGCGCCCAGTACCTGCCGGTCACCGCGCGGGTCGTCACCGACCACCTGCTCGGCGAGGAGTTCATCGGGCTGTACCCGCTGCTGAAGGACAACACCTGCTACTTCCTCGCGGCGGACTTCGACGGGCCGACCGCGATGCTCGATGCGCTCGCGTACCTCAAGGCCGCCTGTGGGCACGCGGTGCCTGCCGCGCTGGAGATCTCGCAGTCGGGGCGCGGCGCGCACGTGTGGGTGTTCTTCGCCGATGCGGTACCCGCCGCGACCGCTCGTCAGGTCGGCACCCTGCTCGTCCACGAGGCGACGGTGCTGCGCGGCTCGATGGACCTGCGCTCCTACGACCGGCTGTTCCCGAACCAGGACGTCATGCCGGACGGCGGGTTCGGCAATCTCATCGCCGCCCCGCTGCACGGCAAGCGCCGCAAGGACGGGCTGACCACGTTCCTGGACCTCGCGACTCTGGAACCCTTTGCGGACCAGTGGGCCTACCTGTCGACGTTGGACCTGCTCAGCCCAGGCGACGCTGCGCGGGTGGCGCGTCTGGCGAACCGCAGCTTCGTGGGCGGTGACGTGGCCTCCGTGAGCCGACCCCGTTCCACGAAGGTGCATCCGCGCCTGCCGGCGGTGATCCACGCCGAACTCGGCGCCATGCTCACCGTGGACGCCGCCGACCTGTCGCCGGCTGCGGTGTCGACATTCAAGCATGCCGCGTCGCTGGCGAATCCCAAGTTCTACGAGCTGCAGCGCTTGCGCAAGTCAACCTGGGACACACCGCGGTTCGTGATCGGGTACGACGTCACGCTCGACGACCGGTTGGTGCTGCCTCGCGGGCTCCGTCACCGCCTCGCAGCGATCGTCGAACAGGCGGGCTCGCGGCTGGCCGTCACCGACATACGCAACCCGGGCAGCGAGATCGACACCGAGTTCTCCGCGAACCTCACCGAACCCCAGAGCCGCGCGGTCAGCGCGGCGCTCGCGCATGACGACGGGGTGTTGGTCGCCCCGCCTGGCTCCGGGAAGACCGTGATGGCGTGCGCGGTGATCGCCGAGCGGCGTGCGTCGACGCTGGTGCTGGTCGACCGGAAGGCGCTGGCAGAGCAGTGGCGCGATCGCATCGAGGCGTTCCTCGGTGTGCGTCCCGGCCAGATCGGTGGCGGGCGACGCAAGCTCACGGGTGTGGTAGACATCGCGATGTTGCCGTCGCTCGCGCGGCGAGACGACGTCGCCGAGCTGACTTCCG
>CALCHX010000051.1 GCA_937906875.1 uncultured Gemmatimonadota bacterium | reverse complement strand
GCACGAGCGGCGGCGACCGCCGGCTGTACGGGTCGTACCACCGAGTCAGCACGTGCCGGCGCCACCACAGCCACCTGCGGCCGGGCGCAGGCCATGGCTGAAGAGATGGTGACGACCGTCGTGGCGAGCAGCGCGGTCTTGCTGAACCGGGTGGAGAGCATCGTTCAGGAGGGAGGAGGAGGAGTAGGAGAAGGAGCGGCGCACGGGACAGGTCCGGCCGTGCGGTACAGCGCCAGGCGCACGGGAGAGCGCCGGGCATGCGGACCGCGAGCCTGGTGGCCCGCGGTCCGCGTGGAGCGCCGTTAGCGGCTGATCGTGGGAGGCGTTACGAGCAGGTGCAGGCTGTGGTTGATACGCATGCCGACCACTCCGGCCGATGGCACACTGGCCCTGGCGACGGCCGTCACCTGCTTGTCGTTCACCATGAAGTGCACGGAATCGGCGTCCGCCTTCGCGGTCAGCTTGTAGGCGGCCTTGCCGTCGTCACTGCTCTTGGGCACATCCGGGCTGGCCGTCCAGTCGGAGACGGTCCGGGTGGTGGCACCCTCGCGCACGCGCACCATGTACTCGCCGGTATGGCGGACGATGAAGTAGGTGTACGTCTGGCCGGTGAGCTGGTCCAGGTTGCTGCCGCCGATGAAGATGCCGAAGGCTTCCGGGTGTTCCGGATTCTCGAGCTGATCCATCATTGCCGTCGCCGTGTAGTTGCCGGAGGCGGTGTCGGCGGCGGCATAGACGATGTGCGCCGGTCCGGTGGTGACTTCCCACCGTCCGTCCCGGGTCTCGTAGTGGGCCTGGGCGAGGTCGGCCGGCTGGCGACCCTCGCGTGGCGGATCCACCTGACCCAGGTAACCGGCAGGTACGCCGCCGCCCGCGGTCACCGCATCGGGATCAGCGGACATGGCGGCCGGCGCCGCGGCCATGGTGGTGTCGGCAGTGGCGACGGCGTCGTTGCCGCTGCTGCAGGCGGCGAGCATCGCCGCGCCGAGCAGTGTCGTCAATGTCGGGAGAGCACGCATGGGAACCTCTGGAGAAGGAAGGTGGACTACGACAACACGGCCACGCTGACGGCAACAATGCCGTGTCACGACTGTCGGAACGCGGACGCGCGGGATGCGCCAATTCTAACGCCCCGACGGTTGCCTGCGAGAGCCATGCCGTGGACGGCACGACCCCTGCACAGATGCGCGCGATTCTTGCACCTGTACAATCGAACCTCCACCAGGAGCGCAACATGGCGACACGTTCGGGTACATCCCGCGGAACGACCACCAGGCGCGGCACCGCGAAGAGCAGCGCGGCGACCAGGCGCAGCAGCACAGCCACCAGCACGCGCTCCGCGAAGGCGGACGGCGCGAGCAGGAGCACGACGAGCAGGAGCACGACGGCCAGGAGTGCAACGGCCGCCAGGCGCGGCGCCACCGCGGGAGCCGCCAGCACCGCCAAGAGTGGGACGGCGGCCAGGGCCACCAAGCGCAGCGGCACGGCGAAAGGCGGTGCGACGGCCAAGCGGGGGACCGCGGCGAAGCGTACCTCCACGGCCAAGCGCGGTGCCACGGCCGCCAAGCGCGGTACCACCGCGGCCAAGCGGAGCACCGCCGCGAAGCGTAGCGCAACGGCAAAGCGGGCCAGTGCCACGGCAGCCAAGCGTAGCGCAGCCGCCAAGCGGAGCGCCACTGCGACCGGGAGTTCCACTGCCAAGCGGGGTACGGCGGCCAAGCGCAGCAGCACCGCCACCAGGCGTGGTACGTCAGCCGCGAAGAGCACCACCACGCGCAAGAGCCCCGCGGCCAAGCGCAGCAGCACCACCGCCAGGCGTGGCAAGTCGGCCGCGAAGAGCACCACCGCGCGCAAGAGCCCTGCGGCCAAGCGCAGCAGCACCACCGCCAGGCGTGGCAAGTCGGCCGCGAAGAGCACCACCGCGCGCAAGAGCCCTGCGGCCAAGCGCGGCAGCACCGCCGCCAAGCGTTCCGTCGCGAAGCGGCCTGTCTCGCCGAAGCGTCCCTCCGGCAGCGCCACGGGAGCGAAGAAGAGCACCCGTAAGCGCACCACGACCACCGGGCCGGTGGAGCGCGCGCGGCGCGTCGCCGTCGGCATTGCCCAGCAGGCACGTGAAGGCGCCGAACGGATCGCCAGCGCGGCCACCAGTGCGGCGAGCGATCTCGTGGAGCGCGTGACGCCGGGCAACGACTGACCGCGCCACGGATACCAACGAACGACGAAGGGGAACGGGCTGCTGCCCGTTCCCCTTCGTCGTCGGCGGAGTTGAACGATCCGGCCGTCAGACCTGCTTCACCTCGCTGATCAGCCCCGACAACGACTGCTTCGCGTCCCCGAAGAGCATCGACGTCTGCGGATAGTAGAACAGGTCGTTCTCGATTCCGGCGAAGCCGGCGCTCATGCCGCGCTTCATCACGATCACGCTCTTCGCATGGTCGGCGTTCAGGATCGGCATGCCGTAGATGGGCGACGACGGGTCGGTGCGCGCGGCCGGGTTCACCACGTCGTTGGCACCGATCACCAGCGCCACATCCGCCCGCTCGAACTCGGGGTTGATGTCGTCCATGTCGTACAGCTTGTCGTACGGCACGTTGGCTTCCGCCAGCAGCACGTTCATGTGCCCGGGCATCCGGCCAGCCACGGGATGGATGGCGTAGCGCACGTCGCCACCCCGCTTCTCGATCAGCTCGGCCAGTTCGCGCACCTGCTGCTGCGCCTGCGCCACCGCCAGTCCGTAGCCCGGCACCACGATCACCAGCCGGGCATAGGCCAACTGCATCGCCGCGTCCTCCACGCTGATCGTGCGCACGGTGAGCCCCTCGGCGCTACGCGCGCCGCCGGCCGCGCCACTGGTCGCGCCGAACGCCCCGAAGAGCACGTTGGCCAGCGACCGGTTCATTGCCTTGCACATGATCTGGCTAAGGATTATGCCCGACGAGCCCACCAGCGCGCCGCTGATGATCAGCCCCGTATTCCCTATCACGAAGCCGGTCATGGACGCGGCGATGCCGGAGTAGGAGTTGAGCAGCGAGATCACCACCGGCATGTCCGCCCCGCCAATCGGGATCACCAGCATCACGCCCAGCACCATCGACAGCCCGACCACGGTGTAGAAGGTCCAGAGCAACGGCACCGGCGTGATCACCTGGTAGACAGCCAGGCCGACGATACCCAGGAAGATCAGCCCGCTCACCAGCTTCTGTCCGCCAAAGGTTATCGGCCTGCCACTCATCAGCTCCTGCAGCTTGGCGAACGCCACGAGGCTCCCGGTGAGCGTCACCGCTCCTATGAGCACTGCAAGCTGCACGGTGACGCCCGCGTCCACGGCCATCGTCTGGCCCAACCGGTGGCTGCGCAGCAGCTCCGCACCGCCCACGAGCAGCGACGCCGCACCACCAAATCCGTTGAGCAGGGCGACCATCTGCGGCATCGACGTCATCTTCACCGAGCGCGCCATCCACAGTCCCAGCGCACCACCCACCACCAGTCCGGCGGCGATCACGGTGTACGAGATGACCGCCCGGTCGACGAGCGTTATGGCGATGGCCAGCAGCATGCCGATGCTCGACAGCCGGTTGCCGGCGCGCGCGGTGGCGGGGCTGTTCAGCCGCTTGAGTCCGAGTATGAAGAGGACGGCGGCGGCGAGATAGCCCAGCGCCTGTAGGGAAGGTGACATCAGCGACCTGCCTCCTTGCCCGGCGTCCCGGCGGCGCCGCGGGCGGGCTCATCGCGCCGGAACATCTCCAGCATTCGATCGGTCACCGCGTAACCGCCCACCACGTTCATCATCGCGAAGACGATGGCGAGGAAGCCGATGACATTGGAGATCCAGCCATAACCCGCGCCGGCGATGATGATGGCACCGACCACCGTGATGCCGCTCACCGCGTTGGCGGCAGACATGAGGGGCGTGTGGAGCGTCGGCGGTACTCGCCCTATCAGCTCCGCACCCAGGAAGGTGGCGAGGACGAAGACGACTATGCCCAACAGAAGTGCGTCTGACATGCTGTCAAGGGATGAAGGGTTGGCGCTTGGAGGGGGGCGAACGATGATGGGTGACGGATTGATGGATGGGCTGCGGCGCGCGCGGAGTTCAGCTCCTCACGCCATGCTGCTCATCCCGGTCCCTTCTGGAGCATCGCTCCAGTGATCTCGTCGGCCTCGTCTATCACCAGGGCGTCGTCCTTTATGAGGTGCTTGATGAACGTCTCGACGTTCTTGCTGAACATCTGGCTGGCGTGCTGCGGCACCGTGCTCGCCAGGTTGGCCGGGCCGATGACCGACACCCCCTTGACCACCACCGTCTCGCCGGCGCGGGTGAGTTCGCAGTTGCCGCCACTCTCGGCGGCGAGGTCCACGATCACCGATCCGGGCTTCATCCCGTCCACCATCGCTGCCGTCAGCAGGAGCGGCGCGGGACGGCCGGGAATGAGCGCGGTGGTGATGACGAGGTCCATCGTGCGCAGATGTTCAGCGAGCGCTTCCCGTATCTTCGCCTGCTCCTCCTCGGTCTGGGCGCGGGCGTAGCCACCGGTTCCCTCGGCGGTGGCACTCACCAGGTCGCCGGCCACGAAGCTCGCACCCAGGCTGGCAACCTGCTCCATGGCCGCCGGCCGCACGTCGAAGGCACTCACGACTGCACCCAGTCGTCGCGCAGTGGCAATGGCCTGCAGTCCGGCCACGCCCGCGCCCAGCACGAACACCTTGGCTGGCGCCAGCGTGCCGGCAGCGGTGGTGAGCATGGGGAGCAGCTTGCCCAGCGCGGACGCGCCGACAATCACCGCCTTGTAGCCGGTGACGGTGCTCTGCGAACTGAGTACGTCCATGCTCTGCGCTCGCGTTATGCGCGGCACCATCTCGAGCGAGAAGGGCTTCACCCCGCGCGCATTCAATTGTCCTATCAACTCGACGTGAGTGCTGGGCTGCAGCAGCGAGACCAGCGCCACTCCGGCGGGCAGCAACTCCACCTCGGCGGCGGTCGGCGGCTGTACCTTGGCTACCAGCACTGCGCTGGCGATAGCGCTCGTCGCATCGGGCGCGACGGTGGCACCGGCGGCTTCGTAGGCAGCGTCGGTGAAACCAGCCGCCAGCCCCGCGCCACTCTGCACGGTGACGGTCAGCCCGCTCTTGACGAGCCGGCCCACGCTATCGGGCACGAGCGCCACGCGCCGCTCGTTCGCGGTGGTCTCGGAGAGAACTGAGAGGTGCATGAGTAAGGGTAGGAGGAGATTGGAAGACGCGACGACTGCCGCGCCACGGCTACCGGCCGCTGCTCGATTGTACGACAGGTAAGATGGCTCTCGACCGCGCGACGGCAACCACCGACGCTGTGGCCGGCGCCTTCAGGATGACGGCACGGTCTCGTCGAGCCACGCCTTGACGAGTGCGAACAGCCGTTCCCGCCCCCGATCCACGGCCAGCACGTGTCCACCCTCGTCCAGCCAGACGAGCCGCTTCCGCGTACTCCCGAAACGGGCAAAGGCCCGACGAGTGACACTCTCGGTGATGCGGTTGTCACGACGCGACTGCGCCACGAGAAGCGGGGAGCGCACCCGTGGGTAGGCGGCGCGGGCCTGTTCCACCAGATGGAGCAGCTGTCGCAGCACCCGTCCGTTCACGGCGCCGTAGGCCAGACTCGCGGCGCGCTCCGTCTCGTCGACGATGCTCTCCTCACCGCCCGAATCCACGTACGGCAGGGCGAATGACCAGAGTTTCTGCAGACGTGCCAGCCGACGTACTTCGGGCGGCATGTCGAGGTAGGGAGCGAGGAGGACGAGCGCCGGCGGCGGCGACGCGGCGGCGAGGATTGTGGCCAGCGCTCCTCCCATGGATTGCCCGATCAGCACGACGCGCCGGTGGGTGGCCTGCAGCGCTGCCATCTCCTCGCCGGCGCACTCCAGCCAGTCGGCCGCCGAGGAGTTGCCGAACTCGCGCAGGGTACGCCCATGTCCAGGGAGAAGAGGGGCACGGACCGTCCAGCCGGCTGCGTGCAGGTAGGTGGCCAGCGGAGCGACGGACTGCGGTGTGTCGCCAAAGCCGTGAAGGATGAGGACCGCCCGATCGCCGCCGTCGTCGTCCCGGAGCAGGTCGATGCTCTCCGCGCCAGCCACCACGCCGTCCGCGCCGAGTCCGGCGCGCCCGTCCAGCATCGCGGAATGCCGACGGATAGCCGCGCGACGGCTGGTGAGGACAGCCACGGCGGCCGCAGCGGCCGCCGTGGCGACGAGGGCGGTGAGAGTGGACGGCCGGCGCAGGGCGGAGGGCCGCATCAGTATCTGGCCACCGTCGGATCCACCTCCCGACTCCAGCGATCGATGCCGCCGGCGAGATTCCGGGCCCTACCCACACCGTGGCGGCGCAGGAAATCGACCGCAGCGGCGCTGCGGACCCCGTGATGGCAGTAGACCACCCATTCGACATCCGGATCCAGGTCCTGGACCAGGCCGGGGAGGATGGCGAGCGGGACGAGCCGCGCCCCGTCCAGGCGGGCGATGGCATGCTCATCCTCCTCCCGCACGTCCAGCAGGGCCGGCCGGTCCCCGGCGTCCCAGCGTGCGGCGAGTTCGGCAGGCGTGATCTCGGGCAGACCCTGACCGTCGGGGAGTTCTCCGGTTGGGTGTCGGAAGATCTCGGTCACGTTGCGGTGGGCTCGGACTGGGTTCACGGCGGGCTGCGCCGTTCAGGACGGCCGGGGTCGGCTCTGACCGGACCTGGCAGACTGCGACACTGTGGTTCGTCCGTAATGTCTACAAAGCTGTGGTCCCGATGCTACAAACATCTGGCGCGCCAGAGGGTAACGTCGCCGCCGCAATGGCCCGGCACCGGTTGAATCCGGGGCCGTGAGGCGAGGCTCAGGCTAGCCAGCCTGCCCTGCAAACGCAGGGCTGGGCAGGAGTGCTGTAGAGTACGCCAGGGGGAGAAATGGAGGAAGGCGGGCGGGCTGGGCGAGCTCAAGCATTGCGACCCGATGGCCGAAGCTTTTCCGTAGGTGGCCGTGCCTGGAGTCATACGAGCTCGACGGTACGGCGAATGCCTGAAGAACCCGCAGTCACCGATCCGCGCCAATCGTGCGGGCTCGGCGTTTTCGTGTCCACACCCCCCCGCGAGAGGCATCAGCCGTGACAGCGCGTCCGGTAGCGTCGACGCCGGCAACTCCCCTTGAACCCGCCCGCGGTCCCGATCCGCTGGCCGGGGGCGGAGCCACGTCCCGTTGCCAGCGCCAGAGGCCCCACCTCCGCGGACGAGGGCGCCTGTCCTCAGGACGGCAAGGAGGCTTTCCGGTCGTCGGACCTCCCGCCACGTCTCGCCGGTCGACCACCATCAGGCTCCCCGGCTGGCGGCTCGTCGTCACCCATCCCGTCGTCGGCCGTCTCGTCGTCGGCAGTTCTTCCGTTGTCCGGGTCGTCGCTGTACCAGTTGATCACGACCCGGTCGCCATCCCGCTCGGCGAAGCCTTCGCTCATCAGCCGGCCCAGCGCCAACGACACCGACTCACGGGTGGCACCCACCATCTCGCACAACAACCGATAGCCGGCCGCGTCGAGCACCAGTGGCTGGCTGCCGTCCGCGTCGACGCGAAGGGCACGGGTGCGTTCCACGGCGGCCAGCAGGCGCTGCTCCACGCTCAGCATGGAGAGCTCCCGCAGCCGCTCGAGCAACTGTCCATGGACGACGCCCACCTGCTCCACGAGCGAGGCCGCCGTGGGCGCCCGTTCAACGATCAGCGTGCGCATGCGGCTGCGGCTCAGGTGAAGCGTGACCGTCTCGCCGCCGTCGGCGCGAGCATCGGTCTGATAGACAGCATCGGCGGCCAGCCCCTCGACGCCGAATATCTCGCCGATTCCGCACACTTTCGGCACGAATGCCCGACCACTCCTGAGTCGTGTGCGCAGTACCACGCACCCCTTGAGGACGACGAACATGCCGTCCGCGCTGGTGCCGCGCTGATAGACGGGAAAACCGCATGGCCACCGGGCACTCGCAGCATAGGCCGACAGCACGGCCAGTTCATCCGCTCCCACAGCGACAGTCACGCCCACACCCTCATTCTCGACAACCTCCCGGTTCTGTCCGGCTCCGTCCACGCCCTGGACGTCCCGTCACACGTCAGTCGTTGCTGCATTTTTCGCAATGTCCGGGCCGGATCCGGCTGCGTTTGTGGGCACGATCACACTGCCGCGCAGATACCGCGTGCTATTCCGGCCGCTGCCTCCCACCCGTGGAACGCGGACAAGCAGCGGTCGTTCTCACTCTCTCCACGCATGGTGTACGCAGGCACCAGGGCGCGAACCGGCTCGGCCTGACGGCATGTCGTCGCACGAGACCCCGCAGTCGCCGGTCGAGCGACGTACTTCTGTCGTCATCCTGGGCGCCGACGCCGTGCTGGCCGCCCTTCCGGCGACAGCGGTTCAACTCTTCCACGCCTGCCTGCGCGCCGGCTATCAGAGCACGGTGCCAGCCAGTTGGGGTGATGAGTTGGTGGCTGAGGGCTACCTGAGCGAACTCGAACACCGGGACGGCCGGCCGAGCATCTGCTGCTCCTGTCCGCTCGTGGCGGCGCGTCTGACGGACGCCGGCGCGGAACTCGCCAATGCCATCATCCCGCTCGCCGCACCGCCCGTCGCGGCCGCGCGCTACCTGCGCCGGCTGGCCGGCACGACACCGCTCCATGTGACCTACGTCGGCGCCTGCCCCTTCAGCGACACCGCGGCGATCGACGAGCAGGTGGCTCCGCGCGAGTTCCTCGACCGGTTGGTGGAACTGGGCATCAGCCTGGAGGAACTGCCCACCACCTTTGACGACGTCCTGCCGCCCGACCGGCGACGCCACCTCTCCCTGCCCGGCGGTCTCCCGACGGACCAGGCGCTGGCCGAGCGTGCGCTCCCGTACCGTCTGGTGGAGATCACCGGGGCCGACTACGCGGCGGAACTTGCCGAGCTCCTGATGGGTTCCGAGCCGCTCCTGCTCGACCTGGCGCCGCAACTCGGTTGTGCCTGCAGCGGCGCGGTGGCGGGTATGGCGCCATCCAACGCCCGCGCCGTCGTCATGGCGCTGGAGCCACCGCGATCCCCGCAACCGGTCATCGACCGATCGGTGCGGGTGGACGTGCGGGCCCCCCTTCCGGCCACGCCGCCGCGACCCGCGACCCCGACCGCGAGCGGTCCACCGTCGTCAGTGCCGGCGGACAGGGAGCGGCACGCGGCACCGGCCACCGCGAGCGGCATCCGGCGGGCGACGCCGGCGTCCGACTTCATCGCCCCTCGTCGCCCGACAGCTACTGGCGATTGGGCGATGGCGAGCGCCGGTAGACGGACGCCGACGGGGGTCGCCCGCCAGCGCGCCGGGGCGTTCCCGCTGGCCCTCTCCGACGACGGACTCCTGCTGCCCCGGGCCTACGTGGCTCGTCGCCATTCATCGCCGATCCTGGTGCCGATCCAGGCGGCACCTCAGGAGTTGGCTCCGGAGGTTGCCACGCCGACCGTTAAGGCCGCGACGCCACCACCGGCGGGACAGGAGTTCTCCCTCTTCGTGGCAGGGCTAACGAGCGTCGTTGCCCACCACATCGCGCCGAGGCCGGAACCGTGGCGCAGACGGCTGGATGACGCCATTGCCCGCTGGTGGGACGCGGGCTACGACACGGCGGTGCTGCAGCGCGCCCGCGCGCTCTCCTCACCGCCCGACGTGGATGGACTGCTGGAGACCTATGAAGCCGCCGTGGCGCATCTGGCGCGGCTGGAGAAACTGGCGGCCCTGGTCCGCCCCACTCTGCGCGGCGCGCCCATATTCCGCGATCCGCGCAACGTGGCCGCCGCCGAATCCCTGGTGGACGGCCTGTTCGAGGATCCAGCCACTGACGATGACTGAACGCCGGGCGGCCTGATCACTCGCCCGCTACCCGGCGTTCCACCATCTCCCTTCAGCTACCCAACGCTGCGCGCGCCGTGTCCAGCGCCGCTGCCGCCTTCTCGAAGCGGCTGGCCAGGTCGGCCAGTTCGGACGCCGTGAGTGCCGCGTCCTTCCGGCGCGATGCCTCGATCACCGACGGAAAGACGACGTTCGCGTAACCGTTGTTCTCGTCGGCGGCGTAGATCAGGTTACGGAACCAGGGGCGGGTACGCAGACCCTCGGGTCGGGTGAGGGCCCGCTCCACTTCGCGCAACGCGCGATTGGTGCGCTCCAGCACCGGGCGGGCCGGCGCGGCGCTGGCCAGCGCCGCATCCCGCGCCGCGGCCCACGCCGCGGCTGCGGTCTCCATCCGGTCAATGGCCGAACCCAGCGCCGCCATGCCGCTCGCCGCGCTCCCCACGCCGGCCTTCGTCAACTCCTCCTCGATGCCCGGCAGGTAGCCGCGCATCGTGCGGGCGAACTCCACGTAGTCGTAGGGCACGATGTCGGCGTTGGCCAGCCGCAACATCATCGCTGCGCCCACGCGGGCAGTGGTGGCGTGGTAGAGATACCCGGTGTCGCCGAACTTCTCCTGGAAGTGGGGCGTGTCGTACGCGGAGTGGTAGACACCACCGCCCCGGCCGCTGAAGCCCCAGTCGGCGATCGGGATACCCAGGTGGTTGTAGAAGCCGGCGAAGTCGGAACCGCCGCCCGGATCGCCCATCCGCGGCTCCAGCGAGTCGGCCGCGACTCGTGCCGACTGGCGCCACACCTCATAGACGTTTCCCTTTCCACTGGGGTCAGGCACGCCGCGCGCGACATCGCGAAGCATCTCGCGCAACGATGGCGACCCACCGCCGCCAAAATTCGGGCCGGAGGCGCCGCCGTCCTGGTTAAGGTAGGCCACGCCGCCGCGCATCAGTCTCAGCGAATCCTCCTCCACGTACTCCGTACTTCCGATCAGCCCCCACTCCTCGGCGTCCCAGGTGGCGAACACCATCGTGCGCCTGGGACGATGCCCCGCCTTCACCTGGTCCGCCACCGCGCGCGCCGCTTCCAGCACGCTCACCGTACCGCTCACGTTGTCGCTCGAGCCCACGCTCCACGCATCGCGGTGCCCGCCAATGAGGACCATCTCGTCGGGAAACTCGCTGCCGCGAATGATGCCGTAAGTGTTCCAGATGGTCTTCATGGCATTGGTCGCCGTGTCGTTCTCGACGATCACTCGCACCTGCACCGGGCCCGGTCCGACGTGGTAACGGAAGGGCATTCCGCCCTGCCAGCCGGGTGGAATGTCGGCGCCACGCACATCCTCGAGCAGCTTCGCCGCATTGCCCCAGGAGATGGGGACGACCGGGATCCGCGGCACGTCCATGCTGTCCACCGGAATGCGACGGGCGTCCCGGGTGCTGCCCCAGCCCGGTGTGCTCGGGTCGCCATTCATGTTCATGACGCTCCCCCGCTGCACGCCATTCTCGTTGCGGAAGGGTCCTTCCGGGTACACGTCGCCGCGCACGAAGCCATCGTCCTGCGGGTCGCTGTAGATGAGGAGGGCCTTCGCGCCATGCTTCTCCGCCTCACGCGCCTTGATGCCGCGGAAGGAGCGGCCGTAACGGGCGAGGACGACGTGCCCCTTCACCGAGATGCCCATCGAGTCGAGCGTGGCGTAGTCCTCCACCAACCCGTAGCCGACGTAGATGATCTGGCCAGTGACGTTGCCGCTGCCGCTGTAGCCGTTGACGGTAGGATACTGCGGTAGCTGCGACCACGGATCTTCGGCGACTGGTGGCTCCTGCAGTGAGAGCACCAGCGTGTCTGGCGAGAGACGCCAGACCTGGACGTTGGTGGGGTGCGGCATCCAGACGTCGTAGGCGCGGACCTCGGTCTGCAGTCCCATCGCCTTCATCTGGTCGATGACGTAGTCACGGGTACGCGCCTGCGCCTCGGTACCGGCCACGTGTACCTCGGAGGCCAGTGCTCGGGAGTGGACACGCGCCCTGGCGGCATCGGGAACGGAGACGGCCGCCGCCTCGACCGCCTTCTGGCGTTCAGCGGACGCCGGCGCATAGCCCGGAAGCTGTGCCGCCAGGGGAAGCGCGAACAGCGGCGAAGCGAGTAGCGCGAGCAATCTGGGTCGCATCGTGGCTCGTGGTGTTGGGTGAATCAGGACGGTCGTCAGCCCTCAGGGGCGCGGACGTGGCACGGCGGGATCAGGAGCAGGAAGGTGGATTCCCGCTCTCGCGGGGATGACGGGTGGGGGGAGACCGCCAAGCGTGGGATGACGAGACGGGGACCGCGTCGCGGGTAGGGACGGGGCCGCGTCGGTCATATCGCTTCCTCCAGGTCGTACAGCGCCGAGCGAATGACCTCGCGCAGGCGCGCTTCACGGTCGCCGCCGTCGGGGACGTTGGCGATGAGGGCGGTGAACTGGCGCGCCATCTCGTCGCTCACGAAACGACCGTCCAGACGGTGGCCGCCCAGCGACTCCAGCGAGCGTATGGCAAGTTCGCGCAGGAGTTGTCGCGTCTCCTTCTCGATACCCACCAGCACCGCCGGGTCGCGCGTCGGACGCGGCTCGGTCTCGCGTTTCCGACGGCCGGCGTCGAGCAGGGCGGCGACCGGCGCCAGGCGAATGGCGTAGGAACCGGCCGTGTGTTCGGTGACCGAGGTGATGACACCGCGCCGCTTGAGTTGGGTCAGAAGTCGGCGCACCCCTTCGCGAACCGGCGATACGCCACCCTCGCTGGCGTTGCCGCGGCCGGTGATGACGAGTACCTCGCCCGATCGCGCCATCTGTCGTTCGCGCAGCCATGACTCCGTCCGCTCCAACGCCTGCGGCACGGTCGGCAACGTTTCCCGCAGGTTGAGCGTGCGGGACGGACCGAACTGCACCTCGTCAAAGGCGTTCCTGAGCGATGCGGCACGCGACGCGCGGTTGGCGCACATCCTGTCAGCGCCCGCCGCCGCCAACCATGGGCGGGTTACGGAGCGCCGCCTCCAGTACCCGCCCGTCCAGCCGTTCGGTGGGCTGCACACCCAGTACCGCGGCCAGGGTCGGGGCCATGTCGACGACGCGGGTGAAGGCGTCGTAACGGCCCGGCCTGAACGGCGCACCGTAGAAGACCACGGGCACGTGCGAATCGTGCTCGTAGGGAAGACCGTGGGTGAACGATTGTTGGGTGGTGGAAGCACTGTAGGGCTTCATGGTGACGACGAGTTCCGGCGCCAGGTCGGGCGCGATCATGTGGATCCAGCGTCGCGCAACCTCATCCTTCACCGTATCCATGGTGGCCAGGTCGCGCCACCTGTCCACTCGCGCGACGCCCGGAATGGCGCGCAGGGCCGCGGCATAGGCGTCGAGCATGGCCTCCGTGCGCACGCCGGCGCGAGCCAGCGCGGCCCGATCCACCCGCACCATGTCATCCCTGAATGTCACGGCGCTGTCGGGAGCCCCGAAGGTCTTCAGTACCGCGCTGGCTGCAGCGCGCATGGCCCCCAGGTCATAACGCATCCCACCCTGATTGGGATAGCGCGAGCGCACCTCCGGCAGCGGCGCGACGCCGTGGTCGGCGGTGAGGGCGAAGACGATGCGCGAGGAGTCACGCAGGACGTAGAGCGAATCCATGAAGCGCCCGATCGTGCGGTCCAGACGCAGGATCTGGTCGTGCAGTTCGCGCGAGTCCGGCCCGTACGCATGCCCGATCGCGTCGGTGGTGGAGAAGGAGACGGCCAGCAGGTCCGTCTGCGGCCCGCTGCCCAGTCCCATGGCGTTCACGCCGGCCAGCGCGGCGTCGGCAATGAGCTCATCCATCCATGGGAAGGCGACGATCGATGAAACTGCCCTGGCCGTGTCGGCCGAGAGAACGTGCGGGAAGAGGAAGTCCTGGCCGCGATTCTCCAGGATTCCGCTATCCGGCTCGACATACGCGCTCTCCGGCAGCAGGAGCGTCCACGCCCGGCCGGCATGGCTCTGCGGCAACCGACGCGCATTGAACTCCTGGAGCCAGGTTGGCAGGGTGTCGGCATAGTAGTCGCTGGTCGTGAAGCGACCGTCGCCCGGATACCAGAACGCCGGCTGGTGCGCGCGTCCCAGCGGAAGGATGGCGCCGCGGTCCTTGCGCGAGATGCTCAGGGCACGGCTGCGCGGGTCGGCCACGCGCATCCAGTCTATGAGCGTGGAGCCGCGAAAGCGGAAGGGCGACGCGCCGGGCCCACCGCCGCCCACCAGTCTGGACTGCGGATCGCTGACGCCGGCGGAGTTCATGAGAATGCCGGTGCTCGCCGGGAAGCGACCGGAGAGCGTGCTGGCGTGACCAGGCGCGGTCTCCGTGATGGCGTGATCCTGGTGGGCGTTGGTGAACACCGCCCCTCGGTACAGACGGGCCAGTCCGCCATCGAGCTGGCTGGCAAAGCGATCATGATAATCGCTCCGCAGTTGGTCCACGGTGATGAAGACGACCAGGGTCGGTCGTGAGTCGCCCGATTCCGCCGCGCCGGCCGACCGGGCATCCTGGGCGGCAGCCACCGCTGGCGCCGACGCCACCAACGCTGAGAGGAGGAACGCTGCGACGAGTGACGCTGATCGCGCTGAAGGCGACCGCACACCGGCTACGACTGGGAAGGATGGCATCCGAACGTGGACCGGGGAGACAGTGCCCGGGCGCTGTCTGACAGAGCGGTGCCCGGGCGAACGGGGCTGGGAGGCGCAACGCCCACCATCATAGTATGGCCTGAAGGGGCGGGCGTCGAGGATCCCCTTCGTCTGGCTGGTGGCGTCGACCTTGCACGGGACAGCGCAGACGGCAGCAACCCGTAAGCTCCGCGCCGTCACCCCTGCCCTCATACGGCAGGGTACGTCGGAGCGTCAGCTACCCTCAAGGATAGAATCCCATGATCAGTGTCAGGTTCGGTATCGCCGCAATGGCGGCCTGTCTGCTCGCCGTCGCACCTGTACGAGGCGACGCCCAGTCGATCGAGAGCACCAAGGAGTTCGGCTTCGACGCCGGCGTCCAGTTCGGCCTCAGCGGCGGCTCGTACACGTCGTTCAACCTGCCCGCCCAGCGCCTTCGGGTCGGCTTCTTCCGGTCGCCGCGGGTTTCCGTGGAGCCCTACGGCTCACTGAACTACAACAAGTTCAGCGGTCGGGACGGGGTGACGACGATCGGTTTCGGCACCGGCATGCTCTATCATCTCACGCAGAACCGCGCCGCCAGCCAGGCATATGTGCGCCCGTTCGCCGAGGTCAACTACATCAACTCTCCCACGAGCAGGACGCAGTTCCAGCTCGGTGGCGGACTGGGCATCAAGGTGCCCTGGCGCGAGCGCATCTCCACCCGCTTCGAGGCAGCAATGGGCTACGACTTCAAGGATTCCGCGACGATCCTCAACCTGACCGCGGGCCTGTCGTTCTTCACCCTGCCGTGAGAATCCGCATAGTCAGGCAGCAGGTCGCAACAGCATGACGACAGAAACAGGCCATTATGGCTGCAGCAACACACTATTGATTCGCGAAGCTTGCTGACTGACAGAAAGACCCCGATGTGCTGCAGAGCACACCGGGGTCTTTTCGTTTCCGGTCGACCCTGGCCCCCCCTGTTCCGGGCCGCGAAACCTCGTGGGTGAGCGAAGCCCGCCAACGTGGGGCCGGTTGAGTGACCCCCTACCGTGGCGCGTCTGAACCTGCCCTCGCGCCCACCGTCGCCGATCAGAACTTCAGGCCGACCGTGATCGGGATGAAGCTGGCGTTCTGCCCCTCGGTGAACACGCTGTGGTAGCGCGCCTCGACGAAGCTCCGCAGCCGACCGATAATCACCTCTACCCCGACTCCGCCGTTCAGGCCGAACTTCGTCTGACTCTGAGCTCCGAAGGTGCTGTTCGGCTCCTGGGTGATATCACTGGTGAGCAGATACGCTCCTGCTCCCCCGATCAGGTAGGGCCGGAGCGGGCTGGGCAGGGGCACCACCAGAATGATGTTCCCCGTGCCGCTCAGGCTGCTCACGTGCCCCTCGGCCGTCTCCGGAGCACCACCTGGTCCAAATCGGGCCTCAGGCTCCAGCCCGAAGCGCGTGTACTGCGCCTCCAGCCTGTAGCCAACGGGGGAGTTCACAGGCCTGATGCCCATAGAGGCAGCAACGGTAAAGCCCGTACTGGCGCCGCCGGCCACATCCAGTTTCGCTGGGCTCTCCGCCCCCGTGAACGGCTGCGGTCCCCTGAGTCTATCTCCCACGGGGAAGGCAGCGCCCACGGCAATGCCGAAGTCGGTCGTCCGCACGGCGCTCAGGCTCTGTGCCCCGGCCTCCGGCGCAACTCCGGCGACGGCCACGCAGAGGCCGACGAGTATCACATTCCTGCGCTTCATTCACTCTCTCCTGAACTGGACAGCGGATGCTGGTGGTGGTTGTGACGGATGGATGACCGTTGATATCGAGCGCGACATGTCAGTCGCCAATCCCGTTCCATGTGTCGCGTGGCGCCTGTCGCTCGTTCGTGCGGATCCCACGGAGCTCCACGGCGAGATCCTTCCGGCAAGACCTCATGATACCCGTCGGAGTCAACTTCAAGCGACATTCGGGCCGTCATGCTGACAGGGATTCCCCTGGCCAGCGGACAGTGATCACACAGGGTGGTCGAATGCCTGAGCCAGCAGTGTCGTTCCGTAAGCCCCGTCAAACCAGAGACTTGCCGTCGACGGGAGGATGCCGCAGCGCCATCGGTAGCTGATCTGACGGGATTAGCGGGATGGACGGGATCGACGGGCTACTCATCGGCGGCGGTGGCCAAGTCGGGATGTATCCGAAGGCGCCGTGTACTTTTGGGGTCGCGACCTCGACTTCGTGGGCGCGAGCCGAAACTCGTGGACCCGGCAGAGCTACCCCACACATCCCGTCATCTGACCGCCCTCTCATAACGTGTCGTGGCAGGGCGACCATCGCGGTCCAGTCTCGGCCCGACCGCGCCGCGGTCGAGAATCCGGGAACGCCTGTTGACCCTCGTCCTGAGGTCGTTGTCTGAAGCGGGGACGGAGCGCCGGCTCCGAAGCTTTGCGTTGTCAGTACCTCACCGGAGCAGCGACTGTCCGTAGCTGCCAATGCTTGCCGATAGGCGCGGCATGCATCCCGCGATTGGAGGAAAGCCAAAGGCAGCAGGCCGTTACAACCCTTCGCCGCGGCGCCTTCGGCGGCTGAGCGCTCCGGCCACTCCCGTTCACCACCGTGTCGGGGAGCCGGAACGCGCGGCCGTACTGCTCGAATCGAGCCGGCGCAGCGATGTGCTGAGTGCCAGGCAGTTCACGTACTCCCACTTGCCGACCCTGCCGATTGCACTTGAGTGAACCGTCAGCCGTGCAGCGGTAGTCACGAAAACCCGAAGCAGGTCCGGATGAGCCGCGAGGAGGGCACATGACTGAATCCGGGGCGGAAGCCCGCGGAATCCGGGGCGGAAGCCCGCGCATGAAGACCACAGCCACTCCCCGCGGCAGAACGCGCTGGGTCGTACTCGCCATTGTCGCGTTTGCAATCGCTGCCCTGTTCTGGTTCTGGCTGGTACGCGACCGCGACCGTGACGACGCGTTGCGACTCTACGGCAACGTGGACATCCGCGAGGTGGAACTCTCCTTCCGCCAACCCGGCCGTGTCCTCAGCATGTCGTTCGACGAGGGCGACACCGTCACCGTCGGCGCCGTCATGGCTCGACTCGAGGATACGCCCTATCGCGAGCAGGTGATCGCTGCCGAGGCACAGGTAAGCGCGGGGCCGAACTGGACAAACTGCGTAGCGGCAACCGTCGGCAGGATATCGCGCAGGCCCAGGAGAAGGTGCGGCACGCGCAGCTCTCCCTCGACGAGTCGGAGCGCAACCTCCAGCGCCAGAGCCCCCTGTTCGAGGCGGGAGCAATCAGCCAGAGCACGCTCGATGCCGCACGCACCGCGCACGACCAGGCAGCCGCCAACCTGGCTGCCACGCGTGCGGCCCTGTCGCTCGCCTCGGCCGGATTCCGCAGTGAGGACATAGCCGCCGGCGAGGCGCGGGTAGCGGCGGCCGAGTCGGCTCTGGCCCAGGCTCGCACCACCCTCGCGGACACGGATCTCCTGGCACCGAGCAACGCCACCGTGATCGCCCGGGTGCGCGAGCCTGGCAGCATGGTGGCCAGCGGTACCCCGGTGTACAGCCTGAGCCTGCGCGATCCGGTCCATGTGCGTGCATATGTCAGCGAGCCGGACCTCGGCCGCATCGCGCCGGGCACAAGGGTACAGGTGCATACGGATTCCCCGGGCAGGAGCTACCACGGCCAGATCGGCTTCATCTCGCCGCGCGCGGAGTTCACCCCCAAAACAGTCGAGACCACCGACCTGCGCACGGACCTGGTCTACCGGCTGCGCATCGTGGTTACCGACGCCGACCAGCGTCTGCGTCAGGGCATGCCGGTGACGATCGATGTCGACGACAGCAGGGGGGCGGGTGACGAACGACCTCGCAGGCCATGAGATGAGCACGCGTCCCACTCCCGACAGCGGACGCACACCTGACCAGGACGTTGCCGTGGTCATCGACAATGTCACCAAGCAGTTCGGCGAGGTGGAAGCGCTACGCGGTCTCAGTGCCGGGATCCGTTACGGCCGCCTGACCGGCCTCGTGAGACCGGATGGCGCCGGCAAGACCACCCTCATGCGGATCATGACCGGGCTGCTGGTTCCGGACGGCGGTCATGTCACGCTGGCCGGCTTTGATGTCGTGAGGGACAACGACGCAATCCATATCGCCAGCGGCTACATGCCGCAACGGTTCGGCCTCTACGAGGATCTGTCGGTGATGGAGAACCTGCGCCTGTACGCGCAGTTGCGCGGCCTGGATGCAGATCAGCACGGGGACCTCTTCGCGAGCCTGCTCGATTTCACTCGACTCGGACCGTTCACCATGCGGCTGGCTGGCAAGCTCTCCGGCGGCATGAAGCAGAAGCTCGGTCTCGCCTGCGCGCTCATGGCAAGGCCCAGGGTGTTGCTGCTGGACGAGCCCAGCGTGGGCGTCGATCCGGTGAGCCGCCAGGACCTGTGGCGCATGGTGCAGGCGCTGACCGACGACGGCATGGCCGTGGTCTGGTTGACGGCATACCTCGACGAAGCCGAGCGCTGCGAGTGTGTGCTGTTGCTCAACGAAGGCAGGCTCGAGTTCGACGGTCCGCCGCAAGAACTCACCGGCCGCTTGAAGCAGCGCAGCTTCCGCCTGACCGGGGCCGGAGACGAGCGCCGCACTCTGCTGTCGCGGGCGCTGGACCTCGCCAGCGTCGGCGACGGCGTGATCCAGGGCGACGCCGTGCGTGTCGTGCTACGCCAGGACGTTCTACGCGAGGAGATCGACACGCTGGCCGGCTCGGTGGGCGCGACGGTGGAACCCGTACAGCCGCGCTTCGAGGACGCCTTCATCGATCTGCTCGGCGGCGGACCCGGCGGTACCTCGGCGTTGGCCGAGCGTATGGAGCCGGTGGAGCTCGATTCGGACATCGCCGTCTCCTGCCGGAACCTGACCAGGCGCTTTGGCGACTTCACGGCGACCGACAACGTGAGCTTCGAGGTGCGCAAGGGCGAGATCTTCGGCCTGCTCGGCCCCAACGGAGCCGGCAAGTCGACGACATTCAAGATGCTCTGCGGACTGCAGAAGCCAACCGAAGGCGGGGCACAGGTGGTGGGCCATGACCTGCGCCGTGCCACGGGCGCGGCAAAGGGCAGGCTCGGATACATGGCGCAGAAGTTCTCCCTGTACGGGCTGCTGTCGGTTCGTCAGAACCTCGAGTTCTCGGCCGGCGTCTACGGGCTGGACGGCGCCACCAGGCGTTCGCGCGTGAACGAGATGATCGAGACCTTTGATCTGCAGCAGTACCTGGGCACCTCGCCGGACTCGCTGCCACTGGGCTTCAAGCAGCGCCTGGCGCTGGCCTGTGCCCTGATGCACCGTCCGCCGGTGCTGTTCCTGGACGAGCCGACATCGGGCGTGGATCCGATAACCCGGCGCGAGTTCTGGACGCACATCAACGGTCTGGCTCGGAAGGGTGTGACGGTGATGGTCACCACCCATTTCATGGATGAAGCCGAGTACTGCGACCGCGTGGCCATGATGTACAACGCCAGGCTGATTGCGCTCGACACGCCCGACGCCCTCAAGCGCGATTCGCGTAGCGACAGGCATCCCGATCCGACCATGGAGGATGCCTTCATCGACCTGGTGGAGTCGGCAGAAGGGAGAGATCAGGCAGGAATGGACGCGAAGGGCGCGGCATGAGCGGCCAACCCCCAGCCCCTCGCACGGGCGCGACGCCCGGGAAACGCGCCAGCCGGAAGTTCGACAGGCGTCGCCTGATGGCACTTGTCCGCAAGGAAAGCCTGCAGGCGATGCGCGATCCATCCACCATCCTGGTCGCCTTCGTACTGCCGGCCGTCTTGCTCTTCCTGTTCGCCTATGCCGTATCGCTGGATGTCCGCGAGGTGCGGATCGGCGTGGTGCTGGAATCCGATGGCGCATCCGCACAGTCACTGGCTGCCGCGTTCTCCGGCACCCGCTACCTGAAGGTGACGCCGGCGCGCGACCGCCGCGAGGTCGCCGCTCAGGTGGTGTCGGGCGAACTGCGCGGCTTCGTAGTGATTCCCCAGGATTTCGAACGCCGCCTGGCGTCCCGAGTGCCGCAACCATTGCTGCAGGTCATCACCGACGGCTCGCAACCCAACACGGCCACCTTTGTCGCCAACTATGCGCAGGGTGTTGTGCAGAACTGGGCCATCAGCCGCAGTGGCGGAGCTCCGATATCGGCCATCGAGTTGGAGCCACGCTACTGGTTCAACCCCGAACTCGAGAGCCGCCGTGCGCTCGTACCCGGCGCCATCGCCATCGTGATGACGATCATCGGCACGATGATGACGGCGCTGGTGGTGGCGCGCGAATGGGAGCGGGGAACGATGGAGGCCGTCATGTCGACTCCGGCGTCGGTGGTGGAGATCCTGATCGGCAAACTGCTGCCCTATTTCGTGCTGGGCATGATCGCGACGCTGGGCTCGGCGGCGCTTGCGATCCTTGTATTCCACGTGCCGCTGAGAGGCTCGGTGCTGGCACTGATGACGTTGTCGGCAGTCTTCCTGATCCCAGCGCTCGGCCAGGGATTGCTGATCTCGTCGGTTACCCGGAATCAGTTCCTTGCGTCGCAGATCGCGCTGTTCTCCGGCTTCCTGCCAGCCTTTCTGCTCTCCGGCTTCTTCTTCGAGATCGATGCGATGCCACTGTCGATCCGGGCGATCACCTACCTGGTTCCGGCGCGCTACTTCGTCTCGTCGCTGCAGACGGTGTTTCTGGCCGGCGACGTCTGGGCGGTATTCATCCCTGACCTGGCAGCGATGGCGGCGATCGGCCTGCTCTTCTTCGCCATCGCCAGAAGCAGGACCCACAAGAATCTGGAGCCCTGAACCATGCGCCGTCAGTTCGGGGACTTCTCCGCTACTCGCCTTCGCGCGCAGATCGTGAAGGAGATTCTGAGCCTCCTGCGCGATCCTCGCAGTCGCCTGCTCGTATTCGCGCCGCCACTCATGCAGCTATTGATCTTCGCCTTCGCCGCTACCCTGGAGGTGCGTAACGCCGACATGGCTGTCTACAACCACGATGCCGGCCAGTGGTCGCATGAACTCGTGGCACGGGTCGGCGCCGCCGATTTCGTGGACAGGTTGTACACCGTGCGCAGCCGCGACGAGTTGCGCCAACTGATCAACCGACGCAGGGTGATCGCCGCGCTCGACATCCCGCAGGATTTCTCTCGCAATATCATCGCCGGACGCACGGCGAAGGTACAGGTGATCGTCGACGGTCGGCGCAGCAATGCGGGTCAGATCACGGTTGGCTATCTGAGCCTCATCGCGGCCGACGTCGGTGCCGCCGCCCGGAGGGCCCTGCTCCATGAATCCGCTGTCGGCGTACGTCACTGGTTCAATCCCAACCTGGTCTATCGCTGGTTCGTCGTGCCAGCGCTGGCGGGAATTCTCGTCTTCTTCAGCGCCCTGATGATCACCGCGTTGTCGATCGCACGCGAACGCGAACTTGGCACCTTTGACCAGTTGCTGGTATCGCCGACCACCACGTTGGAGATCATTGTGGCCAAGACCATGCCCGCACTGGCGGTCGGCGTGGTGCTCGGACTGATGATGATCGCGGCATCGGCGTTCATCTTCAGGATCCCCTTTCAGGGCTCGTTCTGGTGGTTGTTGCCCAGTCTCCTGTTGTTCATCCTGTCCGTGGTCGGCATTGGCCTGATGGTCTCCGCGGTCTCGGCAACGCAACAGCAGGCAATCCTGGGCGCTTCCGCCATCGGCGTCCCGGCAGTATTGATGTCCGGCTTTGCCACACCGGTGGAGAACATGCCTGTGGTGCTGCAGTGGATGGCGCAGGGCATTCCGCTCACGCACTTCCTCGTCGTCGTCCAGGGCACCTTCCTGAAGGCGATGCCGGCGTCGGACATCATCGCCAACACCTGGCCGCTGGGTGTCATCGCGCTGGTGTCACTGTCGCTGGCCACCCTGTTCGTCCGCAGCGGCCTGGAGTGAGCCATGCGATTTCAGCCTGATCCTTGTGCAATCAGGAGACTCGCCGGGGCCGGGAGCACGTCCCATGGCCACCGGTAGCTGATTTGACGGGTTTACGGGGTTGCCTGGATTGACGGGCTGCTCCCCGGCGATGCTGTCCGGGTCGGGTGTATGCCGAGGGTGTGGTAAGTCTTCGTGGGTCCCGGTCCCAGGATCATGTGCTCGGCCTCGGGGCCCCTGGATCCGGCGGAGTCACCCACACACCTACCGTCGACGCCCGGCTGTGCCGGAGAACCGTCCACGCCCATCGAACGCTGTCGCTCAATCCTGCAAATCCCGTCAAATGAAGTGATTTCTCCATCCCAACCGCAGCTCGGAGAGAGTCTCAGGACGACAGAAGCGGGGCGGTGGATCAGGAATCCACCGCCCCGCCAACCAGCATCCTGCTACGTCAGGGCTCAGAACTTGATGCCGAAGACCAGCGGGATGTAGTTCAGGTTGTCACCCTCGGTGAATACGCTGTGGTAGCGCGCTTCGACGTAGGTGTTGAATCCGCTGAGGACGAATTCGATACCGCCACCAGCGTTGAGGCCGAACTTGGTCTCACCGTCGCCGCTGGACTTGGCGTTGTAGAGCCCGATGCCTCCGATGACGTATGGCTTCACACCGCTCATGTTGGACGTCGTGAGGACCGCGTTGGCCGTACCCGAAATGACCTTCAGGTCCTTCCCGACCTTGGCGCCAAGGTTGTTGTACGCGAGGTCGAAGCGCAGGCCCAGCGGCATGGCTGCTGGCTGCATACCGAGCGTTCCCATGACGTTGAAGCCCGCGTCGTAGAAGTCGCCGTAGGTGCCCGTCGGGAAGCTGGCACCGGCGGCGATGCCGAAGTTCACACTGCGGGTACCGCCCATCTGCTGCGCATCGGCGCTGGAAGACACGGCGACCATGGCAAACGAAAGTACCGTGATCGCACCAAGTATCCGCTTCATGTTTCACTCCTCTTGCATGGTGGTTCGCGCACGAGCCTGCCCTACGCGCTGACCTCGTGCGGCTCCCGGCACCTGGAATCTTCCAGTGCGTGATGCCGGTGAGTGCTTGCGGGTGGCAAGCTATGGGCCATCGACGCGGACCGGCAGACTTGAAATGCGAGCCACGTCACGCCAGGGCAGCTTCCAGCAGCTCCAGCCCTCGCGCCAGCTCGGCCCTGGTCGCCACCAGCGGCGGCAGAAGCCTGACCGTGTAGTCGCCAGCGCTCACGAGCAGAAGCCCTGCATCGCGTGCCCGGCCCACCACGTTCCCCGCCTTCTCGTGCACGTCCACCCCCCAGATGAAGCCCAGGCCGCGGACCGCACGCAGCTTGCCCGTTCGCTCGGCCATGCCCATCAACTGCTCGCCCAGCCACTCCCCCTCGCGCGTCACATGGGCCAGTAGCGACGGATCGCTCAACCGCCCCACCACGTGGTTGGCCACCGAGGCCACAAAGGGACCACCGCCAAAGGTCGAGCCGTGGTCGCCCGGCTGCATCGTTGACGCAGCCTCGGCGGTCATCAGGATCGCTCCCATCGGCAGCCCTCCCGCAAGCGGCTTGGCCAGCGTCAGGATGTCCGGCTCCACGCCGCTGTGCTCGTAGGCAAAGACGGTCCCCGTCCGGCCGAGGCCGCACTGGATCTCGTCGTAGATGAGCAGGATGTCCCGCTCACGCGTGAGCGCCCGCAGCTCGTGCAGGAAACCGGCGTCCAGCACCCTCACTCCGCCCTCTCCCTGCACCGGCTCGAGGATGACGGCGGCAGTCGTCTCCGCATCCAGCACCGCCGACAGCTCCGTGATGTCACGCTCGTGGATCGAGATTCCGCCGGCCAGCGGCCGGAAGGGAAGCCGGTACTGCGGCCGGTCGGTGGCCGCGAGGGTGGCCGATAGCCGGCCGTGAAAGGCGCCGCGCAGGGCAACGATGCCGTGCTTGGCCGTGCCGCCGCGTGCCCGCCCCCACCGCCGGGCGACCTTGAACGCCCCCTCGTTGGCCTCTGCCCCCGAATTGCAGAAGAAGACGCTGTCGGCAAAGGAGAGTTCCACCAGCCTGGCCGCCAACTCCTCACCCGGTGCGGTGCGGAAGAGGTTCGAGACATGGATCAGGCCGTCGGCAGCCGCGTGAAGTGCCGCGGTGAGACCCGGATCTCCATAGCCGAGCGCGTTGACGGCAATGCCGCTGGTGAAGTCCAGGTAGGCACGGCCGTCGGCGTCGAACAGCTCCACTCCTGCGCCGCGCACGATCTCGAACGGCGCCCGACGATAGACCGGGAGCAGGGCGTCGCCAGCAGCGGCGACAACCTGAGCGGTCGCGGAGCTCGACTTGTCAGACGTCACGGCAGATGCCTGACGGATTTCCGGGCTGACCAGCGTTGCCATCGGTGTGAACCTCTGAGTACGACTGGCTCACGCAATTGCCTGAGCCATGGTGATCTGTGTGCCCAGGGCACTGTCGCCCAGGGACTCCAGCCCGCCAATGCGGGCCCGGCCAACCCCGGCGGCCAATGCCGCCTGCGCAGCGTCCAGCTTGGCCGCCATCCCCCCTACCGCGACGCCACGATCCACAAGTGCGCGCGCCTGGTCACTGTCCAGCTCGGGGACTACCGCCCCATCGTCCAGCACGCCGTCCACGTCCGCCAGGAAGAGAATCTCGGCCGCCCCGAAAGCAGCGGCGATCGCCGCCGCCGCGTCGTCGCCATTGACGTTGAGGGCGGAACCATTCGCCGACTCGCTATCCCGGGCCACCGGCGAGATCACTGGCAGGTAACCGTCGGCGACGAGCACCTCGATGAGCCTCGTGTCGACCCTCTCCACGCGTCCCACCCGACCCATCGCCGGGTCCGTCACCCGCGCCACGAGCAGCCCGGCATCCTCGCCGGAGATACCTACCGCGCGCGCACCAGCACTGACGAGCGCGCTCACCAGACGCTTGTTGCTCGTGCCGGAGAGCGCCATGCGCACCAGCGCGATGTCCTGGATGCTCGTCACCCGGCGTCCATGGACGAACGACGGCTCGATTCCCATCGCTCGCTGGAGGTTGCTGATCTCGTCGCCACCGCCGTGAACGATGCAGAGCGCGCCCGGCCGGGCCGACGCCAGCGCCGCCAACATTCCGGGCAGCCGGGGGTCCTGCTGCACCCGGCCACCCAGCTTGACGACCAGCCGCTCCACCGTCTCCGACGCTCCGCCAGTCGGTGCCGTCGCTCCCCCTGCCGTCGTGCTCACAGCGCCAACCCGGTCGGTTCGGGCAGCCCGAGCAGGATGTTGGCGTTCTGGACCGCCTGGCCGGCCGCCCCCTTCACCAGGTTGTCGATGGCCGCGATGACGATCAGGGTGGGCGTCCGCAGGTGGGCCGCCCGGCGAACGGCGATCCGTACGACGTTTCGCCGCACCACGTCGCGCAACTCGGGAAGGGCGTCAGTGATCTCCACGAACGGCTCGCCGGCGTAGAACTCCCGCCACAGTCCCGCCGGATCCACCCCCTCGGCGAGCGGCTCGGCGAGCGGTACGGTGATCGTCGCCAGGATTCCCCGCGCTACCGGCAGCAGGTGCGGCGTGAAGATGAGGTCGGCGTCCACCTTCCAGTCGTCCATCATGGCGCGCATCTCGTTCAGGTGGCGATGCTCGTTGCCGACACCGTAAGGCCGGTAGTTCTCGGTGACCTCGCCGAACAGGAGCTCCGGCTTCGCCGAGTATCCGGCGCCGGTGACTCCGCTGGCGGCAGCGATGTTGATCGTGGCGCCAGCAAGCACCCTTCCGCTCACCGCGAGCGGCTGCAGGGCGAGCAGGATGGCCGTCGGATAGCAGCCCGGGTTGGCCACCACGGAGGCTCCGTCCAGGCCGGCGCGGAGCGCCTCCGGCAACCCGTACGGCACGCGACCGCCCAGCGCCGCCGGTGACACGTCGTTGCCAGGCCTGAGGTCGGTGCTCAGGTCCACCACGCGCGCGCCGGCGCTATGCGCCCGCGCCACCCAGAGCGCCGAGGCGCCGTGCGGCAGGGCGCTGAAGACGAGCTCGGCACGGTCGAGCGGCGCATCGTCCGACGCCACGAAGGTGACATCGCGATCGCCCAGCCGCGCCGTCTGGCCCGCCTGGCTGCCCGCGCTGGCGAAGGCCAACTCGAGCCCAGGGTGGGAATTGACGATGGCGCAGAGCTCGCGCCCCGCATAGCCGCTGGCCCCGAGGACCCCAACAGGAATCTTATGCACTCTGAATGCATATTCTTGCATGCCCCGACTGTCAATGGCCGGGCGTTGCTGTTCCGGCTACCGGCACAGCCCATCTGGCGAAGCGCGGGAGCTGGGAGAACGTTACGGGATCCATCCGGGCGCCTCGTCGCCCTTGCTCCTCCCGGCCGCTGGCTGCATCCTCACACCATGTCCAACAAACGAGAGCGCCAGGATGCGATCCGGCTGATAGTGGTCAGCAAGCAGGTGGGAAGCCAGGAGGAGCTGCGCCGACTGCTCAAGCAGCGCGGCTGGGACGTGACACAGTCCACACTCTCGCGCGACCTTCGTGAGCTGCGGCTGGCTCGCATCCCCACGGCCACCGGAGTGCGTTACGCCCTCACCGACGGTGACGACGGCGGTCAGCGGATGATGCTCGACAACCTTCTCCCACAACTCTTCAACGGAGTGGACGGAGTGGGGGAGCTGCTGGTGCTGCACACCCTTCGCGGCGGCGCCCAGACGATCGCCGAGGCGATCGACGAGGAGGACTGGCCCGACGTGGTGGGCACGATCGCCGGCGACGACACCATCCTCCTCATCTGCCGTTCGGCGGCGGCGCGGGAGAGATTGGCGCGGCGGATAAAGACGCTGGCCGGGGAGGGTGGCGGCGGCTGAGGGCAGGCGCGGGAGAGGCGGCTGAGGGTAGGCGCGGGAGCGGCGGCCTCCTCATTTCGGGATGGCCGGAACGTCAGCCATCCCGGGCGTGCGCGGGGAGGCCTGACGCGATCGCGGCCGGCTACACCGTGCGCGCAGCCATCCCGGGCGTGCGCGGGGAGGCCCGTCACCCGGCTCGACCGACGCGCCGACGCGCGCAGCCATCCCGGGCGTGCGCGGGGAGGCCAGGAGGCATTTCTGAGCGTGCCGAGGTCCATGCCGGCATCACGGGCGCGCGGGGAGGTCAGTTCTCGACCTGGGCGGGCGCTGGGGCGACGCGCGACGCGTCCGGGCGAACGGGATGGGTCAATCCGGGTGATGGGCGGCCGCTGGGGCGCCCGCCAGATGCCCGCACGCCACTTGCATTCGGCCCGGAAACCGCTAAATATGCATCGTCACTGAATATCTACCCATTTCGAGCGATGCCTCATGCCTACCATAGTCCTCGCCTATTCCGGCGGTCTCGACACCTCCATCATCGTGCCCTGGCTCAAGGAGCATCATGACGCGCGTGTCGTCTGTGTAGCTGCCGACATCGGTCAGGGCGGCGACGAGTTGGAGGGTGTGCGCGAGAAGGCGCTGGCCTCCGGCGCCGACGAGTGCTACATAGAGGACCTGCGCGAGGAGTACGTCGAGCAGTTCATCTGGCCGACGCTGCGCGCGGGTGCCATTTACGGTCGCAAGTACCTCCTGGGCACCTCCATGGGCCGCCCGCTCATCGCTCGTCGGCAGGCCGAGGTGGCCCGCCGCATAGGCGCTGACGCGCTGGCGCATGGTTGCACGGGCAAGGGGAACGACCAGGTGCGATTCGAGCTCACGTACGCCGCTTTCGCTCCCGACCTGCCGGTGATTGCCCCGTGGCGCGAGTGGGACATTCGCAGCCGGGAGGACGCCATCGCGTATGCCGCCGAGCGCAGGATCCCGGTGACCGCCACGGCCGCCAAGATCTATTCGCGCGACCGCAACATCTGGCACATCTCGCACGAGGGCGGGATGCTCGAGGATCCGAACGTGGCGCCGCCCGACGACCTGTTCATGCTCACCGTGGACCCGCGGCTCGCCCCGGACACACCGGAGGAAGTGACGATCGGCTTCTTCAAGGGGACGCCAGTCTCCGTGAACGGCGACATCCTGGGCGGTGTCGCGCTGCTGACGCTGCTCAACGAGATCGCCGGCCGCCACGGCGTGGGTCGGGCAGACATCGTGGAGGACCGGATGGTGGGGATGAAGTCACGCGGTATCTACGAGACGCCGGGTGGTACGCTTCTCTACACCGCGTTGAGCGAACTGGAGCAGTTGGTGCTCGACCGTCGGACCCTGGCCGCCAAGGACCTGCTGGCTCCGCGCTACGCCGACCTGGTGTACGAAGGCCGCTGGTGGACGACGGAGCGCGAGGCCCATGACGCCTTCATCGACGTCGTCCAGGGTCGCGTTTCGGGCACCGTGACGCTTCGCCTCTACAAGGGTTCGGCGATGGTCGTTGGCCGCCAGAGCGACCAGGCCCTGTACGATGAGCGTTTCGTCACCTTCGGTGAGGACGACGTCTACCAGCAGTCCGACGCAGCCGGCTTCATCCGCCTGTTCGCGCTCCCGCAGCGTGTCCGTGCTCTCAAGGATCAGGAACTCACCGCCCGCGCCGACGCGGCCGCCGCAGCAGCCGCCGAGTCCGCGGTCACCCTGGTGGGCGCCGACTGAATCCGGCATGAGCGGCCCGAGTCCGTAACCGCAGCCTACGGACGTCAGACTTCAGAAGACACCGGAACGCTGCTGACTCCTGACAGCAACTGCGCAGACAGCTACGCAGTTGCTGTCGTCGTTCACCCCCTGTCACCACCCGCCTTCAACTCCAGCACCGCCAGAATTACCCCCGCCACACCAGTGCCCATCACATCAGTGCCGACCGCACCAATGCCAGCCGCTCCACCCCCACAAGACACGCAAACCAGCCACCAATCGGCGCCCACCGTCCCCTGACTCCATCACCCTCCCTCATCACAACCCTCCAACCAGAACCCCAACCTCTGCGACCTCTGCGTCTCCGCGACCTCTGCGTTAGGAGTTGCAGTTGCTGTTGCTGTTGCAGTTGTAGTTGCAGTTGCTGTTGCAGTTGCTCTTGCAGTCGCTCTTGCAGTCGCTCTTGCAGTTGCGGTTCCGGTTGTAATTACAGTTGCAGTACGCGGTTGCGGTTGCGGTTGCGGTTGCGGTTGCGGTTCCGGTTGCAGTCGCAGCTGAAGTGTCAGTAGCCGAAGCAGTTGAAGTAGCCATCGCAGTTCCAGCGTCAGTCGCAACCCCGGCCCCAGCCCTCATCGCAGCTTCCACCGCCACCAACCCACAGCCCGCCGCTACGAATTGCCAGCTCGCATCTTGCCGGATAGCCAGCACCCGATAGCCCGTCCGGCTGCACTCCAGACCCGATCCACTGCGGACTGACGCACCACGCGCCCCGCATTCCCGACCCACCAGCCACCTCCAGAGATCCCAGATGACCACCGGAACCTCCTCCCACAAACTCTGGGGCGGACGCTTCGCGACCGGCCCGGCCGAGGCGCTCGATCGACTGAACAGGTCCATCGGCACCGACTTCCGGCTCTGGCCCTTTGACATCCAGTTGTCCAGGGCATGGGCGATGGCACTCTGGCAGGGCGGCGTGCTCACCCTTGAAGAGAACGAAGCGCTCGAGTCAGGACTCGGCCGCGTAGGTGAACGGCTCGCCGCCGGCGCCCAGCCCGAAGCAGGCGACGAGGACATCCATACCATGATCGACCGGCTCCTCCATGAGGAGGTCGGAGCGGTCGCCTCCAAGCTCCACACAGGGCGAAGTCGCAACGATCAGGTGGCTACCGCCACCCGGCTCTGGACGATGGATGCCTGCAGCCGCCTGGACAGCGCGATGGCCGCGCTCCAGCAGGTGATGGTTGAACGGGCAAGCGATCTGCAGGACGCCATCATGCCTGCCTATACCCACCTCCAGCGCGCCCAGCCCGTCTCCGCCGCGCACTGGCTGCTGTCGCACTTCTGGCCGCTCCAGCGCGATCGGCGCCGGCTAACCCAGGCTTCGCGCGGCGCGGCCGTCCTGCCGCTGGGCGCGGGCGCGATCGCCGGCTGCGCCTTCCCCATCTCGCGCGTCCTGCTCAAGGAGAGCCTGGGTTTTCACTCCGTCACTCCGAACAGCATAGACGCGGTGGCCGACCGCGACTTCGTGGCCGAGGTCCTCTTCACCCTGACCCTCACGGCGACCCACCTGTCGCGCCTGGCCGAGGACCTCATCCTCTTTGGCAGCAGTGAGTTCGGCTTCGTCCGCTTCGGCGACCGCTTCAGCACCGGCTCCAGCATGATGCCGCAGAAGCGGAACCCGGACGCGCTGGAGCTCGCCCGCGGCTCCGGAGGCCGGTTGCTCGGCGACCTCGTCGCTCTCCTGACCACGCTCAAGGGGTTACCGAGCGGTTACAACAAGGACCTGCAGGACGACAAGCGCGTGCTCTTCGACGCCGTCGATACCATGCTGCTGGTCCTTCCCGCTGTGGCCGGCACGCTGGGTGAGCTGACATTCCAGCGCGAGCGGATGCGCGAGGCCGTGACCGGCGGGATGATGGCCACCGACCTCGCCGACTACCTGGTGACCCGGGGGGCGAGCTTCCGCGAGGCGCACGGCGCGGTGGGCGGGCTGGTGCGCGAGGCCGAGCAGCGAGGCTGCGAACTGGACGCGCTCCCCCCGGCAACCATCAGCGCAGCCCATCCGCTGTTCGGCGAGGACGCCCCGGACTGGCTGGGAGCCGCATTCTCGGTCGCTCGCCGCGAGGTGGAGGGCGGTACGGGACCGGAATCGGTACGCGCCCAGATGGAGCGCGCGAAACGCGAGATCTGACCGCCCGGTCGATCGTGAGAACGCGAGCTACCAGATGATGCGTCCAGCGCCAATCCCGCACGAGGACTGGCTGGCAACTGCTGGCACGGTCACGCGCTCAATTGGTAGTCCTCTTTCACGAGCACTGGCTCGCAACCGCTGACGGGAAGGAGGGAAGTGCAGGGGTGAGACAACCGATCCCACCCCCTCACACCTCTACCCTCTTCTTTCCTAGCTTCTGATCACGTTCTCAGCCGCCGGCCCCTTCTCGCCTTCGACCGTATCGAATTCCACCGCGTCTCCCTCGGCCAGGGACTTGAATCCCTCGCCCTGGATCGAGCTGTAGTGGACGAAGCAATCCTTCGCACCGCTATCGGGGGTGATGAACCCGAAACCCTTCGCGTCGTTGAACCACTTCACCTTGCCCGTCGTACGCATTCCTGCAACTCCTGTAGGAAGCACAATGTGCCAGGAGAGCGGAGCACGCTGATCGCGCGAACCGCTCACCCAGGACAAACCGTCGCGGGACCCGAGACCCCCCGCGTTGGACCTGCCAGATCCCCGGACCGCGAATGCCTGCACGGACGGCAATATGGCGCGAGAAATGTAAACGTCTCGGGCCGTCCTGACAATAGTCCGCTTACAACAGCAGTTGGCTCGGTAGCGCGTGCGCTGCCCAGCCACCCGAGACTGCCCACCGCCCAGGGGTCAGACCATCACTGTCTCGACCAGCCGCTGGACCCGCCGGAAGGCGATCTCCGCGCTGGCGACCACATGGCTCTCCTCGTCGTCGGACAACTGGACCGCGTCCAGCGCTGCCGTGAAGGTGCGCCAGTGCAGACCGCGCCCCTCCGGTGCACCTGCCAGATGCCGCGCGCCCGAATCCGCCGAGTAGCCGAGCTTGGCCGCTTCCTTGAGCAGGATGGCCGCGCCGAGGTTCGAACCTTCCGCGACATAGAGCCAACCGAGCGCCGTCGGCAGGTCCGGCCGGACGCCGGATGTGAAGACGGGGGCCCCGTCCTCAGCGGGCAGCGGTAGTTGCAGATCCGCCAGATCCTGCCTGATGAGTTCCACCCGCCGGCGTCCGTTCAGGTCCGGCAACAATTCGTCCAGCGTGGGGTCGTCGTAGAGCGCCGCGATATCCCTGTGGAAGAGATACTGAACCTGCAGGAACTGACCATAACGCTCCTGGTCCGAGAACGGTTCCTTCGACATGATCGAGTTGTCGAGCTGTTCGTGAGCCGCGTGGGTGGCGGCCTTCAGTCGCAGGGCGCGCGAGCCCGTGGTGGCCTTTCCGGCAATCGTGTCAGTCATCATATGGCTCGTCCCGTCATGACGGGTTGGAAGTTGTGTGTTCAGGCCGCCGAAGGTATGAACCGGGCGCCTGCTGGGTCTGAACATCACACGTTCGCCCATGTTGTGACAGCCCGGCTGCCCCGGCAGGTGACGGAGAGGCACCCGGTCCGTGGCCGGCGAGCCCTCCATCCCGTTAGCTTTCCTTAAGAACCTCATCCCTGTACAGGAACTTCCAGACGTGGCATTCGGCAAGCGCAGGCAGACCGTGACGACCCACGTGGGCAACGTGCCGATCGGCTCGGCTCACCCCGTGGTCGTGCAGTCCATGACCAACACAGATACCGCCGACGCGGCGGCTACCGCGGCACAGGTGGCCGCGCTGGCCGGGGCCGGCTCGCAACTGGTGCGTGTGACGGTCAACAACGACGCGGCCGCCGAGGCCGTGCCGGAGATCGTCCAGCGGCTGGCGGACGAGGGCGTCGACGTGCCCATCGTCGGGGACTTCCATTACAACGGGCACCTGTTGCTGACGCGCCATCCGGAATGCGCCCGGGCGCTGGCCAAGTACCGCATCAATCCCGGCAATGTGGGCAGTCGGCGGCGGGACGAGAACTTCCGCGCCATCGTCCAGGTCGCGGTGGACAATGACCGCCCGGTGCGGATCGGCGTCAACTGGGGCTCGCTGGACCAGGACCTGTTGACGGAGATGATGGACGCCAACGCCGCTGCCGCGGTCCCGCGCGAGGCGAAGGATGTCTACATGGAAGCGATGCTGGAGAGCGCGCTCCGCTCGGCGACGCTGGCCGAGGAGACAGGACTGGCCCACGACCGGATCATCATCTCGGCCAAGATCTCGCAGGTGCCCGACCTGGTGGAAGTCTATCGGAGACTGGCCAGCCGGTGCGACTACCCACTGCATGTGGGGCTCACCGAAGCGGGGATGGGGATGAAGGGGATCGTGGCCAGCAGTGCCGGGCTGTCGATCCTGCTCAGTGAGGGGATCGGTGACACCATCCGCGTCTCGCTGACCCCGAAGCCGGGCGGCGACCGCACCGAGGAAGTGCTGGTGGCGCAGCAGATCCTGCAGTCGCTGGAGCTGCGCAGCTTCGCCCCGCAGGTCACCGCCTGTCCCGGCTGTGGCCGCACCACGTCCACCTTCTTCCAGCAGATGGCCGAGGACATCCAGGGTTACCTGCGGCAGCAGATGCCTGCCTGGCGCGAGGAGCGGCCCGGCGTGGTGGAGATGAAGGTAGCGGTGATGGGTTGCGTGGTGAACGGGCCGGGCGAGAGCAAGCACGCCAACCTGGGCATCTCCCTACCCGGCACCTTCGAGGAGCCCAAGGCACCGGTCTACATGGACGGCCAGTTCCTGACCACGCTCAAGGGCGACCACATAGTGGAGGAGTTCCTGGTCATCCTCGAGGACTATGTCGAACGGACGTACGCGCCGGGGGCAGCAGAGGTCACCTCGTAGGCAACGGCCGGACATGAACGGCTGATCGACGCCCTTCGCTCACGACTGACCGTGCATCCGCCGATGCAGTTCGCGCACCTGGTCGTCCAGCTCCGGCACCGGCCCCTCGACCAGGATGCCCGGCACCACCTCACCGATCGGTATCGCCCGCACCGGTGAGGCCTCTGCTTCCATCTCCTCCAGCCAGCCGGCCAGTTGTGCCGAGGAGCTTATGTAGATGATCCGCCCCAGCCCGACCCAACCGTGGGCGGCAGAACACATGGGGCAGTGCTCACCCGACGTGTAGACGATGGCCGTGGAGCGCGCCGCGGGCGTCATGTTCATGGCCGCCCAACGCGCCAGCTCGAACTCCGGGTGGCGCGTCGCATCACCGGTGTTCGACCGATTGCGCTCCTCCGTGAGGACAGTGCCGTCCGCTGCGGTGAGCACCGAACCGAATGGCTCGTCGCCCGCCTCCAGGGCCTCCGTGGCCAGTTCGATGCACCGGCGCAGGTGTCGCATGTCCGTTTCGTTCGTGATCATCGTTCGGCCCTTCCGGTTTGTCGGTGACCATTGCGGGATGACCCCGTGACTCCGGGTCGCGGGATCATGGGGGTTGAGGAGTACCGGCCTGCGCGCTGGCCTCGAGCGACAACAACACTCGTCGCGCCCGGCGGAATCTTGCGATGCCGACGGCCAGCACCGCCAGGCCGAGTGGGATGAGCGCCCAGCCGACGGTGACGAGCGCCGGCGAACTGAAGACCTCGACCAGGGCGACACCGCCGGCCGCCATGGCGAGCGCTGTTCGCAGGTAGGCGAGCAGCGTCCGCTCGATGGCGAGGTCGGTACGCGCGATGGCGAGTCGATCGGACAACTGGAGCATGTGACGCTGGCGGAAGAGCGCTGCGTGAATGACTCCGGACGCCGGTTACGGCGCCAGCGCCTGGTCGAGTCGAATCAGGGCATCCTCCAGATGGATACGCGTATTGCGGTCCTGCACGCCACGGCCCAGCGTCGCCTGCAGTTCGCCGCGCAGCAAGGTGAGCTGCTCCCTGATCAACGGCCGGATGTCGGACTGCACGATCTTGAGTTCTCCGTTCAGTCGTGGGTCGTTGTCGCTACCCACACGCAGGTCGCCCGAGCGTGGCGGGCTCCAGCCATCATTGTCAGCCACCTTGAGCAGGTGGTGCGCCTGTGCGATGTAGGCTCGTTGCAGGTTGCGACGGTAGGTGTCCACCGCGCGACCCGAGCGTGCGTCGCGCCAGACGGCGGCCCGCGCGTCGTCGAGCATCTGGGTGGGTGTGTAGGTAGCGGCACCATGGAAGGTCTCATGCTCGATCATCCGCGCGATGCGCGCATGATTCAGCAGCCGCTGCACCGCCAGTTCCTGGTACGCCCTGATCCGCTCGACCGCTCCGGCATGTTCCAATCGGCGCAGCACGTCGGCGTTCAGCGCCCACGTCGGCGTGGCCAGGACCTGCTCGTCGATGAACTTCATCGCCTTCCGCTGGTACTCGGGCTCCACCGCCGTATAGACCACGCCCGGCTCGCCGTAGCGCTTGTGGTGGGTCCACGAGCCACCCACGGCTGCCGCGGCATGCTCGGCGTAACGGTTCCACTGCGTCAACGACTGCAGGTAGTGCGTCTCCAGTTCGTAGTAGTCATCGCCATCGCGCATGAGCCACGGCAACAGGCTGTCGACCATCACCTTCAGGTTCTTCATGCCCAGCGAGGCCGCTTCCACGGGGTCATCACTTATCCCCTCGGTCATGCGATATGGATCCCATTCCTCATCCATCCCGAACTGCGCCGAGGCGAAGCGGAACCAGGGCTTGTCGGCCCGCTCGGTGACCAGCTTGTGCAGGGTGGCCGTCTCGGCCTCCGGCGTCGTGGCGTCGAGAATGGGACGGTAGCCCCAGTACACGGCGAAACGGTCCCAGACGCCCATCCGCCGCTCGGGCGGCACTCCGTCGCCAGGCTGCGCGGCATAGTTGAAACGCGTCCGTCCAACTGACGATCCGGAATGCCCCATGCGGCGCACGAAATCGGGATTCCGGATGGAGTCTATGGGGAAGACGAAGTTGGCTCGCTGGTTGTGCGGCAGTCCCACCGAGTGCGCCGTCTCGTGCGATGTCACGTAGCGGATCGCCTCGCCCATGAGGTCGTCGGGGAGGCGGGAATCACGGTAGCGCTTGTCGTCGGCCGCGGTCGCCACCTGTGACAGGAGCTGCCAGCGCATACGCTCGGCGACAGCCTCGTACATGTTGGTGTGCGCACGCAGCACCTCGCCGCTGCGCGGATCCACCACGTCGCCGCCGGAGTTGGCCGAACGGACCGTGGTGGGTACGTAGCGCAGGACGGAGTGACGGGCGTCGAGCAGGGAGAAGGTGGGGTCCTCGGTGGGCGTCGGGGCCCGGCGCACCTGGATGGCGTTCCTGAAGCCGGCGTCCTCGAAGGCGCCGTTCCATTCCAGGATGCCGGCCTCGATGTAGGGCACCCACTTCTCGGGGGTGGCCGGGTCGATGTACCAGACCCACGGCTTCACCGGCTCCACCAGCTCCCCGCGCAGGAAGGCCGCGGTATCGCTCGGCTCCAGCCGGTACCGGCGGATGTAGCGCTCGGCGCGAACACCCTGGAAGTCGCTGGAGTAGTCGGTGCGCTCGATGCTGCTGAAGCCAACCCGCTCGTCCCAGAGGCGGGGCATCATCGGCTTCTCCGGGAGGAGGATCATGGAATGATTCACCTCGTAGCTGAGCGCGCCGCCGCGAGCGTTGGAGGGCGGCTGGTCGGCGGTGTAGCTCTGCACCACCCGCACTTCGACGTTCGTGGGGAAGGTGCGGGCGAACTCCAGCCAGCTCCGGTCGCGCTCGTACTTGCGGACGGCGAACTGGGTGCGCTGGCCGCGCGGCAGGGTGAATGCCGGATGCTCGCCCAGGTAGAGCTCGGTGACATCGACGACGCTGCTGCGGGCGCCACGCGCGGCCACGGCGAAGGACTGGAGCACGGGCGCGAAGTTCTGCTGGGTCACGGCGATGGCGCGCGAACTGCCGGCGTCGGCCGTCGTCTGGTGCGAGGCGGCACGAAGGTACATCTGGTCACCCCGGCGTTCCCACCGCACGACGATGTTCGGCGTCATGTTCGCTCCGACCTGGGAGAGGCCGTCCTGGACCTGTCCATAGCGCGACATGATGATCATGTCGCGGCCGAGGAGGGAATCCGGCACCTCGAAGAAGAGCTTGTTGCCAGCGCGGTGGACGTCGAACAGTCCACGTTCGGAAGTGGCTCCGGCAGGAACCACCTCGGCGAACGGGCGCGGTTGGGCGATCCCGGCTTTCGCCGGGATGACGAGGGGCGCGAGGGCGGCGAGGGCGGCGAGGGCGGCGCGGGGCGCGAGGGCGGCGAGGGCGGCGCGGGGCGCGAGGGCGACGAGGGCGGCGAGGGCCCTGACGGCCAGCGGGGGGGTGGGCGCGAGGGCCCTGACGGCCAGCGGGGAGGTGGGCGCGAGGACGGGGGCGGGGACGGGACGGACGGGGATGCGGCGCATCGGCAGGGTCGGGTCTGGAGGGAGCACTCGGAAGCGCGTGAGGCGTGGGCACCTGTGGCTAAAGCTAGGCCCCTGCACCTGGGGCGGTAAGCTTGACGGGACCCCGCACGCGCTTCCCCTGCGTGGGCCTGTGGGCTACCGGACGACAGGTTGCTAGTATTCCGCCATGGCCAATCGCAACCCTTACAGATCCCTTCCCGCGGCACGGCGCGTGGAGCTGCTGACGCACGCCATCAAGGCTCATCGCGACGCCCGGGCGCTCTACGCACAGCGCCTCGTGGGGAAGGGCGGTTTCCGCGCCGTGACGCTGATGAGCTGGCCGCCGGAGCGGCTGGCGAGGGAGATAGTCCGCCTGGGCGCCGAGACGTCGCACGACGAGCTGGAAATGCTGCAGCTTCTCTACGTGGAGCTCGAGCCGGCCATCCAGAGCACCTTTCTGGATGCAGCGGGAGTGAAGCACGAGAACGGGAAGATGGACGAGGAGTTGACCCAGCCATTCGCCGACGCGGAGGCGGTGAGCCGCGCGGCGGCGGTCGTACAGGAGCGGCACGGCGAGGACGGCGTGAACTATCTGCGCACGCTGGCCCGCTACAGCGCCGATGGCTGGCCGGGCATCGACGCTATCGTGGACGCCCTGGAAGGGTGATATTTCAGTAAGTGCGACCCGTTGGCCAGCTCCGGGACGCCACCCGAGCGAACCGGCCAGGATTGGTCGCGCCTCTCTCCACAATCAGGCGCCCCGCATGCGGTCAGGTGGATTTCACACCCCGCGTGACGGGAGCGTGCGGGATCCTCATTTCCCGGCGTCAGCCTTGCCGCCCACCAGCGCCCAGACTGCCCGTTCCAGCCGCACGGGCGTCCACCCCTCGTCCAGGCGGGCGGCGGCTTCGCGCAGTACTTCCGAGTAGCGAGCGTAGTAGCCCAGCGTCCACTTCACCGGCCCCAGTTCCGGGAACTGTGCCGCCACGAGCTCGTCGAGAAATGGATAGATGGCCGGCGCGGCCGCTGCCACGACCGCCGACGCGGTAGCTGGACCTATACCGGCCAGCTTCGAGAGCTCGGACACCGGGCTGGTGGGGTGCGGGATGAGTGACAGCGCCAGCGCGCTCGTCTCTTCCACGGCAGACGGCGCGTTCCCACGCACGAGCACCAGATTGGGCGCCCGCCAGACGCCACGGGCCATCTTCCACTCGGTGAGCCGCACCAGTTCGGGAAGCGTGATGTGGGGCGTGGCCCGGGCGGCGATGAGTGCCGGCAGTTCCTCGCGATACCAGCCATCCAGCTCGGCCAGGCGAGCGACCCCCTGGCGTTCGATGACCCGGGGGTAGTCGTCGAGGGCACGTTGGAGCGTCGCGGGATCGAGCGGCTTCATGGAGGCGGGGAGTCTGGTGGTCGCGGGATCGCCACGGCTTCGCGCAGGTGCCGGAGTGGGCCGGTTGGCGGTGGAGTGGTCAGCGCCGGTGCGCGAAGCCCGGTGATCCGGCCGGAGCTACCCGACCACCGGCATCTCGCGCGCTCCAATCGGCCAGGGCGTGGCGGACGAGGGCGATGGCGAGGGCATCCTCGCACAGGGCTACCGGCAGGTCGGGAAGGCCCGCCTGCCGGGTGAGTGCTCGTCGGACGCGGAAGCCGACATGTGCGCCGAGGAGCGCCCCGCCGGCTCCGAGCAGCACGCCCAGGACGCGCGGCTCTCCCCTCCGGGTAGCCAGCACGTGGCCCGCTATGGCCGCGTTGACCGCGCGGCCAGCCAACGGGCCCGGGTCGGTTCGGTCGGGAACCATGGGTAGCTTGTCGGCCACCATCTCACCGGCCGCCATCGCAAGCGAGAGGGCGCGCGCCCATGGCCGTGACAACACACCGGCGATTCGCCCCTCCGTCTCCCCCTCCCCTTCTGCAGCCAGCGTCCCGGCCAACCGGGATATGGCGATCATGCTCCGCAACCCGGTCGCCACGCCGAGTTCCAGGAAGGGCAGCAGCGAGGGCATCGATGAACTCCGTTTCAGGGGGTGGCCCGTAGGCAGGAAACAGAATGATTGCCAGATCCGGACCAACCATCGGGCCTTACCATACGTAGTACTGATTGACAACCTGATCGAGGTCGGGCCGCCGGCGAGCTTGACAACTGGCGAGCCGAGCCGGAAGCTAGGCAGTCCCGACCAACACCCTTCGCTTCGGTCTCTCACATGATGACGTCACGGCGTCATGGAAGTGAGAGACCCGGAGCGCTGTCCACATGGAGAAGCCTGCGTCGACGACGGGTGCCACTCGCCGCCGACATCACTTCCCTGCTGCACACCGGAGGGCTCATGCCCACAGCACACGGCCGTCGTACCCTCGTACCCGCGCTCCTGGCCAGCCTCATCCTGGCCTCCTGCCAGGGCGGGAGCAGCACCGGCAACGTCACCACTCCCGAGCAGTTCTTCGGCCACCAGATCGGTGCCGACTACGTACTGCCCAACTACACGAAGTACAGCGAATTCATCACCAAGCTGGACTCCGAATCGGACAGGCTGAAAGTGGTGGAGATCGGGAAGACCGCTGAGGGACGCCCGCAGCTCATGGCGATCATCACCTCGCCGCAGAACCATGCGAAGCTCGAGCGCTACCGGGAAATCTCCGGGCAGCTCGCCAGGGCTGAGGGGCTGACAGACGAGCAGGCACGCGAACTCGCCGCCGAAGGGAAGGCAGTCGTCTGGATCGACGGTGGTCTCCACTCCACCGAGGTGCTCGGTCCCCAGCAACTCACGGAGACGATCTACCAACTCGTCTCGCGCGATGACGCCGAGACGAAGCGGATCCTGGACGATGTGATCGTCCTCGCCGTCCACGCCAATCCGGACGGCATGGAGCTGGTGTCCGACTGGTACATGCGCGAGCCGGATTCGCTCAAGCGCAACAGCGGCGACATCCCGCGCCTGTACCAGAAGTACATCGGGCACGACAACAATCGTGACTTCTACATGTCGACGCAGCCGGAAACGGAGAACATGAACCGGCAGCTCTTCCACGAATGGCACCCGCAGATCATGTACAACCATCACCAGACCGGCCCCACCGGCACGGTGATGTTCGCACCGCCCTTCCGCGACCCGTTCAACTACGTCTTCGATCCGCTCATCGTGACGGGACTGGACGTGGTGGGTTCGGCGATGCACAACCGCTTCATAGCCGAGGGCAAGCCAGGCGTGACGATGCGCCGAGGAGCCAACTACTCCACCTGGTGGAATGGCGGGCTGCGCACGGTGACCTACTTCCACAACATGATCGGCCTGCTCACGGAGACCATCGGCAACCCGACGCCGATGGAGATCCCGTTCCTGCCGGATCGTCAGCTCCCGAACGCCGACCTGCCGGCGCCCATCGAGCCGCAGACATGGCACTTCCGCAACTCGGTCGACTACTCGGTGACGGCCAACTACGCCGTGCTGGACCTGGCGTCGCGCTACAAGGACACCTTCCTCTACAACCGCTACCAGATGGGCCGCAACTCCATCCAGCGCGGTAGCGAGGATAGCTGGACGACATACCCCAGCCGTGTCGACGCCACTCGTGAAGCGATGCGCAGGGACGCCCAGGCCGCCGGTGGCTCTGGTGTGATGGCTGTCGGGGGCATCAGTCGTTCCGCTCCCGGAGTGGAGGATTCGAAGAAGTACCTGGCGATGATGCGTGACCCGGCTGCGCGCGACGCACGCGGCTACGTCCTGCCGTCGGATCAGGCAGACTTCCCGACCGCGGTCCGGTTCATCAACGCGATGCTCGAGAACGGCATCGACGTGCTCCGCGCCTCCGAGCCGTTCGAGGCGGGCGGCAAGACGTACCCGGCCGGTTCACTCGTCATCAAGACGGCCCAGGCGTTCCGGCCGCACATCATAGACATGTTCGAGCCGCAGGATCACCCGAACGACTTCCTCTACCCGGGTGGCCCGCCCATTCCGCCGTACGACGCTGCAGGATGGACGCTGGCATACCAGATGGGTATCGACTTCGACCGTATCCTGGATGGCTTTGACGGCAATTTCGAGAAGATCACGGACTGGAACATCAAGCCGCCCGCCGGCACTGTAGCCAGCGGCGCATCGGCCGGCTACACGCTCTCGCCCAGCTACGTGGATGGCTACGCGGCGGTGGTGAAGCTGATGGGCCAGGGCGAGACTGTGTATCGCCTCAAGACCGACGGCACCTACTACATCCCGGGCGGCAGCGAGACGCAGGCCAGGCTGGAGGCGGTGGCGAACGAACTCGGCGTCAGCTTCGAGGCGGCCGCGTCCAGGCCGGAGGGGGTCCAGATGAAGATGAATCCCACCCGGATCGCGCTGTGGGACAACTACGGCGGTTCCATGCCGTCGGGCTGGACCCGCTGGATCCTGGAGCAGAACGGGATTCCGTTCGACGTCGTCTACCCACAGACGTTCGACGCCGGTGACCTGCACAGCAAGTACGACGTGATTGTCTTCGTGGGCGGCGCGATCAGTGCACCCGGCGGCGGCGGTCGTGGTTTTGGCGGTCGTCAGCCGTCACCGGAATCGATCCCGGCCGAGTATCGCGACAGACTGGGGAGCATCACGGCCGAGAAGACCGTGCCGCAACTCAAGCAGTTCCTGGAGGACGGTGGGACTATCCTCACCATCGGAAGTTCGACGTCGCTCGCGCAGTACCTGGGGCTCCCGATCAGGAGCAAGCTGGTGGATGCCGATGGCACGCCGCTCAAGGGCGAGGAGTATTACATCCCGGGCTCTGTCCTGGCGACTCGCGTGGACACCACGCAGCCGATCGCGTTCGGGATGAATGAGAGGACCGACGTCTTCTTCAACAACTCTCCCGTATTCGCACTCGGCCCCGACGCCGCGGCGAGGGGGATCAAGCGGGTCGCGTGGTACGACAGCGCAACGCCCCTGCGCAGCGGATGGGCGTGGGGTCAGAAGTATCTGGAGGGAGGTGCCGCAGTGGTCCAGGCGCCGGTAGGCAAGGGAATGCTCTACCTGTTCGGGCCTGAGATCATCTACCGTGCCCAGCCTTATGGCACCTTCAAGTACTTCTTCAACGGCCTCGCCAACAGCACGGCGACAGAGCAGGCTATCCAGTAGTCCTTCGCCTGCGGTCAGATCAGCCAGTCCCGTTCGGCCCCCTGGCGCAGATGCGCGTCCGGGGGCCGGACTTCATGATGCGATGAACTGTTGACCAGTTGCGCCCGGTCAGCTACCAGCGAGGAGAAAGTACAGTGTCGATGCCGAATGTCCTGATATCGCTACTCGTCGCAACCTCGGTCGGCGTGGTACCGTTGGCCACGACAGTGGTGGCGCCCGTTTTCACAGTGACCGTGGCGCATGGCGCCCGGATTCAGCAGTCGCCGGTGAGCGGCACATTCATCGCCACCGTGGACAGTTCGCCCGTCCTGGGGGCGCGCGACCCATCCTATGCCGGAGATGGCAGGCTGGCCGTGGCCGTGCGCGGTGACATCTGGGTGCAGGACAGGGCCGGCTCCGGCGCGCAGTGGCTACAGTTGACGTCGGGACCGTCGTGGGACAGGCAGCCGGCGTGGAGCGCCGACGGCAACTGGGTGACGTTCTCTTCCGATCGAGCAGGCAACTTCGACCTCTGGCGTGTTCGCGTGGCCAGCGTCGACGCCCAACCGGAACGGCTGACGACGTCAGCCGAGCCGGACGGCGAACCCACCCTGGCCGCCGACGGCCGGACAGTTTTTGTGCGCGGGCGCGGAGCCACGGCGCGACTCTGGGTGCGCGAGCAGGATGGCTCCGAACGTCGACTGACCAAGGGCGCCGCCCCGGAGCGTTGGCCGGTCTTCTCGCCCGATGGTAGCCGCCTGGCCTACGTCACGCTGGGCGAGCAGGGGAACCGGCTCCGCATCCGGTCGGTGGCCACCGACCAGAAGACCGAGAGCGACAGCGTGTTGGTGGCGGACCAGGCCGCCGAGCGTCCGACGTGGGCGCCCGACGGAGATCGGGTTGCCTTCACCGTGGGCACCGGGCGCGGCGCCGTATACGTGACAGGCCTGGACGGACAGTACGCCAACCTCGTCGTGGAGCAGTACGCGACCCCCGCCTGGAATCCGGACGGCGGCACGCTGGCCCTTGCCAGCCTGCCGCCCCGCGACCTCGGCTACAACGGTGACCCGGACCGCCTCGGCGACCGCGAGGTGGGGGATGTGTTCACCAGCACCGGCCGGCTCTGGTTGGTGGACGCACCGGCACCAGCGCCGTCGTTGGTGACGTTGACCTTGCCAGCGGTAGCCGACCGCGCTCGCTACAACGCGCAGACGTTCGATGCCGCCTGGACGCGCACGCTGGACCTCTATTACTCGGGCTCCAGCGCCACTGCTCGACGGGCGAAGTGGGAGACGCTGCGTGACTCTTACCGCCCTCGGGCGCTCGCCGCGGCAGACGACGAGGCGCTGGAGAGAGTGATCCACCAGATGCTGCGCGAACGGCCGGCGCTCAGGGAGAGCGCGACCGGACGGGCCGCCGTGTCGAGCGCGCATCCCGTGGCAACCGAGGCCGGACTGGAGATCTTCCGTCAGGGTGGCAACGTCGTGGACGCCGCCGTGGCCGTGTCGTTCGCGCTCGGTGTGGTCGAACCGGACGCCAGCGGCATGGGCGGCTATGGCCAGTTGGTCCTGTTCGAACGCGGCATGCAGGAGCCCGAAGTGATCGAGTTCATGGCCCGGGTACCAGAGGCTGCCACGCTGGACAACGCGTCGCTTCTGAGCAACGGTCGCCTGCCCAGAGGGGGCCCGGTGGTGGCTATCGTGCCCGGCACGGTCGCCGCGATGTACCTGGCCTGGAAGGAGCACGGCAGCGGCAAGCTGGACTGGTCCACCCTGCTCCAGCCAGCGATCCGCGCGGCACGAGATGGCTACGAGGTGAGCGATGGGCTGGCCACCACCCTGGCCACTGAACGCGATCACTTCCTCAAGTATCCAGGCTCCACGAAGCTGTTCTTCCGCGATGGCCAGCCGCTGCAGGCGGGCGACACGCTGCGCAATCCGGACCTGCAGTGGACGCTGGAACAGGTGGCCAGTGGTGGCGCCGACGCATTCTACAAGGGTGCGGTCGCGAAGCGCATGGTCGCGGACCTGCGGTCCCACGGAAACGTCATGTCGCTGGTGGACATGGCCCGGTACTACGCGGTGAGACGTGAGGCCGTGGGTACCACCTATCGCGGCTACACCCTGTACTCCAGCGCACCTCCCGTCTCCGGCGGCGCGACGCTCGCCGCACAACTCAACCTGCTGGAGCAGTTCCGGTCCCCCAAGCCCTACTCCGAGGACGCGGCCACGCTGCACGCCATGGTCAGCGCCTGGCAACTGGTTCCGTCCAGCCGCGGACGCATAGCCGATCCGGGACTCTGGCCGGTGGACGTGCTGCCCTTCACGAGCAAGGAAGTCGCGCGTTCGCGCTGGAACTGCTTTGACCCGTCCAGTGCGCTCTCCGCCGAGCTTCTGCGCGGCGACTCGCTCCCCTGTGCCTCACCACCAGCCAGCGCGAACAGCGACGCGCCCCAGCTGGGCATGGGCGCCGGGCCCGGAACCGGCACCGGCACCGGCACCGGCGACGAGCATGCCACCTGCGACCCCAACGACAGCTACAGGTCGGCGGTTGCCTGTCACTCCACCGGCACGACTGCATTCGTCGTCGCTGACGGCGACGGCAACGTGGTGAGCGTGACGCAGACGCTGGGGACATGGGGAGGCAACTTCTACGTCTCACCGGGGCTCGGCTTCCTCTACAACGACAAGCTCGGGTCCTATGGCAGCGACCCGACCATGTACGGTGCCCGCCTGCCATACGCCCGGCACGGAAGCACGATCGCACCCACCGTGGCCTTCACCGGCTCCGGTGCCAACCGGCGCGCAGCCTTCGCCGTCGGAGCGGCCGGCAATGCCTGGATCACCTCGGCGGTCTACGAGACGGTGATCGGAATGATCGACCAGAAGCTCGGCCCGCAAGCTGCGTTGGAACTGCCGCGCTTCATGCCTGCGGGAAGGGCACCGGACGGCAGGGCGACGTTGCTCATCGAGGACGGTTTCTCCCCCGACGTCGAGCAACGCATGCAATCGCTCGGCTACCGACTCCAGAAGATCTCGCTGCTGGGCGAACTGCGGATGGGCTACGGCTCGGCGATCAGGATAGAGAATGGCCGGGTGACAGCGGGCGCCGATCCGCGGCGGAGCGGAGCCGCCGGGGCCGTTCCCTGACGGTACGGCCAGACGACAAGGAAGGGCCCCGGGCAATCGTCGTCCGGGGCCCTTCCTGGTCGAACGCCGTGCGCGCACGCCGGGTACGGCGGTATTGCCGATACCGCCCTCGACGGCGCACGACGTCGAGGGCCCTGCGCGCGTCGACCGCTGCTATCTGCCGACGCGCACCTGACCGGTTTCCCAGCCTACCGCCCCAGTTCCCCGAGCTTACGGGTGTAGTAGTCGAACTGGGCGCGCTGGTCGGCGGTGAGCGGACCGACGAAAGCGCTCACCTCTCCGTACAGGCTGTTGATACGTGAGCGCAGTTCAGTCAGAAGACTCACACGGTCGGCCGGAACATTGGCCTCGCGCGCCGCGACCAGGGCGCTGTTGGCCCCATTCAACAGCTCCGCTATGCGCATCAGGTCCGCCGTCCACGTCTGACGGACCGCAGTCGGTACCTGGACGCGCGGATCCTCGCGGACCTCCACCTTCTGGTCCTGTGATGCTCCGTCCACCGTCATACGAACTGTGTATGTGCCCGGAACGACCCACGGCCCTGCCCCGCCCGATCGCCCGCCTGGCGCCCCCGCGATACTCGCGTGGCGCAGGTTCCAGATGACACGATTGATGCCCGCATTGGTGGTTGGGGTGAGACGGGTCACTTCAGCGCCCGCTGCATCCAGCACCACCAGCGACATGTCGCTGGCCGGGGTGCGCAGGTAGTAGTCGATGATCGCACCGGCCGGTGGGTTCTCACCGGCCCAGTACATGTCACCGGTGTGCGCCTTCTCGCTCTGGTAGCGGATCTGCTCCGCGGGCTGGATGGTGAAGAGATGGGCGCGAGAGGCCAGGACCTGCGGAGTCAGTTCCTGGATAGCATTCACCTGGTCCAGGATCCAGACACCGCGACCGTGCGTGGCCAGCACCAGGTCGTTGTCCCGGGCGTGGATCCGGAGGTCGTTGAACGGCAGGGTGGGCATGTTGTTCTTCAACTCCACCCAGTGCGCGCCTCCGTCCACCGTCACGAATAGCCCCAGCTCGCTCCCCAGCCAGAGCACATCGGGATTGCGGGGGTCCTCGCGCACCGTCCGCAACACGCGCGCGGGCGGCAGGTCACCGGTGATGTCGCGCCAGGAGTTGCCAGCGTCGTCGGAGCGCCAGAGATAGTTGCCGTAGTCGTCGTCCCGGTAGTTGTTGACCACCAGGTAGACGCGCTCGGGACTGTGAGCCGACGGTTCGATGCCGTTGATCCAGGCTCCGGCAGGAAGACCGCCCACCCCGGCGTGCAGATCTGTCCAGGTGGCACCCCCGTCCTTCGAGCTACGCACCCTACCGTCGTCGGTGCCCACGTAGAGCAGCCCCGCCCGCAGCGGAGATACGGCGATGATGGAGAGCGTGGGCCAGTACGGGGCTCCATCATCTATGGATGGCACGGAGTCGCCCACTGCCTGACCCATGATCTTCAGCTCACGACGATCGGCGCCCGTGGTCATGTCGCCCAGGTCGGTCCAGCTCTGCCCGGCGTCGACACTCTTCCAGAGGCGGTCGGTGCCGGCATACAGCACCTTGTTGTCGTGCGGTGAGATCGTATACGGACCATCCCAGTTGGCCGACGCCATGGCGTTCTCCAGCTCACCCACCTCGGCGCCAGCGAAGAACCAGTCAAAGTTGCGCCGAGCGCCGATGGCGCCCTGCGGGTCGCCGGGGCGGATGGTCTGCGCCTGCCCGGTCTTCAGGCTGCGCTTGAGCAGTCCCAGGTACTGCGATTCGGAATAGAAGGTGTCGCCATCCACCGTATCAGGCAGGGAGAGGAAGCCGTCGCCGCCGCCGGTGCGCGTCCAGTCCTCGTTGAGGACGCCCTCGGTGCGGTAGGTGGCATTCGGCCCCACCCAGCTCCCGTTGTCCTGCAGCCCACCGTAGATGTTGTAGGGGTTGGCGTTGTCCATCGCGACGCGATACCACTGGCTCACCGGCAACGAGCTGACATACAGCCACTTCTCGGCGCGGTCATACGAGATACCGATGCCGCCGTCGTCCAGCTTCACCAGGTGCCGCGAATCGTTCGGGTCGATCCAGAGGAACCGGTCGTCTCCGTGGAGGGTCTGGGGAAGCGAGCGGAACGTCCTTCCGCAGTCAGTGGAGCGCGAGAAGCTGTTCTGCATGTAGACGATGCAGGAGTTGTTGGGATCCACGTGGATCTGGCTCGCGTACATCGGACGCGGGTTCCAGTCGCTCATCAACTCCCAGTGCTCGCCCTTGTCGGTCGAGCGGAAGACACCGGCGTCGCCGGCACGCCTGACATATGCCGTGGAGGCATTGAAGCGGTATCCCTTCTCGAGCGAGATGTAGACCGTATCGGTGTGCTGACGGTAGATATCGATACCGATGCGGCCCCACGGTCCGCCTGGAAGCCCGTTGGTGAGCTTGCGCCAGTTCTCGCCGCCGTCGGTGCTCTTCCAGAGCGCCGAGCCCGGCCCGCCGCCGTGGAATCCGAAGGGCTTCCGCTGCCGCTGGTAGCTGGCTGCGTACATGATGCGCGGGTCCTGGTGATCGATCGCGACGTCCACGACGCCGGTGTTCTCGTCCACGAAGAGAACATTGCGCCAGTTCCGGCCGCCGTCGGTGCTCTTGTAGAGGCCACGCTCGCGGTTGGGGCCCCAGAGGTGACCCATGGCGGCCACGAAGACCACGTCCGGGTTCTCGGGATGGAGCCTGATGCGACCCACATGATGGCTCTCGCGGAGTCCCATGTTGGTCCACGTGCGGCCGGCGTCGGTCGACTTGTATACGCCGTCGCCCCACGAGTTGCTCTGCCGGTTGGCGCGCTCACCCGTTCCCACCCAGACGATGTTGGTATCGCGCTGGTGCAGGGTGATGGCGCCAACGGAGTGGGTGCCTTCGTTCTCGAACACCGGCCACCAGGTGACGCCATTGTTTCCGGTCTTCCAGACACCGCCGGTAGAGGATGCGACGTACATGGTGTACGGATCACTCTCGACCACCTCCATGTCGACCATCCGGCCGCTCATGTTGGCCGGACCGATGTTCCGGAGCGTCAGCCCAGCCAGGGTCTCGCTGCCGAGCGCGGGCGCTTGCGCCGCCACCGCGCCGGGTGCGAGCGTGACGGCGATCAGCAGCAGCAGCAGGTTGCATGGAACACGTCGTTTCATTTACAGCTCCGGTTGGCCTGAACAGGCATGACTCTCAGGGTTGATCAGGTTCGTGGGCGATACTCGCTCGGGTACGGCAACTACTCCAGAGCCTGGCAGCACTGACCACCGCCGTCACCCCGGCGAAAGCCGGGGCACCCCGGCGAGGGCCGTCGGCGGCACGAGGCCCGTCACCCCGGCGAAAGCCGGGGCACCCCGGCGAAAGCCGGGGTCCATGACCCCGAGCGGAACATGGATCCCGGCCTTCGCCGGAATGACACATGGATTCCGACCTTCGCCGGAATGACACATGGATTCCGGCCTTCGCCGGAATGACGCATGGATCCCGGCCTTCGCTGGAATGACGCATGGATCCCGGCCTTCGCCGGAATGCCCCGGCTTTCGCCGGGGTGACGCATGGATCCCGGCCTTCGCCGGAATGCCCCGGCTTTCGCCGGGGTGACGCATGGATTCCGGCCTTCGCCGGAATGACGGGGTGGAATGCGACATGACGGAATGGCCTGCGCACGCGGGTGCCGGCGCAGGGCTCGTATCCCTGCGCCGGCACCCGCTGACGGCTGTGTAGTGCTTGGTAACCGCGCGCCAGTGCGCCCGATCAGCGGATATTCGGGTTGCTCTCCACCTCGGTCTTCGGAATGGCGTAACAGAGCGACCTGTTCGGGAGCAGACGGGAGGCCTCGCCGGGCACCTCCAGCGGATCCAGCTCGCCCGGGGTACCTGCCTTCTCCCAGCGACGGATGTCGTTCAGGCGTCGACCTTCGAGCCAGAGTTCGATTCCGCGCTCACGCTTGAGCAGACCCCACGCCTCATCGATGTTGGCCGCCGAGACTGTCGGCACGCCAACCGAGGTACGGAGGGAATTGATGAGGGTGATGGCGGCCGGGTAGTCGCCCGCCAGCAACTTGGCCTCGGCCTCGACAAGCCGCATCTCGCGACCCGAGGAGAGGTTGATCGGTGATTCACGGGCCGTGTACTTCTGCTGCTGGTGGAAGGGCACCTTGCCCAGGTCCAGCACGGCCGCATCGCCAAATTCCTGCTTGGGATGGAGCGCCCACGGCACGCGTGGATCCTTGGTGTCCGTGTAGTACTGGTCGTACTTGGTCCGCCAGACAGTGTGCGCACGATACGGTGTGGCAGCGCCGGCCCAGAATATGGCGTTGTACTGGGCAGTAGCGTCGGGCGCGTACTTCATGGTGAACTTGAAGGCGGTGGGTACCTGCGCCGCATCCGCCGCCGCGCCAGCCGAGTTGCCCAGCGACAGTCGTACCGATGCACGACCAGACAGCGCCGCGTTCACGATATCCGCCTTGC
>CALCHX010000050.1 GCA_937906875.1 uncultured Gemmatimonadota bacterium | reverse complement strand
CCGGCAACGCGGCGACGATCGTTTCGGTTGCTGACGCCCGCGGTCTCGGCATCGACGGCGCGGTGGTGGGGGTGATGACGGCGCTGACGGAATCGTCCCTCATGAATATCGGCTTCGGAGACGCGGCCGGCCCGGATTCGCGGGGACTTTTCCAGCAGCGCGACTCGTGGGGCCCGGCCTCGGTGCGGATGGATCCGGCCGGCGCCGCTGGCCTTTTCTACGACCGGCTCGAAACCATTACCGGCTGGCAGACGATGGCGCCGTGGGCGGCGGCGCAGCAAGTGCAGCACTCCGCGTTTTCCAACGGCTCGAACTACGCCGCCAACTACCAAACCGCCATCCAGATCGCCGCCGACCTCGGAGGCAGTACGGGATCTGCCGTACCGGCCAAGCCCGGTGACAGCACGGATGCTGAGCCGGCGGGCTTCGATATTGCCGCATTCTGCGCCGCCGATACGGCCGTGTCGGATGGTGTGACGGCCGGTGCGTGGGGCGGGTTCTCGAACGGGCAGATCCCCGCCACCGCCATGTGTCCACTGTCGGCGGCCGGACAGCTGCTCCGCTGCGACGCCGCCACAGCGTGGGACGGCATGGCTGCCGCCTACCGGGCTGCGACCGGTTCGGCGCTGTGCATCACGGACTCGTACCGCAGCTACGACGTACAAGTGCGCCTTCACGCTGAGAAGCCGACGCTGGCGGCGGTGCCCGGCACGTCGAATCACGGCTGGGCCCTGGCTGTGGACCTGTGTGAGCCGGGCCGGGCCGGCATGGAGTTCTCCACCGCCACCTACAAGTGGCTGAACGCGAACGCGGCACGGTTCGGGTTCATGCACCCCGAGTGGGCCGAGCCTGGCCGCGGCCAGGAAGAGCCCTGGCACTGGGAATACACCAGGGGCACGCGATGACCGGTCACCTGCCCGCCGCGCCGTTCATGGCTGACGGCACGACCGCACTCGATTCGCTGGGCAGCCAGGCCGTGCTGTGGGGCCTGGCCGCCGCAGTCGGCATGGTCGTTATCTGCTCCGCCACCTGGGCGCTTGCGTCCACCCACTCTCAGCCGCACGTCGCAGCGAGAGCAAAGTCTGGGATCCTGGTCGCGCTGGCCGGGGCGCTGCTACTCGGCGCAGGCCACACGTATCTCGCGTGGCTGTCGACCGGTCAAGCCGAGGCGTTCACCGCCGACCCCGCGTCCTATAAGGCCGAAACAGCCGCCCCCACACCGGGTGTCGAGATCATCGACAAGACCACCGATTGGATCGGCGCCGTCAACATTGCCCGCGCAGCAGGAGGCGCGGCGAGTGTCGCGGCCGACCGGCCGCTGCAGAAACTGGCCGCGACCTGCGCCGCGAAACTTGCGGCAGACCAAGGCGCCTGCCCCGCGGAGGGCCAGTACTACAGCGTGAAGCTCTCCCCGAGCCAAGTCGTCAAACTCTCGGCAGCCCTCACCCCGGCCATGATCGCCGACTGGGCGCCCACGTTCGCCTCCGACCTGTCCGGGCTCACCGACGACCCGCGGGTGGCGATGGCAGCTGCCCGCAACACCCGGAACGGCACCGCGCAGCTGGTGTTCATGATCGCAGTCGGCCCCTGCCCCACGCCCTGCACCCCAGAATCCGACGGGGCGATCATGCCGGGTCTCATCACCCACACCACCACGGCGCACTGGTGAGCGCGCCATGACCACCATCACCGCAACGACGCCGCGTATCGAGGGGATCGCGGATATTCTCGGCGACGAGATCGGCTCCCTGCTGCGCCGCATCGCCCAAGGCTTCGTCGACGCCGCCGGTTTCCTGCTGCAGGTCACCATCGACGACCTGAACGGCGGGCTGCGCGTAGACCTGTCCGCCGGCTGGATCCAGACCGTGCTCGGCCAGATGCAAACCCTCGTCATATCCCTCGTCGCCCTGCTGTTCGTGCTGCAGGTCATCACGGCGATGCTCCGCAAGGACCACCGCGGCCTGTGGCGGGCGATCGGCGGTTCCGCCCTCGCGCTGCTCGGCGGGGCAGCAGCCGCGGCGATCGCCGCCGCGATCCTGTTGGTCGTCGACCAGTTCACCGCGTTCGTCCTCGGCCCCGCCCAAAAAGCCGCAGAAGACACCATGGCGGCCGTGTTCGAAATGGACGGCGTCATCGACACGGCAGGCTGGCTCGTCGTCATCATCATCGCCGGGCTGGCATGTTTGGCATTCCTGTTCATCCACCTGGTGCTCATCGGCCGGAACGCGATGGTGATCGCGACCGTCGTGTTCGCACCGTTCGCGTTCGCCGGAGCCACCACCGACCGCACCAAGACCTGGCTGGTCAAGTGGCTCGAGATCCTGATCGCGCTCGCTTTGGCGAAGTTCGCGATCGCCGTCATCCTGACCCTCGGCTTCCTGTCCTTGGCCGACAGCGTCGGCACCCCAGACGGGGCATCAACCACGCAGGTGATGACGGGGGCACTGTGGCTGTTCGTCGCTGCGTTCTCACCGCTCGCGACCATGAAGTTCGTGACCTTCGCCGGCGGCGAGCTCGCCGCCCCGCACCCCGGCTCCGGCTCGGAGGCCGTCGGCAACGTCAACTCCGCCGCCTACACCGCCTCCACGGTCTCCCGGCTCAACTCCGTCCATATGCGCCGCCGTCGGGCGCCCATTCCGCCGAAGACCCCGGGAGGAACCCCGTGACCACCACCGCAGCAGCCACCGCCGCGTCGGTGCGGTTCACCCAGCGCCCCGACCGCAGCCTCGTCCTCGGCCTGTCCGCAACCCGCGCCATCACGCTCGCCAGCTGCGTCCTCGCCATCGCCGCAGCGACGGTCACATCAGGCATGACGGCCGGACTCATCACCGCAATCGGCATCTCCCCGGTCGCAGGCTCGGCCCTACTGATGGTCGAGGGTCGAGCCCTGATCGAATGGACCCCCGACGCAGCCCGCTACATGTGGCGCGGCGCGAACGGCCGACTGCAAGTCCTTGCCAAACCCGACCGGCCGACCCCCGTCGGGGTGCTACCCATCCCCGGCAACGCGTTCCAACTCTGCGTCCTCGAGACCGTCGACGGAACAGCGATCCTGCGCGACAAGACCGCCGACACCTGGACCGCCATCGCCGCCGTCACCGGCAACGGATTCGTATTCGCCAACCCCGAAACACAAGACGCCGCCTGCGCCGGACTCGGCCGAGCACTGGCTGCGATCGGTAGCAGCGGCCAGATCACCCACATCCACATCACCCACCGCACCAGACCCGACACCATCGAAACCGACAGCGCCGCAGACGATTCCACGTCGGCGCTTCGGGAAGTACCGCGCGTTGTGGATTGTCGTGACGCGTCACGACAATCTGCCCCGCAACCAGATGGCTTGCCCCACGCTTCGTCTCAGGCCCGGGATCCGCACAACCACCGCTCCCAGGAAGACCGGCCACCTGCGGCGGCGGTGATCTACCGGCAGACCCTCCACGAGCACGCCTCTAGCTGGCGGCACGAGACGTTGGTCGCAATCACCCTCGGCGGGAAAGCCGGGCGCGCCGCGATCCACCGAGCCGGCGGCGGCAAGACCGCCGCGGTCCACGTGCTTGCCGCGCATCAAGAAAGCCTCACCGACACACTTGCCGCCGCCGACGCAACCGTCGAAACCTGGCTCACCCCAGCCGACCTCACCGACTGGATCGCCGCAGGATATGACCCAGCCAGCATCCCCGTCATTGATCGCCTCCATGACGGCAACGCAGCTGAACCGCCGGATGACGAGGCGCCTCCAGCTGGTTCGGCATATTCCGGCCTGCATGCCGGCCCGATGGCAATTGCGGAAACCTGGTCGACGGTGCGCAGTGACTCCGCATGGCATCAGGTGCTGTGGATATCGAACTGGCCCAGGTTCGACACGCATCCCGCGTTCCTCGCCCCGCTGCTCCTGCCCGCCGGTGCGACCATCACCGTCAGCCTGATCTTCGAGCCGATCCCCACCCCACTGGCGCTACGCCAGATCGGACGCGAAAAGGTCGCCCAAGCCTCGGATGCAGCCCTCCGACGCCGACTCGGCACCCTCGACACCGCAGAACAAGCCGCCAGGGCCGCGGACACCGCCAAGCGGGAAGCAGACCTCGCCGCCGGACACCTCGACATGCGCCACACCGCGCTCGTCGCCATCACCTCACCCGACCGCGCGAAGCTCACCGACGCGACAACCCGTATCCGACAGGCTGCCGCAGCGGCCGGATGCGACACCCGCATTCTCTACGGGCAGCAACTCGCCGCGCTGAACGCCACCATCCTGCCCGCAGGATGCCGGCTCTGCGGCGACTGGCCACACCGAGGAGGACGTTGATGCGACGAAGCAGAACGCCCCTGGTCACGACCCGGATCGACACCGGCGCAAGTCGTCGTCGAGCCGGGCGGCGCCGAGCCCGCGGCGACCATGGGTTTCCGGATGCGGGGCTCGACGACGCAGCGCAGTCGGGCGGCAGGTTGACGCTGCGCATCCCGGCTGCTCATCGTGACACCACCGCCGTTCTCGGCGGCGGCTACCCGTTCCTCACCGGCCCGGCAGCAACCGAAGGAATGTTCATCGGCCACGACACCACCACCGGGCAACGGTTCTGCTTCGACCCCTGGCGGCTCTACGCCAAACAGATTGTCTCCAACACAAACATCGTCATCATCGGCAACGTCGGCTGGGGCAAAACCAACACCGCCATGGCCCTCGCCCTGCGCAGCATCGCCACCGGCTACCGCGTCCTGGTACCCGGCGACCCGAAAAGCGACTGGACACGCCTAGCCACCGCACTCGGTGGGCAGGTCATCCGTCTCGGCCCCGCGAGTCCGGACCGACTCAACCCCCTCGACCTCGGCACCGCGCCCGCCGGTGTCGAACCGCAGCAGTGGCTGGCCGCAGCAATGCAGCGCCGCGCGGCCTTGCTCGTCGCCCTCGTCGAAGCGATCGCGCCCACCCTCGCCCCGCTGCCACCCGAGCAGCGAGAAGCCCTCACCCATGCCCTCGACACCGTCACGCGCGCGAACGGCACGCCGACGCTGCCGCACCTTGTCGGCCAGCTGGTCGATGACCCTGCTGCGAACCCGCTCCGAGCCGCCCTCGCGGCGCTGTGCACTGGTCCGCTGGCCGGGATGCTGGATAGGCCTGCGACCGCCACTCCTGACCCGGCCGCCCCGATGATCGCCGTCGGCACCGCAGACGTCGCCGACAACGACCTGGCCCATACCCTCGCCGTGCTTACCGCCACCAGCCAACTCGACGCCGGCGCCGACACAGGACGTCGCTTCCTCGTTTATGACGAGGCCTGGCGCATCCTCGCCTCGCCCACCCACCTCGCACGAGTGAACAGCGAGCTGCGCCTGTCTAGAGCCCGCGGCACCTCCACCGTCCTGATCACCCACGCCTTATCCGACACCGACAAGGCAGCCGACGCCGGGAGCAGCGCAGCAGCAACCGCGCGGGGCCTTATTGCGCTGTGCGATACGCGCGTCATATTTCGTCAAGCACCCGGCGAGACCGACCGCACCGCAACCGAACTCACACTCACCGCCGCCGAACTGGAAGTACTCACGAGCCTCGGCAAAGGCGAAGCCCTGTGGAAGACCGGCACCACCACCCACCGCATCCACACCGACCTCGGCGTAACCGAAAAGTCCCTGTTCGAAACTGATCGGCATGGGCGGCCGTGATACGGATCGCTGGGCCCGAAGCAACGTGACCCAGTTGTCTCGTCTACGCGTCAATGGCCAGCACGGTCTTTGGCGCGCGCCCACTGCCTCCCGGCAGCGGTTGGTCGGGCTTTGCTTCGGCTTAAATGCCGGCGCTTGTTGGACTCTCGGGCTTTACAGCTGTGTCGCCATGTTCCTCGATAGTTGTGGCTACTGTGTGGGGACTCGCTAGTTCTAGGCCTGCGAAGTGCCTGCGGAGCCTGTTCGCCATCGGTGTGAACGTCGCGACGGTGACTCCTGCCGAGACGATGCCGCCGATGACGGGCACTACCTTAGCTATCCCGCGCGCGAAGGTCTGCTTTGTCATCTGCACGCTGAGCGCGGCGGCGACCTTCTTCACGATCGGGTAGATCGTGCCTTTGGTCAGTGCCTTTTGTGGGAGTTTCTTGGCGATCTGTTGCGAGACGAGCGTAGCGAGCTTCCCGATGCCGACATTCGCGGATTGGACGCCGAACATGACGCCGAGGAATAGCGTGAGGACGGCCTTCGTGCCGTCGTCGATCTCGTCGCCGTCACTGTCGAAAAGGTCCGGCCACGAGTATAGGTATGCGAGCTTCTGCGCGATCCGCAGCATGTGGCCGAAATATTGGGCGAGGTCTGCGGGTACGGCGGCGATCATGGTGAATCCGCCTGGCAGGCCAGTTGCTCCGGAGATTGTGGCAACCTTGCTTGTCTCCCAGCGAATGGACGCGGCTGCTGCTCGGCGCAGGATAGCTGTATCGATGCCGGCACCCGCAGGCGTGCTATCGACGGCGCGCCGAACCTGCTCGGGCGTGCACTCGCGTCTGAGCGCCTTGCGCAGGTAGTCCGCTCGGTGGATGCGGACGCCGGGCAGCTTCGTGGCCGCGGCCAACGTTGATGAGAAGTGGTCTGCAGAGGCGATTTCTACTTCGATCATGTCGGCAGCGTACCGATAGCGTCCGACAGAGCCCTGTCGGATATTGTCTCCTCCTCGACGGAGAGGTGGGGCACCTAGCTTGAGCTGGCCAATGCGGCGCTCGGGTACTTCGATCTGGTACAGCCGGAACCGCTGCCACAGCCATCTCGGCTGGCTCACACCATGGAGTTTGAGCGCACCGACAATCATCACGGCGGCGCGAAAATCCCGAATCTCGACTACGCGGAGCCCAGGGCCCACGGGAGTCTTTATCAGAGCTCTTCATGCAGCACAATTGCCCCCCGTTCCCCGGGTTCAGAGGCTGTGCACAGGAACGTATGGATCGCCTTGGAGGGACGCCGCGCGCACCTTGGCTCTCAGCGCTTCAGTGAAGTCGAATCGGCCTTCGAGTATCCACGCAAGATCTCCTCCGTCGAGCAGAACGAGCCGGTTGTCCTTGGCCTGCCGATACCTCTCGACTGCCGCAGGCCGGAAGCCCGCCATCGAGATAAAAAGTCCCCGGGTGGCGTCGATACGCCGCTCGATTTTGTCTGTGAATGCAGCCAGATCTGTCGCGACGGCGACGTTGTCGCGCCACCGGGCTTCAATCAGGTAAGTGAAAGAGTCAAGTGTGACTGCCCCGTCGATCTGGTCGGTCTCGGTTTTGTACGAGCCGTGGTAGTCGAGTTCAGCCCATCGGAATAGGGCCGCGAGTAGCTTTTCGAGGTCGTAACCGCGCCGTTGCCGGTTGGACTGGCGGTGCAACGTCTGGAACGTGTCGTTGAGGGCAGCGAGATGCTCCCGTTTCGAGGTCGATTCGGCCGCCGACGTTGCGGCGGCCTTACGCCGTTCGGTGCGGGCCAAGTCTTCCGGGGAAACGAGTAGGTTCGCCTGGTGCGCTAAGCGGCGAAGATCATTGAGAGCACGTTGTCCAGCTGCGGCGTCCGGCACGTTCGGGTCAGGCTTGTCGAGATTGGCGAGTGCGGCGATGAGACTGTGCTGCACCTTGCGGCCCCGCAGCCCGGCGCGATCTAGGTCGTCCCAAGTGTTGCGGAATATCTGGTATTTAGTCAGGTAGGAGTACTTCTCCGCGCCATTCGCGCTGACGCCGCTATTGCGCAGCAGTTGCTTTAGGGAAGTCTTGTAGTGCAGCGCTGACCCGGCTACTTGGACGGCGGCCTCGAAGACGGACAAAGGTATCGGCTCCACGAACCCATTCTCACTGAAGCTTGTGACGATGAGAACTCCTCGACTCACCTGTTACGGCGATTTATGGTTGCTGTCGCTCCATTGGCGGCCTGGCGGTCACGTGGACGGTGAGGGCAATGGACTGTGATCGGCGGCCGATCGATCTGTTTGCCAGCTTCGCACGAACCCCGGACAACTTGAACTAGCGCCTACTCATGCCGCTGCAATCGTCGGCGACGCGGGTTGACGGGCCTCACTGCCTACCGCACAGGTGCGAATGGTTCGCGAGGGTTGACCTTCCTCCGCGCTGGTATTGACGTCTTGGTGCTAAAGCGCAGGTCACGAAGCATTTTTCGCATGCGCGTCTCCCGCCGTGAGGCGACTACCGCGCAGCGCGCGCACCACTACAAGGTGAAGAACTTCGCTGACCCCTGGGGGTGCCGCCATGAAGGCAGATGATGTCGACGATCGGCTCAAGGCCGTGCAGGAGATGTTGACTGCGTCGGTGGAGGACCTGTTCGCGTCGGATGACTGGCGGGCGGCGCTGTCGGCAGCGGCCCGCTTCCATAACTATTCGTTCGACAACGTGCTGCTAATCCACGCGCAGCACCACGCGGCGTTCGTCGACGGTCGGGTGTCGGCGCCAGAGCCGTCGATGGTGGCCGGTTTCCGGCAGTGGCAGGCGATGGGCCGGCAAGTGCAGGGCGGGCAGCACGGCTACCGGATTCTTCGGCCCAACCGGGTCCAGTGGCGCGAGACAAAGGACCCAGGCGGCGAGTGGCGTCGGATGGCACGCACGGAGCGGCCGCAGCCGGGAGCGTCGCTGCGGCAGCGCTCCCGGCTGAATCCAAACCGGCCGTTCGACCTCGCGACGGTGTTCGACATTTCTCAGACGGAAGGGGAGCCGATCCCGGAGCCGCCGACTCCGGTGCTTCTTGCTGGCCGCGCCACGGAAGGCTTGTGGTCAGGACTTACTGAACAGGTTGCCTCGCGCGGCTTCGTACTGCGTGACGCGCCGTCGGCGGCTTCGCTGGGCGGCGCGAACGGGGTCACCAGCTGGGCCGATGTGTCGGTGACAGTGCGCGCCGATATGGATGACGCGGCCCGCGCGAAGACCTTGTCGCACGAGCTGGGCCACGTCATTCTGCACGACCCTCGAGGCCCGGATAGCTCCATCGACCTGGATGCCGCGATGTTGGTGACGCGCGGCGTGAAGGAGGTCGAGGCCGAGTCGGTGGCGTTCTTGATCGGGGCCGCGCACGGCATGGACACCTCCGACTACTCCCTGCCCTACATCTCCACGTGGGCGAGCCGCGATGACGGCATCAGTGTGGTGCGCCAGTCCGGCACCCGTGTCATTGCCACGGCGCGCAAGATCCTAGATGCCCTGCCCACGCAGCAGTGGGGGTCCGGTCAGCCGCCCGGGATGGTCGAGCGGGTCGAGCAGCTCCGCCGCGAGGCACCAACCCTCCACGCGAGGCGGGATCGTAGGCCGGCAGGAGCGGCCCGAACGGCAGTGGGGGTGTCTCGGTGACGCAAACCATGCCGCGGCCGGCTAACGACACCGCTTGGGCTGCCGTCATTCTCGGCGGGGCCGCCCTCCTAGCTGCGCTGTGGGCGGGCGGTGCCGCGGCGGTGGTGATCGCAGGCGGCAGTCCGCACGGTGATGCGCTGGCTGGGG
>CALCHX010000049.1 GCA_937906875.1 uncultured Gemmatimonadota bacterium | reverse complement strand
CCCCCCCGAAAAGAATATCGTCGCTGCCGGCCCGGCCGACGCCACCATTGTCCCGCCCGACAGCGCGGGCGAACGCTGGGAAGACGTCCGACAGCACGCCGCCAGCCCGAGCCCCTCGCTCGCTCCACGATTCGCCGTCCACTCGCGAACCCGCTCCGGTCGCGCCCGGCTCACCACCGCGCACGCCGTGGTCGTCGCCACCGGCTACTTTGGCCATCCCAACCGGTTGGGCGTTCCAGGCGAGGAGCTGCCCCATGTCACCCACCTCTTCCGGGAGGGCCACGAAGCCTTCCAACTGCCCGTGGTGGTCGTGGGCGGTGGTAACTCGGCAGTCGATGCCGCGCTCGATCTCTATCGGGCCGGAGCGCTCGTCACCCTCGTCCACTTCGGTCCCGATCTGGATTCCAATGTCAAGCCATGGGTGCGGCCGGACATCGTGAACCGCATCCGCGAGGGATCGATCGTGGCGCATTTCGAGTCACGCGTGGCCGCCATCGAACCCGAAACGGTGCTCGTGAGTACTCCCGATGGCCACCTCATCGTGCCTGCGGAGGCGGTCTACACAATGCTCGGCTACCAGCCGAACAACGCCCTGCTCGAGCAGTTGGCCGTGCCCATCGATCCGGTTACCGGGATACCGCTGTACGATGCCTCCAGCATGGAGACGTCGGTGCCGGGCGTCTACATAGCCGGTGTGATCGCTTCCGGCTTCGACGCGAACAAGACGTTCATCGAGAATGGCCGGCATCATGGTGACCTCATAGCCCGCCATCTGCGCCCGGATCTCGCCCCCTGACGGTGCAGCCGTCGCCCGGCGCACCGTGGCCGATTACCTTCCTCGCTTACGGCGGCCAGCACATTCACGCGGGCCGCCAATCCGAAACGCTCCACGCCCCGAACAATGTCTTCGTATCCCGATGTCATGGAGAAGCTCGTGTCGCTGTGCAAGCGCCGTGGCTTCATCTTCCAGTCCTCCGAGATCTATGGCGGCACCGGTTCGGTGTGGGATTACGGTCCGCTCGGCGTGGAGCTGAAGAAGAACATCAAGGATCGCTGGTGGAAGGCGATGGTCCGCATGCGCGGGGATATCGAGGGGCTGGATGCGGCCATCCTCATGCACCCGCGCGTCTGGGAGGCCAGTGGTCACGTCGCTGGATTCACCGACCCGCTGGTGGATTGTCACAACTGCCAGAGGCGCTTCCGTGGCGATGATCCGAAGATCAAGGGCGTTCCGGGAACGCCGGAGGGGCAGTGCCCGGCCTGCGGGATGAAGGGCACGTTGAGCGAGCCGCGAATGTTCAATCTCATGTTCAGGACGACCATGGGTCCGGTCGAGGAGAGCGCCAGCATCGTCTACCTGCGGCCGGAGACGGCGCAGGGGATATTCGTCAATTTTCTCAACGTCCAGCAGTCCACGCGGCAGCGGGTGCCATTCGGGATCGCCCAGATCGGCAAGGCGTTCCGCAACGAGATCACACCCGGGAACTTCATCTTCCGGACACGTGAGTTCGAGCAGATGGAGATGCAGTTCTTCGTGGAGCCGGGCACCGACATGACGTGGTTCGAATACTGGAAGGAGCAGCGCATGGCCTGGCACCTGGAGTTGGGGCTTGCTCCGGAGCGCCTGATCTTCCAGGAGCACGGCCCCAATGAGCTCGCACATTATGCGCGCGCGGCCGTGGACGTGGAGTTCGACTTTGGAGGCTCGCTGGGCTTCCAGGAGATCGAGGGCGTGCACAATCGCGGTGACTTCGACCTTTCCCAGCACCAGAAGTTCTCCGGAAAGAAGCTGGAGTACTTCGACCAGCCCAACAACCACCGCTTCACACCGTTCGTCGTCGAGACCTCGGTGGGAGCGGATCGGGTGACGTTGGCAGCCCTCGTGAATGCCTACCGCGAGGAGTCGGTGGAGGGAGAGGAGGAGGGGCGCGTTGTGCTCGGACTGGACCCGTCCATCGCGCCGATCAAGGCCGGTGTGTTCCCGCTGGTGAAGAAGGACGGCATGCCGGAGATGGCCCACCGCATTGCCGATGACCTGCGGCGCGACGTCCCGGTCTTCTACGACGAGTCGGGGGCGATCGGCCGTCGCTACCGGCGGCAGGACGAGGTAGGTACGCCATTCTGCATCACGGTGGATAGCGAGAGCGCCGGCGACGGCGCGGTGACGGTGCGCGATCGCGACACCCTGGCCCAGGTGCGCATCCCGATGGACAGGGTTCGCGCCTACATCGCCGAGCAACTGAGCGATTGATGCACGAGGGTGCAGCAAGCAGCAGATCGCGAATGAACCCTTGGCTCCCCGTGTAGCTCCTTTCAGTTGACCGCGCTCTGGAGTATGACCCGTGCCGAGTATGGAGCGTATCCGAAGCGAGGGCGAGGAACTGTTGCAGGCGCTGGCACGCGAGGAGTATGAGGCATACTCCGGCCTCAAGCCGGTGCCGGCGTTCCAGCAGGTATTTGCCCGTCACGCGGCCGTCTTCTCCGATGACGCGCTCGTCGCCGCACGCGAGGCCTGGCAGGGCGCCGCCCAGGGCAGCGACGAATGGCGAGCCGCGCGCGCCCTACTCGAGTGGGTGGTGGCAACGCGCGTCTCGCGCGCGCTTGCCGGGCTGGACGAGCGACAGTTGGAGTGGGAAGCACGGGCGGAAGCACGCACGGCCGACGGTCGCGTCGTGCCGTTCCAGCGGCTGCCGATCGAGATTGCGAACACGGTCGACCGTGACGAGCGGCGACGGCTGGAGCAGGCTCGGGCGGCACTCGTGGATGTGGAACTGGCCCCGCTCAAGCGCGAACGGCTGGAGCGCGAGCGCGAACTCGTGCTCGCCGCTGATATCGCCAACGACTACCCGGCCACCTTCCAGAAGCTGAGCGCGATAGACGTACACGCGCTGGGACAGGCCTGCACGGCCTTCCTGAATGCCACAGCAGCGATGCACGAGGAGTTGTTCCCCGATGCGATTCGCCGTCAACTCGGCGTCAGCAGCAACGAGGCGACGAGAGCCGACGCTTCTGCTCTCCTGCGCATGCCGCAGTTCGATGGCGCCTTCCCCGCCGGAGCGATGGAGAGCACGATCCGTGTGCAGATGGGAGCGATGGGGCTGGACTCGCGGGCCGGCGGCCGTGTCCGTTACGACCTCGCCGAGAGGGAGGGGAAGAGAGCGCGTGCATTCTGCGCGCCGGTGCGTGTCCCAGAGGAGGTCTACCTGGTTCTCCGGCCGCACGGCGGTGTGGGAGACTGGCGCACCTTCCTGCATGAACTCGGTCATGCACTGCACTTTGCCAACGTCAGTCCCGAACTGGCATTCGAGTTCAGGTGGCTGGGTGACAGTTCGGTCACCGAAGGTTACGCGATGCTGTTCGATCACCTGCCACGCGACGCCGGCTGGCTGCGTCGCTACACCGACCTGCGAGCGGCGCAGCTTCCCGAATTCCTGCGCGCAGGTGCGTTGGAGGAGCTGCTCTACCTGCGGCGCTACTGTGGCAAGCTGCTGTATGAGCTGGAACTCCACGGTGGCAACGTACCCATGCGGTCCATTCCCGATCTCTACGTCGAGATCCTGAGTTCGGCCACTGGCGTGCGTTACGACCGTTCCGATGCCTTCGTCGACGTGGATGAGCGGTTCTACGTGGCCCGATACCTGCGCGCCTGGCAACTCCAGGCAGTGCTCACGGAAAGCCTTCGCGAGCGTTTCGATTCCGACTGGTGGCGCAACCCCGCGGCCGGGCCCTGGATAGCCGGTAACCTCTACGCCGAGGGACAACGCGAACTGGCTGACGAATTGGCGATGCGCGTGGCCGGCGCCACCCTGGACTTCGCGCCCCTGGTGCGCGACCTGGAGGCGATGCTGTCATAGGACGGATCACTGCCTGCGGCAACCGCCTCTCCCGAGCGCACGAATTCCCTGGAAAAGCCTTCAGATATGCCCTCGTCCCGCCGGATTGCAGTCGTCACCGGAGCCTCCCGCGGCATCGGTCGGGCCATCGCGCTGCGGTTGGCCGGCGACCATGACATAGTCGCCGTGGCCAGGTCTGCGACCCAGTTGGAATCGCTGGCCGCGGAGATCGGCGCGACGGGCGGGGAGTGCCGTCCGCTCTCGCTGGACATAACCGACGCAGCCGCGGTCGGCGGCGCGCTGGGCGGGATCGATGCCGACGTGCTGGTCAACAACGCCGGTGTCGGGATTGTCAGGCCGCTACTGGAACTGCAACCTGACGAGTGGCGCACCATGATGGACGTGAACGTGAATGCGCTCTATCACGTGACGCGTGCACTGTTGCCGGGCATGGTGAAGCGCGGCCGTGGCCATGTGATCAACATCGGCTCGATGGCCGGCCGGAGTGCGTTCGTGGGCGGTAGCGGGTACGCTGCGTCCAAGCACTTTGTCGTGGGCTTCAGCGAGTCGCTGCTATTGGAGGTGCGCGAGCGTGGCGTGAAGGTCTCCGTGGTCATGCCAGGTTCCACGAATACGTCGTTCGGGCGCGGGGGTGCGGGCGGAAAGGAGTGGGCCCTCAGTGCTACCGACGTCGCCGAGGCAGTCGCCCACGTCGTCGCCACGCCGCAGAACGTCCTCGTCTCTCGTGTCGAACTCCGCCCGCTTTCCACGGGTCCGTAATGGTGCAGGAAACCCCTGCCAGCCGGCAGCGTCCTCAACCCTGGACATCGCCATCGCTGGCGCTCTCTGGCATAATCACACGCCCGCCCTAACTTGCCTGCTCGTGGACCACACTTCCTCCCTGACCGACGACGCCCAGGCATTGCTGGCGAGTGCGCACAAGGCGCAGCGGGAGCTGGCCGTGGTGCGCGAGGTGGTGCATGCCTTCCATAACGCCGGCCGACCGGAAGAGGTCTTCCAGTTTGCCCTGGAGCGGGTGTGCCCATTGCTCGGCGCCTCCTTTGCCTCGGTCTACCTGGTGGACGGGGCATCGGAACTGATGCGCCTGGCTGCGGCCTACAACTGGCCGCTGCCGTACCAACCGTGGCTGGGGGAAGTGCGTGTAAGGCTGGGCTTCGGCCCCAGCGGCGAGGCGGCGCGCGAGCGCCGGGTAATCGAGGTGGCCGACCTGTTCGCCGACCCGTCGCTGGAGGACTGGCAGGAAGTGGCCGCAGAGCTGGGATTTGCCGCTCTCGTGGCGATACCATTGGAGACGCAGAGCCGGGTACTCGGCGCACTCACCTTCTACTACGCCGACGCGGCAGCGTTCACTACTGAGCAGCGAGCGCTGCAGCGACTGGTGGCCGACCAGCTCGCGGCCACGGCCGAGAAGGCTCAGTTGATCGATGAGCTGAGGCGTGCCAACGCAGCGCTGCTGGAGACCAACGCCGAGCTCGAGAGGCAGTACGCCGCGGTCCTGGACGTTCGGCGGGTGAAGGATGAGTTCCTCACGAACATCAGCCACGAGCTACGCACCCCACTCACCGCCGTGATGGGCTACGTGGCCCTCCTTCAGGAGGGAATCTCCGGCCCGCTGACTCCGGAGCAGGCAGGAAATCTGCAGCAGGTGCGTCATGCCAGCGAGCGCCTGCTGGATCTCATAGACAACCTGCTGGAGCTGACGACACTCAAGCGAGGTGGGCTGGAAGTCCACATCGAGGAGTTCGACCCACGCCAGCCGCTACGTGATGCGTTGACGGCGACGCCCGGGCGCCCCGCCGAGGTCGAGCTCGTGGTGAGTGAGCCGACGACGGTCCTGCCTTCCATGAGGAGCGACCGGCAGAAATTGCAGAAGATTCTCGTCAGCCTGCTGCACAACGCTTATAAATTCACGGCCAGGGGCGAGGTGCGCTGCACCCTCGAAGTTGCCAACGGCCGCGCCGTCTACCGCGTAGAGGATTCAGGAATCGGCATTCCTCTCGATGCCCAGGGCATGGTGTTCGACGAGTTCCGTCAGGCCGACGGATCTGCCACGAGGCGCTACGGCGGTTCGGGGCTGGGCCTGGCTCTCTCCCGGCAGCTAGCCAGGCTGCTCGGCGGCGACATCGAGCTCGAGTCGAAGCCGTCCGAGGGTTCCACGTTCACCCTTGAACTGCCACTGGATGCAGGGCTGGATCCTTCGCTGGACCTGGTGACGGAAGCCGCCACTGTACTTCCCCACGAACGCGGGGAAGCTGACTCGACCGACTCAAGCAAATCTTCGTGATGAACTATCAGAGAGATCGGACGTTGCTGGAAACCACCACCAGCATGGCGCCGGCAGATGTCCTGGCGGCGGCAAAGGAGTTTTTCAGCCGTCGGCCTTCCATCTACACCGCATTCATAGAGAAGGAGAGTGACACGCACGTTGGAATGCGTGGACAGGGAGGCGAGGAATTGATCATCGGAGTGCGACCGGCCGAGGGTGGCGGCACGGCGGTCACCGGCTCCACGTACATGTTCGATCAGCAGATCGGGCGTTTCTTCACGACCCTGCCGCCAGTCGAGCAGAAGGTTGCTTCCGCGCCGGAACTCCCGGCAAGCGGCGGCACGTCGGACGGCGAGCACAGCGAGGTGACTGCATGAGTACCGACGCAGTGGCGCGGCCGCGGGCACCCTTCGTCACCACCCTTCGCAGCCGACCGGGCACCTTGCGCCTGGCCGCACCCGGCCAACCGTTGCTGACCGTACGGGTGGAGATGCCGGAAGTGTGGGACATAATTCGGGTGGAGGTGTCGCCGGACGAGACTGTGGCCAGGTTCAAGGCGCGCGCTCTCCAGGCTCTCTTTCCGCAAGCCGAGTTTCCGGAAGATTTCGTTCTCAAACTGCGCGGGTGGGAATTGGTGGACGAGCAGGCATCGCTCGCTGAGTCGGGCACCCTGGACGGATCCATCTTCATCCTCACCCACCGTCGTCGTCGCCCGGTCCGTTGAGCGCCGTCTCGCACGCAGTGATCGGCAGCGACGCGGAGAGGGAGCGATTGCTGGCTGGTGCGGCCAGGCTGAGGTCCGAGGTGGGACGCCGCATCGTGGGCCAGCAGGAGGTTCTCGATGAGATCCTCATGGCCATCGTCGCCGGTGGGCATGCCCTGCTCGTCGGCGTTCCAGGGCTGGCCAAGACGATGATGATCAGGTCGGTGGCCGAGGCAATGCACCTCGAGTTCCGCCGTATCCAGTTCACTCCCGATCTGGTGCCGAGCGACATCACCGGGACGGAGATCCTGGAGGAGGACCAGTCCACCGGCCAGCGCAGTTTCCGCTTCGTCCGTGGCCCCATCTTCGCCAGCATCGTCCTGGCCGACGAGATCAATCGGGCTCCGCCGCGTACCCAGGCAGCGCTGCTGGAGGCAATGCAGGAGCATCGGGTGACGGCCGGCGGCCAGACCATGTCGCTGCCCGAGCCATTCTTCGTCCTCGCGACGCAGAATCCGATCGAACAGGAAGGCACCTACCCGCTGCCGGAAGCGCAGCTCGACCGTTTCCTCTTCGACATCCGGGTCGGCTATCCTGACGAGATGGAGGAGATCGCGATCCTCCGGGCCACAACCGGCGTTGCCGGTGAACCCTTGCGCCCCGTGCTCGACGCCGCCGATACCGTCGCGCTACAGCGACTGGCGCGGCTGTTGCCGGTGGCCGACGCGGTGCTGTCCTACGCTGCGCGCCTGGTGCGTGCGACGCGACCCGACGCGTCGGAGGCACCGGACATCGTCAGGCGCTACGTCCGCTGGGGCGCCGGCCCGCGCGCTGGCCAGGCGCTCGTACTGGGCGCCAAGGCACGGGCTCTCCTGGACGGGCGCGTGGCGGTCACCCCGGACGACCTGCGACGCGTGGCGCATCCGGTGTTGCGTCACCGTGTACTGCCCAATTTTGCCGCCGAGGCAGAGGGCGTCCCGGTGGAACGCGTGGTGACCGAATTGCTGGCGCACGTGGCTCCGCCGCGAAGCGGCCTCACCGTGTAGCTGGCTGGCCGCGTCGCGGGGCGATGCACTTCCCGTCACCTCCCGCGCGCAGTGCGTAGCTGCCGTCCCCATGCCCCAGTCTTCCCCGATCGCCGCTTTCGGCCCGCTTCTCGACGCCCTGCGCGGCGTGAAGTGGCCCGCCCGCCACGCCGTCGCCGCGGCGCTGCCGGGCGCCCATGTCTCTCGCTTGCGAGGCGCCGCGCCCGAGTTGAGCGAGTACCGGCCGTACCGTCAGGGCGACGACCCTCGCCGGATGGACTGGCGGCTGCTGGCGCGCAGCGATCGGGCCTTCATCCGGCTCGCCGAGGAACGGTCAGTCCTCGCCACGGTCTTCCTGATGGACAGCTCGGCGTCCATGGCCTGGCCGCGGCCGGGGCAGGACAAGTGGCGGCGCGCCACCGAGATGGCCGTCGGGCTGGCCGCCGTGGCCCACGCCAGCGCTGATCCCGTCGGCCTGGTGACCCCCACCGCCAGTGGGATGGTGAGGCTGCCCGCGCGCACGCGCCGTGGCACCGTCGCCGAATTTGCCCAGGCGTTGGGGCCGGTGACACCGGCAGGAAGCGTCGAGCTGGCGCCCGCGCTCCGGGCAATCAGCGCCGGCCGGGTGGCCATCGTCAGCGACTTCCTGGGTGACGCCGAGTCGTTGCTCCGCATCGCCCGCGTGCGGCTGGCTGCCGGGGGCGACGTGCACGCCATCCACATCGTGGCGCGGGAGGAACTGGATCCGGCGAGAGGTAGCCTGCTGGCGACGGATCCCGAGACGCCGTCGGTCGCGCGGCCACTCACCTCGGCGTCCCGGGACGGCTATCTGGCGGCGTTCGCCGCCTGGCGGGGCGAACTGGCTGATGCCTGGCGGGCCAGTGGTGCGTCGTACGCGATGGTCACCACCGACGAGCCCGCCGCGGCCGCGGTCCGACGTGTGGTCGCACCCGCGTCTGGCCCGAGCCCCACCGCCAAGGCCGCTCACGCGGCTGCCGAGGGCAACCGATGAGCTGGCTCGCACCTGGCTTCCTGGCCGCCGGGGCGCTGGCTGCGCTGGCAGTGGTGATCCTGCACCTGATCGCCCTCCAGCGGCCGCGACGCTACGACCTGCCCACGACGCGTTTCATTCCCACCGCCGCCGCTCGTGCCGCGGCCATGACCCGCAGGCCCAGCGACTGGCTGTTGCTCGTCATGCGGGCAGTTGCCGTACTGGCGCTGGGAGCGGCGTTCGCGCGCCCGGTCCTCGCGCCAGAGAGGCGCCCCATGCGTCAACTGCTGCTGGTGGATCGCTCTGACGCGGCAGCAGAGCTGGCTGCACTGCGCGACAGCTCCCTCGCTCACTACGTCGACGGCGATGCCGTCATCTACGTGGACTCGGCGGCACGCGCCGCAATCGCTCCGGGTCCCGATTCGCTGCGCCAGCTAACCCTCACCCATGCCCGTGGTTCGCTCTCGGCGGGTCTGGTGGCGGCGCGACGCATGGCGACCGCGCTCGCCGATTCCTCCGACTCCCTGAGAATCGTCGTCATCTCGCCCTTCGCCAGCGAGGCGGTGGACGCCGCGCTGCCGGAGGTGCGCGCTGGCTGGCCGGCTGCTCTGACATTGGTGACCGTCGCGGCCCGCTCCGATACTGCCATTGCTGAGCCGGTAACGCTGGGTGAAGTTGCCGACAACGACCCGCTTGCCGCCGGGGTTCGGAGCATTGCCCTGTCGGCGACGCATCCCGTGCTGATCATCCGCTCCTCACCCACAGGCAATGACAGCAGTTGGGCCCGGTCTGGCGGACTGCTGCTCGCCTGGCCCGCGGGACGCCCGGAGGGCTGGAGCGATCGCCTTCCGACGGATTCGGTCGGAGCGCTCGTGGCAGGTGCAGCGACGGTTGTGGCACCATTCGCGCGACCGTGGGTCGCTCCGGAGGTTGGCCCCGGCAGCCGGGTGGCGGCGCGCTGGGTGGATGGGGAGGTGGCTGCGCTGGAGCAACCGCTCGGCGACGGCTGTCTGCGCACCGTGGGCGTGCCGCTGGCCGATCAGGGCGACCTCACCCTGCAGCCGGCCTTCGGAGCCCTCCTGCGAGCCCTCGTGGTGCCATGTGGCGGTGTGCGCGACCTGCGCCCGATAAGCGCCGAGGCTCTGTCAGCACTGCGGGGCAGTGGGTCGGCCGCGGTGTCGGCGAAGACACTCAGGAGCGAGCACGATCGCTCTCCGCTCACCCCCTGGTTGCTGGGTCTCGCCCTGATCCTGCTCATCGCGGAGTGGCTGCTCCGCGGCACGAGAGGCGGCCGCGAGACGGATGCCGCCAGCCGGACAGATGACACGGCGACCACTCGCACCGCCGGATCACCCGCTCGCTCACAAGGTGCGGCATGAGCGAGTCAGCCGCGTCCATGGGTAGTTCGCCGAACACCGCATCCCGCACCGCCGTCGCTGCGGTGGACCGGGTGCGTCGTTCGCTTGCCGGGATTGTCTGGGCGCGCGCACTGTTGATGGGTGTCATAACGGCGACGGCAGTACTTCTACTCGGCAAGTTGGTGCTCCTCGCCGGCGCTCCCCGGGCCGACCTGCCGCTGCTGCGCGTGAGCTGGCTGGCCGCTGCTGCCGGTACGCTCGTCGTCGGCGCCCGACGGTGGCGCGACGGTCCGATCGACCAGGCTCGCGCCGCGCTGTGGGTGGAGGAACAGGAGTCGCAGGCGTTCGCCGTGGTCACGGCCGTGGAGCCGCAGCGGGCGGAAGTCCTGCAGCTTCTCGAGCCGCGCCTGCGCGGCGTGCCCTGGTCCGCCGTGACGACCGACGCGGCGCGGCGGGCGCTGTTATTTCCAGCCTTCGGTGTCATCCTGCTCATCGGTTTGCTCGCCATACTCCCCAGCCACGACTCGCTTCTGCTGGCCAGGGAGGCCGCACGATCGGGGCAGGGTGTCGGCCGCCCCACGCCTGCCGGGCCGGCTACCGTGAGCGTGGGCGCCGTGGCCGTGCTCGTTCGCCCTCCTGCCTACAGCGGGCTGCCACCGCGCACCGAGCGCGACCCGGAGAGCGTGAGCGTGCTGGCAGGCAGCAGCGTGACGCTGAGCGGCAGCACCAGGGGCGACCTTGGAGCTGTGGATGGCACCACCAACCTGCCCGTGAACCGGGACGGGGACGCATGGTCCGTGACGTTGACCATGCCCGAGCGCCCGGTGGTTGCGCGCCTGACTTCCAGCGGTGAGGACCGCCTGGTACTCCTCACGCCGGTCATCGACTCCACCCCCGTCGTGACGCTGGCCGACGCGGTGCGGGACACGGTACTTCGGGAAGCGGCTGGTGCAATCGCCCTCGCGGCTGACGCGCGCGACGACCTGGGGCTGGTCAGCGGCGGCTTCGAGTACATCGTGAGCTCCGGCGAGGGCGAACTGTTCACGTCCCGCAGCGATACAGTGGGACGGGTGGCCCTGGGCGGAGCGCGACGGGCGAGCCTCACCGCCACGCTGCAACTGGATCGGCTCCAGCTTGGCCCGGGTGACATAGTTCATGTTCGGGCAATCGCCCGCGACGGCAACATCCTGAGCGGGCCAGGGGTGGGCAGTTCGGAAACACGGACCATCCGCATTGCCCGTCCCGGCGAGTACGACTCGCTGTCGGTTGAGGGTGTGCCGCCTTCTGCTGGCGATACAGCCGCGCTCAGTCAACGCATGCTCCTGATCCAGACGGAGCGGCTGGAACGAGACAGGCCGCGCATCCCGCGCGACTCCCTGCTTGCTCGTGCCGGGCGCATCTCGAGCGACCAGACGCGGCTGCGGAAACGGGTGGGTGAGCTGGTCTACGCCCGTCTGGGCGACGACGTGGACGGGGAACACTCGCACTTCCCGGGTGATGGTCACGACCACGGCGCGGAGGGGAAGCTGGATCCCGCCGACATACTCGCCCGGGCCTCCGCGGCAACCGGTAGCGGAGAGCCGGTAGCGCTCGACTTCCACGGCGATGAGACGCCGGTCGTGGCCATGAACAAGCCGCTGCTGGAGGCCTACAATCACATGTGGGATGCCACGCGGGCGCTGGACATCGGTGAGCCGGCAGGAGCGATCCCGCCCATGCGCCTGGCACTCGCGGCGCTCCAGCGCGCGCGACAGGCCGAGCGCATCTATCTGCGCGGACGGCCGCCGAGGGTGGTCGTGGACGTGTCGCGAGCACGTCTGCAGGGCAAGACTCAGGGCGAGGGCAGCGTGCGCGCGCCGCGCGAAGCCACCGACCCGGCCGCGGCAGCCCGCGCACAGCGGCTGGAGCGTGCGTTGCTGCGACTGGGCGAGGGGCAGCGAGACGCCGCCATGGACTCTCTGACAATGCTCCGTGCAGACGCCCTCAGCACCAACCCACCGCTGGCCGTTGCGCTGGGCGCAGCGCTGCAGGAACTGCGAAACGGGTCAGATGCGGCCGTCGAGCTCGAGCGCGCGCGACGGTTGGCTGCCGGCGCGCTCACGTCACGTTCCGGACTGCCGCGCTGGGGCGGGTTGCCATGAGCGAGTTCGTGGATGCCACCGGAAGGGCGACGGGGATCGACGCGGCGACTGCCGCGCGGGCGTCCTACGATGGCGAGTTTGTCTTTGCCACGGCGCAATACGAGTCCGGCGACTGGGACAGTGCGCCGATGGTGCCGGCCAACCTGATCGATAGTGTCGCCCGCTACACGAGCATTCCGGTGGCGCCTACTGGCGTCATCGTGCCGCTCTCCAGCAGGTCGCTCCTGCGCTACCCATTTGCCTGGCTCACGGGCCATCTGCCGGTCCGCTTCACGGACGCCGAGCGTCGCAACGTGAGGCTCTGGCTGGAAAGGGGCGGACTGCTGTTCGTGGATGATCACAACCACGATATCGACGGGATCTTTCACCGAACGGCTACGGAGGAGATCGAGCGTACCGTAGGGCCGCTGCGTGACCTGCCCAACGACGATGTTCTTTACCGCGCCTTCTTCCGCTTCGAGGACGGACCGCCGACCACCAGCCATGAATTGAACGGCTGGGGCGACAACCTGGTTCACGAACACCTGCAGGTCGCTCGATTGAATGGTCGACCGGCAGTGCTCTACAGCAGCAAGGACTACAGCTCGGAATGGGGATACCACCCTGACTCCAAGCGGTTCATGTCGGTGGACAACACCCGTTTCGGCGTCAACCTGATTGTCTATGCTCTCACCCGCTGACCGCGCCGCGCATCGCCGCCGGGCGGGCGGCCGACGCGCACGGATCGCGCTGGAATCGGGACTACGGCTCCTTGCGCTGGGCATGATCCTGTTGGCCCTCACGCGCGCGCTCCAGCCGCTCAGCCCGGCCCAGGGTGAGCGCGCGTCCGGACCGGCGGTGGCGGCGGCACTGGATCATTGGAGCATGGATCCGGACGTGGAGGTCGGACACCTCTCCTTCGCTGCCCTGCCATCGGATGCGGAACGCGACTGGATGCGAGCACTCCGCGGCGCCGGCATGACATTGGGCTACGACACCCCCGTGCTGTTGCCGCTCGCGCTGACCGTGGCCTCCGTGCCCGATCCTGGGCGCCCGCTGCGTGTCCTGGTGGCCGCACCGGCAGGCTCCGAGGTGGAGCTCCGGGATGCGATCGGTGTTCTCGATACCGTAAGTGCAGCCTCGACCGGGGCGGAACTGCGGGGCACTGCGCTGGCCGCGACGGTAACTGCCTCGCTGTCCGGAGCGGTCGCCAGCGCAGTCGTGCCGGATTCACTCCGCCTGCGCCCGTTGCTCGTGCTTGGCAGGGCCGGTTGGGAGAGCAAATTCACCGTGGCTGCCCTGGAGGAACGAGGCTGGCCGGTGGCCGCGCGGCTGGTCGTCGCGCCCGACGTGAACGTCGTGCAGGGCATCATCCTGCCGCTGGACACTGCCCGGCTGTCGGCGGTGGTGGCGCTGGATGGCAGCGCCGCGCCGCTGGCTCCGGCGATCGTCCGCTACGTGCGCGCTGGCGGTGGGCTCGTGCTCGGGGTGGAGGCGGCGCGAATACCAGCGCTGGCCGCGCTCGCTCCTGGTACGGCCGCTGTTGCCCTCCCGGTTGCCAGCGACGAACTGGCCGGGCCGGATCCACGGCGCGGCCTCCCGCTTCATCCGATCACCAGACTGCGCGATGACGCCCTGCCGCTGGAGCGACGGGGGGACGTGGTGGCTGTTGCCGCGAGACGCGAAGCCAGTGGCCGGGTCGTGCAACTGGGTTACGACGAGAGCTGGCGATGGCGAATGGCTGGTCCCGAGGGCTCTCCCGAGGCACACCGGGAGTGGTGGGCAGCCGTTGTCGCCAGCGTGGCGAGGGCCCCCTCAGCTCCGTCGGGTACCGATATGACGACCGGAAACGGTCTGGAATCGGAAGTCACCCCACCGGCCGCTGGAGCGCGCTCGCTGGACGACGCTCCGCTGGCACGCTTGATTGCCGCAGTGGGTGAACCGTCCACCTTCTCACCAGAAGCCGCCCCGTTCGATGGTGACGCGCCGACACTTCCCTGGTGGGCCCTTGCCACCGCGATTACCGCCCTTCTGGGCGAATGGGCGTCGCGACGTCTGCGGGGAGTTCGGTGAACGACAACCTTCAACATGGTATTCTGAGGGTCGGGCGGCAGTGACGGGAAGCTGTCGCCCGGTGTCCCGCCATGCCTGTGCGCCTGGCGACCTGTCCCGCCCCAGCGAAAGCTGGCCACTCTCCTGACACGATCCCTTGCATAATGGCGACCGTCGCATTCATATCGCATTCGGACTGCGGCCGACACGACACCGGCTGGGACCACCCCGAACACGTCGGGCGATTGCGCTCGATCACGCGCGCCCTTCGCGACGCACCCGAACTCTTCATGTCGCTCGACCACCGTGAGGGTCGACAGGCGACGGTCAGGGAGCTCGCTCTGGCCCACGACCTCGATTACATCGAGCGCGTGCGCGCCCTGGCTGCCTCGGGTGGCGGGCGGCTGGACGCCGATACGGTCGTGAGCGAGGGCTCCTGGGACGCCGCGATTGCCGGCGTCGGCTGCGTGCTGGATGGCGTGGACCTCGCCCTGAGCGGCGAAGCGATACGGAGCTTCTGCGCCGTCCGACCCCCTGGCCATCACGCGCTCCGTGATGAGTCCATGGGCTTCTGTCTCTTCGCCAACGTGGCCATTGCCGCCATTCATGCCCGTCAACACCACGGCTTGGAGCGGGTGCTGGTGCTCGATTGGGATGTCCATCACGGCAACGGAACCCAGGCGATGGTGGAGGACGATCCCGGGATCCGCTTCGTGAGCATGCACCAGTGGCCCTGGTTTCCCGGTAGCGGCGCAGCCGAGGATCGCGGTCCACTCGAAAACATCTGGAACGTCCCGATGGCCGCCGGGCTGCCGCCGGAAGAGTACGTCGTCGCCTGGGAGGCGGCGGTCGATGCGTCCACCTCGGGTTGGACACCGGACATCGTCATCCTCTCGGCAGGCTTCGACTGCCTCGCCGCCGATCCCCTGGGCGGATTCACCCTGTTGCCATCGCACCTGGCGGCCATGACCCGGCGTCTCGTGGAGCGAACGGAGGGCTGGTGCGAAGGACGGTTGGTGAGCGCGTTGGAGGGTGGCTACGCCGCCGCGGCGCTCGGCGCGGCGTGCGTCGTGCACATACAGGAAATGCTATGACGTATCCCACTCCCGGGCGCCTGCACCGTCGCGCCCATCCAGTCGGACGGCTGTCATGACCGGGCACCCGACGAAGCCGCATGAAACCACTGCCGCGGCACTGACAACTCCCTCCGGAACGCCGGTACCGCCAGTGCCGGCCGTGCTGCGATTGGTGCAGCGTTCGGTGCTCGGTCGCTGGAGGGCGACCGGGGAGGAGCTCTACCGGGAGCTGGGTGCGCTCGCCGAGGCTGGTCGTGGACGCGAACTGCTGGTCTCCGGTTGCGGTGAAGGTGCCACCACGGAGTGGCTGGCGGAGCGTACCGGGGCCACCGTTACGGGGGTTGATCCGGTAAGGCAGAGCATCGAGCGCGCCGACGAACGGCGTCGACTGAACGGGCGTCAACTCCACCTGCAGTACGAACTCGCTCCACTTGACGACCTGCCTCACGAGTCCAACGTCTTCGACGCGTCCATTGGCGAGCCGCTACTCTCGGCGGCGGCGGACCCGGCGCGCGCGGTGGCCGAACTTCTGAGAGTGACGAAGCCGTTGGGCGTGGTCATCCTGCTCCAGCTCACGTGGAGCACGGATATCGTTCCGGATGCCCGCGAGAGGTTGGTGGAGCGACTGGGCTTGCGGCCCTACCTGCTGGTGGAGTGGAAGCAGTTCCTGCGCGACGCCGGCGCCGTGGACATCCAGGTACAGGACTGGACTGCGGGTGCCCAGGGGGCCGCTGCCGGGCCACCCACTGATTCCGAAGAGGAGTTGGGTTGGCGCGAGAGGGTGCACATAGTCGGTCGCACCTGGCGCCGTTCGGGGTGGCACGCCGCGCGCGGGGCCGTTGCACGCGAACGGGAACTGCTGCGTGAGCTATCGCGCGAGCGGCCACTCGGATTCGCACTGTTGAAGGGGGTCAAATGGCCGCACGAAAGGCAGCAGAGCTGAAGCGCACCGCCCGCGGCGCCGCGGGCGGCGAGGACAGGGAGACGCTTCCACACATTCTCTACCGTCGCGACGACGGCACGGTCCGGAGGACGCTCACGGCGACCGAAGTGGACGCCGCGCTCGCCGACCGGACCGGTATCCTGTGGGCCGACATCGACAGCTCCCAACCTGAACAACACGAGTGGCTGGCGCGGGCATTCCACTTTCACCCGCTGGCGATCGAGGACACCCTCAACCCACTGAGCCGGGTCAAGCTGGAGGAGTATCCGGGATACATCTTCACGATCATCCGTGGTATCCGCTTCGATGAATCGACAGATGATCCTTACGACCTCGAAACGTTCAACATCTGCTTCTTCCTCGGCGCCAACTTCCTGGTCACCACCCACAGCATGTCCACACTGGCCGCCGATACCGTGTGGGAGCGGATCGCCGCCAATCCCGATCTCATCGAGCGCGGGCCGGCACGCATAGCGCACGCCGTGATGGACCAGGCAGTCGACGATTACTTCCCCGTGCTGGACCGGCTCGACGAGTTCATCGATGACCTGGAGGAACGTGTATTCGTGCGGTCGGAAACCGACGTGTTGCGTGACATCTTCAGCGTGAAGCGCCTCGTGCTGTCCATGCGCCGGCACCTGCAGCCGCAACGTGAAGTGCTGAACGCACTCACCAACCGACCGACTCCCCTGCTGCCGCCGGAGTCGCAACTCTATTTCCGCGACGTCTACGACCATGTACTTCGCATAACGGACTCCCTGGACACCTACCGCGAACTGCTCAGCAGTACCCTGGACAGCTCCCTCACCCAGACGTCCAACCGTCTCGCGACCGTTACCAAGACGCTGTCGGTGATGGCCACACTGAGCATCCCATTCGTCATGGTGAGCGGGATCTGGGGCATGAACTTCACCCATATCCCGTTGCAGGAGGCTCCGTTCGGCTTCTGGATCATGATCTTCTTTCAGGCCCTGCTGGGCCTCACGGTGGTACTGGGGCTCAAGTGGAAGCGACTCCTCTGACATCGTGAACCCGCCCGGTGCGTTCCAGCTGTTCGGCATCGTCACCACCAACGACGGTGCGACAGGGCCGGTGACGGCTGACAGCGAGTTGGTGGTGTTTCGCGATCTCGGCGCGGTCGTCAAGCCGTGCGCCTACGAGCTGCCGGGGGACGACGCATTGCCGAACTACCGGAGGGTGGTGGAGAGCGTCTTCAGGCAACGTGAGATCCTTCCCGCGCCGCCAGGCGTGGTGTTCCGCTCGCGCGACATACTCGTCCAGTGGTTGGAGCTTCACTACTTCAGCTTGCTCGACGCCCTTGTCTTCGTGGAGGAACGGGCCATGGCACGCATCACCATCCAACGGCAGCAGGACGGCCCGGGAGGCCCGGCGCCGGCTGACTACGACGGCGAGAGCAAGATGCTCCAGGATTCCCTGCGGGTACTGCGGCGACATGCGGCCGCAGCCGTCGGGCTGGATGGTGAGGACGACTCGCCTCGCACCCAGATATCCTTCCTCATCCATCAGGATCGCTGGTCCCTCTTTGCCGACCTGGTACGGAGGGAGAACGAGAGGTTTGTTGACCACAGGCTGGAGCTCAGCGGGCCGTGGCCGCCCTACGACTTCATCCGCATGCAGTTCTCCAACTAGCGCCGCTTCAGCTCCGCGTCGCAGACCCATCCCACCGCCATGTTCTGTCCAGATTGCGGTAGCTGGAACCGCGCAGCAGCGCTGCGCTGTGCCCGCTGTGACGCCGACCTGCCCGAGCTTGCCGTGCTCCCTTCCGATCGTCCGGACGAGGATATCGGCGAACTCCGACGTGCCACCGGCAACCGCTACCGGGTGGTGCGCAAACTGGGAAGCGGCGGAATGGCGCACGTGTACTACGCCATGCACGATCGGCTGGACAGTCCGCTCGTCATCAAGGTGCTGCACCGCCAACTGGCCGGTGAGCCGGAGATGCGCGAGCGCTTCCGGCGGGAAGCCGAGGCGGCGGCTCACCTGAACCATCCTGGTATCTGCTCCATCCTGGATTACGGCGAGGCCGGCGACACGGTCTTTCTGGTCATGCCCTACCTGTCCGGCGGTTCGCTCGCCGACAGGCTCGCGCGCGATCGCACAGTAGCGCCAGTGGCGGCGGCAGCGATCGGCGCCCAGGTGGCCGCAGCGCTGGATTTCGCCCACCGACGCGGCGTCGTGCACCGCGACGTGAAGCCGGACAATATCCTGTTCGACGAGGACGGGCATGCCGTCGTGACCGACTTCGGTATCGCCACGGCGCGCTTCCACGCCCGGCTCACCGGTACCGGCCGGGCCATGGGCACGCCGCACTACATGTCACCCGAACAGGCGATGGGCAAGGTCGTCGACGGCCGGAGCGACATCTACGGCCTGGGCGTGATGCTCTACGAGATGCTCATAGGCGTGCCGCCATTCGACGGCGATGACGCTTACGGTGTAGGGTACAAGCAGGTCCACGAGATGCCCCTCTCTCCGCTCGTCGCCGATCCGACGCTGCCCCGTGACATCGTGGCGGTGGTGATGCGTTGCCTGTCGAAGTCGGCCGATGAGCGGCCGCAGCGCGGCTTCGAGCTGGCCGACGCGCTGCTCGCCTCCATCCCGTTCGACGTGGCTGCGGCGGATCATGGGCAGGCGCGCTCCGCCCGGCTGGCGCGGGTGAACCAGGCCGCCGCTGCGGTACCCTGAGCGCTCCGGCGCGATCCTGGCCGCAGGATCTGCGATCCCACCGTCGCGCAACTGGCGACGCATGGCTCCGGTCCATGGCCGGACGTTATGATTCGGCATGCTGGTCCAGGTAGCCCTTCCGCTCCCCTTCTTCCGCAATTTCACCTATTCGCTGGACGCCGAGCAGGCGTCCCGCGTTCGCGTTGGATCCCGCATCGTGGTGCCGTTCAGGGAGCGGCGCGAGATCGGGATCTGCCTCGGTGAGAGTGACGGCGCAGGACTCAGGGCGCAGCCCAGGGCCGCCATCTCGGTGCCTGACGACTATCCGGTGGTGAGCGAGCAGATGCTCGCCCTCTGCCAGTGGATCGGGGACTATTACATAGCCCCACTGGGTCAGGTACTCAGGTCTGCCATGCCCGTGGCTCTCACAGGAGCCGGAGACCCGACGCCCAGCCAGCGCACGCGGCGTGTCGTCACCCTCGTGCAGCATGTCGACAGCCTGGCGCGGCGCGACGAGATCTTCAGCCGCGCGCCACAGCAGCGGGCACTCTACGAGTTGCTGGAGTCACGCGGCGGCCGCGGACCGGTGGAGCAACTGCTCGAGCTCATGCGCTTCTCGCCCTCCGTGCTGCGCGGTCTCGTCAAGCGGGGGCTGGTCAGCGTGGCGGACGAGGTGGTCGCCCGGGACCCGTTCGCTGGTCGCGCCGTCGGTGCCGCGATGGCGCATGCGCCGTCCATCCACCAGCAGTCGGCCATCGACACGCTGGTCGGCGCATCGCCGGGCGAGGTTTTCCTGTTGCGCGGCATAACCGGCAGCGGCAAGACCCTGGTGTACCTCGAACTCCTGCGGCACGTGGTGAGCGTTCAGCAGCGGTCGGCCATAGTGCTGGTGCCGGAGATCGCCCTCACCCCGCAGACGGTGGATCGGTTCCGGGCGGTCTTCGGCGACCAGGTGGCGGTGCTGCACTCCGCCCTGGGCGACGGTGAGCGCTACGACGAATGGCTCGCGCTCCAGCGTGGCGAGAAGAGGATCGCCGTCGGTGCCCGGTCGGCCATCTTCGCGCCGCTCACGAACGTGGGTGCGATCGTGGTGGATGAGGAGCACGAGGCCACTTACAAGCAGGGCGAGGCACCGCGCTATCATGCGCGCGAAGCAGCTATAGTGCGAGGCCGGCTGGAGGGCGCGACGGTGGTCCTGGGTAGCGCGACACCCAGCCTGGAGAGCTGGACGAACGCCGAGCGCGGCAAGTACCGGCTGCTGACGCTGCCGGATCGGGCGGGCGCGGGCCGACTGCCGCAGGTGGACGTGGTGGATCTGCGTCAGCCGTCGGACGATCCCCAGCGCCGGGGGGCCCCCCCCACAAAACAGTCTGACACGCCGACAGCTCACCCTCGTCACCAGACCGACGCGACCCGTACCACTTCCACCTCCAGCGTACTCTCGGCGCTGCCCCCGTCCCTCGCCGCTTCCTACCGCGGCGTCATCAGCGACCAGTTGGACACGGCCATTGCCGATCGCATCGAGCGCTCCGAGCAGACCATCCTGCTCCTCAACCGCCGTGGCTACTCGTCATTCGTCCAGTGCGGCAGCTGCGGCGACGTCGTGTCCTGCCCCGACTGCAGCATCACCCTGACCTATCATCGCACTCCCGAGCGTCTCGTCTGCCACTACTGCCAGTATCGCGAGGAGCCCAGCGATCGCTGTCGCAAGTGCCAGGGGCTGACGCTCCGGCAGCGAGGGATGGGAACACAGCAGGTCGAACGACTTCTGCTCGAGCGCTTCCCGGCGGTGCGCGTGGCACGGATGGATGTCGATACGACGAGCGGCAAGTGGGCGCACGCCGACATCCTGGACCGCGTTGGCAGTGGTGAGCTGGACATCCTGCTGGGAACGCAGATGATCGCCAAGGGGCTCGACTTCCCGAATGTGACGCTGGTCGGTGTGATCGATGCCGACGTGGGCATCAACCTGCCCGATTTTCGAGCCTCGGAGCGCTGCTTCCAGCTTCTCAGTCAGGTGGCGGGCCGCGCCGGCCGTGGTCCAAAGGGTGGGCGCGTGATCATCCAGACCCGCCTGCCCGATCATTACGCCGTGCGTCGCGCCGTCTCACACGACTTCCTGGGATTCGTGGCCGAGGAGATGAAGGGACGCCATGAGCCGCCCTATCCTCCCACAGTGCGACTGGCGAACATCATCTTCAGCGGCATCGATGAGACGGCCGTCGCCGAGTATGCACAGGAGGCCAGTGAGTGGCTCCGCCGCCTCGTTACCCACCGCGCGCGAGAGGCCGTAACTGTGATCGGTCCCGCACCGTGCGCCGTGGACAGGATCAAGACACGCTGGCGCTGGCACCTGCTCCTCAAGAGTACCAGCGTGGGAGAGTTGACGCGCGTCGCGCGCTATTTCGCTGAGCGCTTCCCCGTGCCGCGCACCGCGCGCATGCGCGTGGCGGTGGATCGTGATCCGGTCTCCCTTCTCTGAGCAGGGGTGTCCGGGACGGGGCGACGCGATTGACGCGCTCCTTGAAGCCAGTGGGCCTTCGGCCCCATCTTTAGAGAGTGACCGTCATCTCTCCTCCCGACTTCTCCGCGGCTCGCTTCACCGCCGCCCCTGACGCCCGCTTCGTGGCCGCACCCGCCGACGGCGTGCTGCCCGAAGGGTTCTTCTCCACCACCAACCTGCCCACCTACGTGAAGGTGGGTGGAAGATGGCTCGCTCCGCACATGCCGCGCATGGACGCCGGCCTGTTTCTGGATGACCGCGGGGAGTTGTGGGCACGCGAGGGGCGCCTCCTCAACGCCGGCGACATGGTAGCCGTCGGCGTTGCCGAGGATGCCAGCGAGGGCATCTACGTCGACTCGCAGGCCATGAACGAGGGCGAAGTCGCGGCCGGCGAGTTCCGCTTCATGTCCAGCGAGGTATCGCGCGAGAAGCCGATCGATTACTCCCTGATGGCCCGTGTGCTGCTCGACGAGAGGGATCGGGGCGGCTACATCATCTGGGTCACCGGACCGGCGCTGGTGCACTCGCGCGCCCGCGCGGACATGGTCTGGTTCATCGAGAACGGCTTCGTCAGCGCCCTGCTCGCCGGCAACGCGGTCGCCGTCCATGACATCGAGAGCGCCATCTTCGACACCACGCTCGGCATGACCAACGCCGGCCTGGCGTCGACCGGCGGACATGGCCTGCACATGCGCGCCATCAACAAGGTGAGGGCCGCCGGGTCCATTGCCGCCGCGGTGGAGCAGGGGATCGTTCGCAACGGCATCATGCACGCCTGCGTGCGGCACGACCTGCCGTTCGTGCTCTGCGGTTCCATCCGTGATGACGGCCCGCTGCCCGACGTGATTACCGACGCGCTGGAGGCACAGGATGCCATGCGCGCACACACCGCCCGGGCAACCATGGCGATCTTCCTGGCCACCGCGCTCCATGCCATCGCCACCGGCAACATGCTGCCGTCGTTCAGTACCGATGCCGACGGTAACATGCGGTCCCTCCCGACCATCTGCGTGGATTCCTCGGAATTCGTCGTCAGCAAGCTCAAGGATCGCGGAACGCATCAGGCGTTCGGCGTCGTGACCAACGCGCAGGACTTCATGCAGATCCTGCGTCTGCACGTGGAGCGCGAGATCGCCGCGCGCGCGCGGAACGTTGCCTCGTCCGGCATCGGGGAGCTGGCAGGCAGCAGCCAATGACAGCGCCGACGCGGCCCGGCGACGCGCTAAGCGACACGCAACGCCGCTTTCTTGCGGCAGTCATGGAGAGGCTCCCCCGCGAGTCGATCCACCAGATCTACCTCTTCGCACCCATGAGGCAGGGTGGTGTGGAGACCGGTATTGCCGTCGTCGCCATGGATGAGGTGCGGCAACTGGATGTCGGACCGACGGCGACGCTGCCGGCGGAGGGCGGGCCGGCGGAGGCCGGGCCGGCGGAGGCCGGGCCTTCGGAGACCGGGCCGGCGGAGACCGGGCCCTCGGAGACCGGGCCCTCGGAGACCGGGCCCTCGGAGACCGGGCCCTCGGAGACCGG
>CALCHX010000048.1 GCA_937906875.1 uncultured Gemmatimonadota bacterium | reverse complement strand
GACCGGTGCGCAACACGTTCGACGGGATGTTTCCTCTCCATGAGGACATCGAACTGTCCGACGTGCAGGTGCGCATCGTGCTCGACTACCTGCAGGAGGTCGACTTCCACCTGCCGGGGGCAACCTCGCAGGAGTTCCTCGTCGTGCGTTGGGCCCGCTACACCGGCTTCCAGTTCCTGCAGGAACCCCTGGAGGCGTATGCCATCGGGCTCCGGTGCACCCATCCGGGGATGGAGGATCAGCACACCTTCATCCGCATGTCCTGGGGCCAGCTCATGGGAGATCCCGAGGCTCCGCGGCTGCCCGTGAACAAACCGGCGCTGGCCAGCGACATGATGACTCTCGCCCGCTACCGGGATACTCGCACCGGGCCGTCGCGAACGGGCGTCGACTCCCACGCCCGGACACCGGACGACCCTTCGCCGGGCGCCGACTTCGACCTGAAGTTGCTGGAGGGGGCACTCGACGACGTGCTGGAGCACCACGTCACCGGTAAGGGCCGCGAGATCAACTCGTGGTGGAACCCGGCGCTGAACTGGGGAGTCGCCATGGCGGGACGCTATCCGCGACTGAAATACTTCGAGTCCAGGGGCCGCCTCGACGAGGCGACCTCGATTTCCCTGCGCTCCTTCGAGCAGCGGGCAGCAAGGGCGGAGCCGGTGTTGCGGGAGCTCGGTCTGGCCTCGCCCGGGGCTGTCGCCGCGGCCGCGCTCGAGCAGGCGGACCAGGCCGAGCGTGGAACGTTCCGGCGCCGCCACCGGATCCGCAACCCGCGGCCCCTTACCCAGTCCCGGCCGCGAGAGCACCCGACGCAGGGGGACGACCCCCGGCCGTGAGCCGTCGGGTACGGCGCCAACTCCTGCCGGCCGTCTCTTAACGTCGGTGATCCGGCGCTCGTCTGTCCTGCCGCGAGGGCGCGTGAGTGACTCTCGCACGAGGAGGAGAGCCCGCCGTCTGTAGGGTGCGGTGGTCCGTCTCACGCCTCGTGTTGCTGACCACCCCGTGGGTGGCGTCAGCCGTGTCGACCCCACCCCAGGAGCCCGAATGCCCTGCCGCCCGCCGGAGCAGCCCGTCCGCGCAGCTCGCCGCCCATCCGGTGCGGAGTCGACCATCAACCGGGCTTTCCGGCTGTCGGCCGCCTTCCTCGCCGCGGCGCTGCTCCTGGTAGTGCTCCTTCCCGCCCGGGCCCGGGCGCAGGTGGGCGGAACCACGGATATCATCATCGGCACGGTGACCGGTCCCGCCGGCGCTCCGTTGGGCGGCGCGCGCGTCCAGGTCACGTCGGTGGAGACGGGCGTCACCCGTACCAAGACGACCAACGACAAGGGGCAGTACACCCTGCTCTTTCCCGACGGTGGCGGCCAGTATCGGATCGCCGTCCAGTACCTGGGCTATGCTCCGGCCCAGGCAGCCGTTGCCCGGCTTGCCGACGAGGATCGGCTGGTGGCCAACTTCACCATGACCGCGACTCCCACGGTGCTCGACGCGGTGACCGTCCAGGGAGCCCGCCGGCCGCGTCCTGGTGGGGACGAGCGACCCACCCCCGGATCCACCGGCCGTTCCCTGAGTGGAGACGAACTCGCCCGGCTTCCCATTGACCCCAGCGATCCCAACGCCATTGCCCTCCTCGCCCCGGGAGTGATCGGACTCGAGGCGACCGACACGTCGGCAGCCGGCTTCTCCATCGCTGGTCAGGCTCCGGACCAGAACAGGGTCACCCTGGACGGTCTCTCCTTCGACGGCGTCGGTGTGCCTCAGGAGGCCGTGCGCAGCACTCGTGTCGTCACGAGTACCTACGATGTCGCCCGCGGCCAGTTCACTGGCGGCGTGGTGCAGAGCACCACCCGCGGTGGCACCAATGCCCTGGCCGGCTCGTTCGGCTACTCACTCCGCGACCCCGAACTCCAGTGGACTGGTGACGAAGGGGATGCCAGCGGCTTCGGGCAGTCCATCACTCAACACCAGTTGAGCGGTGGCGTGGGCGGTCCGGTGATCGAGAACAGGCTGTTCTATTTCGTTTCCGGGCAACTGCGGCGACGCCTCAATCCTCTCCAGTCGCTGACCGGTGCCGACGCGCTCACCCTGGAACGGCTGGGCACCGCTGCCGATTCCGCGGCGCGCTTCCTCGACCTGCTCGACGGCTACGGGCTGCCGTCCACCGTCCCCGCTGTCCCGGCCGACCAGCGCTCCGACAACTACTCCACCCTGGCCCGCCTGGACTGGCAGTTGGGCGAGGATCACTCGTTGATGTTGCGCGGCAACTATCAGGGCTCGCAACAGGATGGTTTCCGCACCCGCGCCCTCGCCGTGCCCAGCTACGGCGGAGAACAGAGCGGTAGCGGCGGCGGGGCACTGGCCACGCTCTCCTCCGTCTTCGGTACCTACCTGAACGAACTGCGCGCGTCCTGGTCGAGAGATCAACGGCACGGCGACCCGTACGTATTCGTGCCCGAAGGTCAGGTGCGCGTCGCGTCAGATTTGATGGACGGCACGTCCGGCGTCTCCACCGTCGTTTTTGGTGGCAACCCCGGGCTGCCGACCGCCGGCACCAACAGCCAGTTGAGTGTCTCCAATGAGCTGTCTCTGCTCAATTTCGCCGGCCATCGCTACAAGCTGGGGGGACAGCTCGACTACCGCAGTTTCCAGACGGCCTCCAGCCGTAATGCTTCGGGGAGCTACGGCTACAATTCGTTGGCTGACTTCGCGAACAACGATCCGGCCAGCTATACCCGAACGCTCTCCACCACCGATCGTCGGGGCACGTCGCTCGACGCCGGGGCGTACCTGGGCGATACCTGGCGTCGCGGACGCGCCCTCCAGCTCACCTACGGCGCGCGTGTGGAGTACTCGGCGTTCCTGGACCAGCCGGCCTACAACGCAGAGGTCGAGCGCCTGTTCGACAGGCGCACGGACAGGCTTCCGCGCGAGCTGCACGTGAGCCCCCGGGTGGGCTTCTCATACACGCTCGGCCTCCCCAGTGCACCCACTGGCGGTGGTTTCGGCGGCGGCATGGCGGGGGGTTTCGGTGGTCGCGGCGGCGGCCGCGGCGGTGGGGGTGGAGGTGGCGACTTCGGCCCCGGTGGGGCCAACGTGACGGTCATTCGGGGTGGTATCGGTGAGTTCCGCGGCACCGTGCCCACGCAGCTATTCGCCTCGGCGATGGACGCGACCGGGTTGCCCAGCGGAACCCAGCAACTCGTCTGCATTGGTGACGCGGTGCCCGTCCCCGACTGGTCGGCTTACCTGACCGATCCGACGGCCATTCCCACCCGATGCGCGGACGGCGGAACTGGCCGGCCAGTGGCCAGCCGTGCGCCGAGCGTCGCGCTGTTCAGCGATGACTTCGGTGCTCCTCGCGCCTGGCGGGCGTCGCTGGGGGTGCAACGGAGGCTCTCACAGACGTTCGGGCTGAACCTGGAGGCCTCCTACGCGCTGGGTACCAACCTCACCGGAGCCCGCGACCTGAACCTGCGCGCGACCCCCGCCTTCACCCTCGCCGATGAGGGCGGCCGGCCGGTCTACGTGCCGGCCTCCACGATCGTGCCTGGCACCGGCGCGACGAGCGTGCTCGCCTCCCGCGAGCACCCCCAGTATGCCCAGGTGGTGGAGACCAACTCCACGCTGCACTCCCGGACCGTGCAGCTCACGGCTGGACTGAACGGAGTGTTGAACAGGAGCTTCCTCTGGAACCTGTCGTATTCCCTCAGCCGATCGCGCGATCAGACCGGGTTCGCCCCCGGTGGTGGATTCGGCGGCGGTGGTGGTGTCGGTGGCGGTCGGGGTGACTTCGGCGCCTTCGGCTTCGGCGTCGGCTCGTCGACCACGGGCGGTGACCCCAACGCGACCGAGTGGGGGACGAGCGACCTCGAACGTCGGCACTCGGTGAGCGGATCGGTGAGCTGGTTCGCCCGCCCATGGCTGGACGTGACGTCGGTGATGCGTCTCACTTCCGGCCAGCCCTTCACGCCGCGTGTGGGAGGGGATATAAACGGTGACGGCTCCCGGAACGATCGCGCATTCGTGTTCGATCCGTCGCGAACCGCCGACAGCGCTGTCGCGAGCGGCATGGCAAACCTGCTCGCCGACGCCACTGGCGACGTGCGCTCCTGCCTCACCGCCCAGCTCGGCCGGATCGCCGGCCGCAACCAGTGTCGCGCAGGCTGGTCTCCCTCCCTCGACCTGCAGATGAACATCCGCCCGAACTTTGGAGGGTCGGTGGGCCGCCGGCTCACCTTCATGGCGAGCTTCATCAATCCGCTGGCGGGCATGGACCTGTTGCTGCACGGCAACGATGGGCTGCGTGGCTGGGGCCAGCCGCGGCGTCCCGATGCGACATTGCTCTACGTGCGTGGCTTCGATGCCGAGCGGCGGAGCTACATGTACGAGGTGAATCAGCGGTTCGGCGATACGCAGGGCTCGCGAACGGCGCTCCGGAACCCTTTCCAGGTCGCCCTCCAGGTGAGGCTCCAGGTGGGTCCCGACCGTCAGCGCGAACTGCTCATGGGACGATTGGGCGCCCTCGGCGGTCGCGCTGGCAGCGGCGGCGGGCTGGATATCTCATCGATCATCGAGCGGGTCGCGCCCAATCCGGTGTCGGAAATCCTGGGCCGTCGCGACTCGCTGGGTCTCACCGAAGCGCAGGTGGTTGCCCTCCAGGCGGTGGCCGACTCCCTCGTCGCACGTAACGCAGTTATCGCCGACTCGCTCCGCGTCGTCGTCGAGCGCGCCGGCGGTCAGGGCGACCTGCGCACCCTCTTCCCGCGCCTGCAACCGGCGTTGCAGAAGGTCCGCGACAACTATGTCGCGGCGATCGGGGAGTCGCGGGCTCTCCTGACGCCGGAGCAGTGGGAGCGGTTGCCGGAGTCGCTGCGCAATCCGTCGCTGCAGCAGCGTGGCCCTGTCAGGCCGGCTACGATACCTCCCGGCGACCGTCGCCGGCCACCGGAGTCGTGATGGTATGCGGCGGGCTGCCGTCCCGCATTGCAGGGGCCGGCTGCGGTCCCCGGGCCGTCCGCCAGCTCGAGTCGGGTATTGTGGAGCCGACCGGTGGACACTATACTGTGCGAAGCGACGCGCGCGTTCGCGCGCGCGTATGAAATGTTCCAATGTTCTCCTGGAGCCGTCCGACGTCGTGTCGGCTCCGTTTTTCCTTGCCGCTGAGATTGTGGCGGCGGGCCCATCGTGAGGGCAGTCTCACGAGCACGTTGTGTCGGCGCGTACGGCAGGACCGGACTCCGCACACAGCACTGATCATTCTTTTCAGGAGTACGACATGCGTACGACCGGCACCGTGAAGTGGTTCAACGACGCCAAGGGCTTTGGTTTCATCACGCCTGAGGACGGTGGCAAGGACCTGTTCGTCCATCACTCAGCGATCCAGGGCCAGGGCTTCAAGTCCCTCGCCGAGGGTGAGCGCGTGGAGTTCGACGTGGTTCAGGGCCAGAAGGGCCCGGCCGCCGAGAACGTGACCAAGCTCGGTCACTAGAAGCTGACCTGCCACCAGCCGCAGGTCGTTGCGGCTGGAACAAGGGGCCGTCCCGGCACTGGCTGGGGCGGCCCCTCGGCCATCTGGTGAAACGCCGGTGGGCCAGGACCGCGCGTAGCAGAGATCCAGGGCAGGGTTGAGGGCCAGTCGAGCTGCCCTCCGTCTCCTGAAGCTCAGCCCTGTTGCCCGACGCCCACCGCTGGCCGGCCGGATCCGGCAATGCTTGACTTGTCCGCCGCTGGTGGCTAGGATTCCCCCAAGGGAGTCGCGTCCCGATACGCAGCATCTCCACCCATCCGACCCTGGAATGTCGGTGGGGGGAGGAGTGCGGAGCCAAGGTTCCGTCAAACGTGTCGGTGGCGTGATTCCCTTTGTCGCATCTGTTCGGTCCACGATCTGTAGGTCAGACATCTTCGCCCCGCCATGAGCATGATCCGTCTATCTATCCACCATCGCCCCGCCAGCCGCGCCGAGCACTGCTCGCCGCAGCGTCGCGGGAGCGTGCGGATGGATGCGCGGGCCGTGACCGAGCGGGTTGGGGAGCTCTGTCTCTCGCGTGGTACACATCGGACCCGGGTATCCGAAATGCGAACTGCCGCCGTGCGGTCGGTGAGACAGCGTCCGGAGCTTCCGGATGTTGCTCAGGTACCGCACCGGCAGGCCACGCACCATGGGGACATCGCGAAGGGACTCGACGCCGGGTAGTACGGTACCCGCACAGTAACGAGCCTCACGATCCGCCCCACCGGTGCAACCAGCGCTGGCGGGGCGGTCTGCAATCGCACCATCGTGCCGCCGCCTTCCGGTCCGGCGCACCGCGCCCGGCCAGTCCATCGGCTCCGGACGCGAACAGAACTCTCGCTGGCGATCGACCACGTGGAACGCGACTCCCCGTGATGGATCGGGCGACCGGCGCCCCGCACGGTGGGGCGCACGCAACAGCAGACCACCTCTGGCCCGGAGGTGGCGAATACGCGAGAACCTCGGGCCATGAAGTGCATTGATGGTACGCGGCGAGTTGGATTGACGCGCCGCGCCCGGACGGTGATCACACTCTGCAGGAGAACTGTCATGTTGACCGTATTCGATACCGGTGAGTCCAGCTTCCGGCTCGCCAATCGTCACGACGAGGACGTGGGCTGGATTCGTGGCAATGCCGTGGGCTTCTCGGGGCTTCCCGACGAGTCTGCAGCGATGAAGGCGGCGCTTGCTGGCGCAGACACGCTGGCCGCCTATCTGGAACGCACTGGAGGGCCTGGATCGGCTCCGGAGCGATCGCGTGGCCGGGTGAAGATCGTCCAGGATGGCGCCGTGGAGTGGGTGAACCGTGGTCCGCAGTCGCTGGCCCGCCTGCTCCGCCCGACTGACGATCGCCCGGGCGCGTTCGCCATCGAGTTCATCCTCCCCTCGCACCTGAAGGCCGGCGGCGCCATCGGCGTCTCGCAGATCCTGCACAAGGCCATCTCGAGCGAGATTTCAGGCAGCGAGCAGCCAGCGACCATGGAGGCCCAGGCGCGATGAAACTGCGTCGCCTTCACGGGCGACCGGTGTCGTCGTCGCCGGGCGGCCGGCGTGTGGTGGTGGGGGTGAACTTCGATGAGCCCTCGCTGGCCACCGCGCGCTGGGTCGCCCGCTACTTCGCGCCGACGGCCGAGCTGGTGCTCGTCCACGTGCTGCCGGTGCCCCGCGCACCGGCCTTCCTGAAGGACCAGCTCGGCTCGCCGGACTCGTTCGTCGAACAGGTCACGCCGGCCATGCTGGGTGGCCTGCAAGGGCTCGCCAGTACCCTGGGTGTCCGGCGGGTGACCGTCGAGGTCCGCGTCGGTGAACCGGCCGAGGAACTGAGTCGGGCCGCAGTGGAACTGGGTGCCGACATGGTATGTGTCGGCTTTGCCCGGTCGCGACGTGGCTCGGCGCGATCCGGCCGCAATACTGTCGAACGCCTCCTTCGACGGCTCGAGGTACCGCTCCTCCAGGGTTCCCCAGGAGCTCGTCCCCCGGAACGACTGATGGCTGCGGTGGATGGAGGCGCAGGCAGCGACGCGATCCTCGCCACGGCCTGGTCGGTGGCGGAGCGGCTGGAAGCGGAGTTGGATGCGCTCCACGTACTGGACGCAGACGTCCGCGCCTATGCGCGCGCCATGTCGGTGGCCGTCGGCAGCGCTGGCGAGGCGGAGGCGGCCGAACAGGCACTGTGGGAGGCCGCCGCCGGTTGGCTGCGCGAACGGCTGGTCGTGGCGGGAGCTGCTGTCGGACGGTCGCGTACAAGGGTATTGTCGGGAGAACCGGGTCCGGAGATGCTTCGCGTTACTGCGGTGGACCCTGTGGACCTGCTGGTGGTGGGGCGCGAGGGCCGCGACGCCGTGACTCCGGGGTTGGTGGGGAGCACGACGCGCCTGCTTCTCGCTGCCGCAGCCATGCCCCTTCTGGTGATACCGGAAGTCGTCCGCCCGATCGCGCCACCCGAGCCGGATCCGGATGACCAACGGAGTCACCGGCTCTGGCCGGCCCGCGTGCAACGGTCGGACGACGACACGTCGGAACTGGTGGACGCCGGTCACAGCGACGGTGGCTGGCTACCTCCTGCGGCGCGGCGGAGCGACCGCTCCGCCGCGCCAGCGTCTGTCCTCTCGTCTGCTGCGCGGACGGCATGATCGCCGCACCAGGACTGCTCCGTGAGCCGGTATCCATCGTCGTCCGGAGGCGTTCTCCGGGGCGGGTACCGGTCAGGAAGCAGGTCGGCTGTCGATCACGGATATTGGCAAAGCGGGCGAGCGTGTGCTACGCTTTTCCATGAGCGGCGGCGCTCCATTTCTGTCCCTCCGGCGCACTGACCGCCGTCCCGCTCCGGACGTCAGCCACTCGCCCTCACATCACGGACCGGCGGCTCCTGGCCGCCTGCCGTTTCCTCCAGCCCACCACACCCCGTCATGAGCATTCCGCAGCCTCCGTCGGATCATCCAGGCAACGGCCTCCAGGGAGTTGCCCTCCAGACTTCGCGCGCCGAGCGGGCCGCGGCCGCGGCAGACGCAGCCGAGCGGAGTCCCCTCGCGGCGATGATCGTGCGCTTCGACCAGGCGGCCGACCTGCTCGAACTCGAGCCGGGGGTGCGGCGGATCCTGCGCGAGCCGGAGATGCAGCTCGCGGTGGCAGTACCCGTCATGCGGGACAGCGGGGAGATGGATGTCTTCACCGGTTACCGTGTGCAGCACAACACCGCTCGCGGGCCTGGCAAGGGCGGCATCCGGTTCGACCTTCACGTGTCGATGGACGAGGTGACGGCACTGGCCGCCTGGATGACGTGGAAGTGTGCGGTGGTGGATGTGCCCTTCGGCGGCGCCAAGGGCGGCATACTCTGCGACCCGTCGGGCATGAGCAAGGGGGAGCTGGAACGTCTTACCCGTAGCTACGTTCGCGGTCTTGGCGACGTCATAGGCCCTGACAAGGACGTTCCAGCGCCCGACGTGAACACCAACGCCCAGGTCATGGCCTGGGTACTGGACGCCTACTCCCGGCAGATCGGCCACACCGTCACCAGCGTCGTGACCGGCAAGCCGATCGAACTCGGCGGCTCGCTCGGGCGGGGAGACGCGACGGGGCGTGGCGTGATGCTGGCGAGCCGGGCCGCCCTCGAATACGTCGGCCTGCCGGTAGCTGGAGCGACGGTCGCGGTCCAGGGTTTCGGCAACGTGGGATCTGCGGCGGCACGATTGCTCCAGGCCGAGGGATGCCGCATAGTGGCCATTGCCGACCGAACGGGAGCGATCTTCGACGCCGCGGGCTTCGATTCCGAGGATGCCACGAAGTGGGTCCGGAAGCATGGCACGCTCGCCGAGTACCCGCGTGGCGAGAGGCTGAGCGACGCGGAATTCCTGGCTCTGGAAGTGGACCTGCTGGTGCCGGCGGCCCTGGAGGGTGTGCTCACCCGGGACAACGCGGCCACCGTGCGCGCCCGCGTGGTCTGTGAGGGTGCCAACGGTCCCACGACTCCCGGCGCTGACGACATCCTGAATGCCAACGGCATTCTCGTCGTGCCCGACATCCTCGCCAACGCCGGCGGAGTCACCGTCTCGTACTTCGAGTGGGTACAGAACCGTGCCGCCTACATGTGGTCGGAAGACATCGTCAACGATCGGTTGCGCGAGATCATGACTCGTGGTTTCCTGAGCGTGCGGGACCAGGCCGAGAAGCACGGCGTGAGCCTGCGGACCGCCGCTTACATGCTCGCCGTGGGTAGGGTGGCGGCGGTCCATCATCTGCGTGGCGTCTACGCCTGAGCTGTCCCGATACGCTCTCCGGAGCCGTCATCTGACGCCAATTCTCCAGCGTCGGGCGGGCACTGCGCGTAAGACAGGGAGACGGGTGTGACCTCCGCCGGCCAGGGCGTCGTGGAACGATGACCTGGCCGGCGGGTGCGCGTCCGAAACATCTATATCCAGCCCGTGAGGCCGCATGGCCAACGCAGTCATCCCGACGACGCCTGCCGCCGGGGCACGTCGCAAGCCACGTGAAGGGTCCGGCCGCGGCGCCGGTACGCCGCCCCCGCGTCGACACCGGATCACCCGCGCCGCCTTCCAGCTACATCTGTGGCTAGGGGTGATCTTTACCGCTGCGCTGTTCGTTATCGCCGTGACCGGCATAATGCTCAACCACAAGCGTGGCCTGGGCATCATGCCCGACGTGGCCCATGAGCCGGGCGCTCCTTTTGTGGAGTCACTGCCGCTGGCCACGCTGGCTGAGATCGGCGTGCGCGCGGGCATGCCCGACGGCGGTCCGACCGACCTCCTCAGGGCCGTCAACCGGATGGACGTGCGGCCGGCCGACGGTTATGTGAAGGTGCGGCTGCGAGACAGGAAAGTCACCGAAGTCACCGTGGACCTCACCGACGGCCGCGTACTCCACGTCGGGCCGCGCGGCGACTCCTTCATAGAGAAGCTGCACTCGGGTGAGATATTCGGTGACCGCTGGGTGCTGTTGAGCGATGCGGCGGCGGTGGCGCTCGTACTCACCCTGATCTCCGGCTACTGGCTCTGGATCGCGCCGCGAATCCGCCGCACCGAGACGCCGGCGGGCGGCGGACGGGGACGCGTGGCCAGCTCCACCGCTCGCGGACCGGCTCGAGACGAGGAGACATGATGAGTCTGCTGAATCTGACCATGCTGGCCGGGATCTTTGTCGTACCCGCGGTGCTGCTCTGGCTGGGACAGCGTTTCCGGCGCCGCACGCCGCGTCAGCGCGCGATTTTCTGGGGAGCGCTGACTGGACACCTGGTGGCGATCGTGTCGGCCACGCTGGCCGGGACGCTGCCGCCGCATCTGTGGGCACCGGACGACATGTTTCGCGGTCTCGCCGGCTATGGTGCCCTGCTCATCCTGCCTCTCCTCGGCGGCGTTATCGGCGCGCTGAGGGCATCGGGCAGGGAGGGGAGCGCGGCCTGAGCAGGCGAGGAGAAGTCGGTAGCTGGTATCAGCCGGATCTCTTCCTCAGACAGGCTGCTCCATGACCCATTCCCCGCTGGCGCGGCCGGGCCACGGCTGGCGGAGCTGACTCCGCCAGCCGGTCGTCAGTCGGCGTACGGGTAGTCCGGGTCAGCGAGGCGCTCAGCGCGTGCGGCAGCTTCGGGACCAGCGATCTCACGGGCCATGTCGACCAGCATCGAGCTCAGGTGGGTTCCGTAGCGGAGCAGCTTCTCGGCGCGTTCGCGGCGGTCGAGCAGGAAGACGAGGATCGGTTTGTCGGCCTTGTTGGCGTTGCACCGGCGACAGGAGAGGACGAGGTTGTCCCGTCTGTCATAGGCGCTGAGGCCACGTCGCGGGGTGACGTGATCGAGCGTGATCTCGTCGGGGTCGGTGCGGCAGCCGCAATAGGCGCAGATCGATCCGTGGCGTTCCAGCAGCCAGGCTCGGGTGTCCTGATAGGCGGCGCGATGAGTGGGAAGTGAGGTGAGCTGCGGTGAGGCTGCTCCTGCTCCGCCACCACGTCCGCGTCTGGAGCGGCTGGAGCGAGATTTCGATGGCGCTTCCGGGGCGCTGGGTGCGGCGGCACTGGAAGCGCGGCCGCGGCGGTTGGACGGCGCGGCAGATTTACGGCGCGCTCGGGATTCGGTCATTCAGGATTGGTAGGTTGTCGTTCAGGGACGCCGGGAACCACCTTGACGTCACGCGAAGTACATGGCGCTCCGACCCCGACTTCTCGCCGGGGCGGCGCCGTGCTGGCCGATGTAAGATACGGCTAGCACAGATCATACCCCGAGACGATGTCAGCGGTCCGCTTCCCGCAGCGACGCTGCAGGGGCGTGGCCCGGTCGCGGGCCGCCCGCTCGGGCCGCGAAGATGCGTTATCTTCGCACCGGGCGGAAGTCGGCAAAGGGAGATACGCCGAGCCTTAGCTGCATGCTGTAAGCAATACGGTGAGCGAGCGCCTTGAGATTCTCCGACACCGGGCCGACGAAACGGGCGTCCACCGTCGCCTCCATGGTCGCCACCCAACGGGCGAAGTGCGGCGCGTCCAGGCCAGGCATGGCCATGTGCGGCCGGAAGGCATTCCCGGAGTAGCGCCCGCTGTGGAAGAGTATGGTGGACCAGAAGTCGGCTATGCGCGGGATGTGCTCCGCCATGTCCACGTGTTCGAAGTACGGCGCCAGCAACGGTTCCCGAGCGACGGCGGCGTAGAAGTCGACGAGCAGGTCGTGCAGATCCTCGTCACGCACGTCGCTGACGGAGCCGTCCACGACGCTCCGGGCGGCGGGTGGGTCTCTATGGAAAGCCGCGTCCGGCGCGGCGACTATCGGCAGGTGCGACATGCCAGATGCTACCATTTCTGGTGGTGAAGGTTGGCCGGCGTCCCGTCAGGGAGTCAGCAGATCGAGCACGGCGTTCGCCGGTATGTCGCCGAAGTAGTCGGCGAGCGGAGTGTCGCCGAGCGCGGCGGCGATCGGTCCGCGGTCGTATTCAACGCCGGTGAGCAACGTCTCCAACTCTCCGACGTCGACGCGGCCCATGTAGTCGCCAAAGAATCGGATGCTGGCGATCTGTCCGTTCTTCACGTCCAGTCGCACATCGATCTCGCCAGCCGGGAAGCGCTGCGTGCGCTGCACGTTGGATGGCGGGTTCTCGCCGTAATTCCAGGCCCGCGTGCCATAGCGACGGTCCATCATTGCCTGCACTCCCTCCCAGTCCGCGTCGTCAAGGGCCAGCATGGGCACCTTAGAGCGGTCGCGCGTGCCGAAGATCCGTTCGACGATCCGCTCGCGCAGTTCATCCACATCCAGCGGTTCGGCGAGGAACTCGGCGATGTTGGCGACCCGACTGCGGATCGACTTGACCCCCTTCGATTCGACCTTGCCCGGCTTCGGACGCAGCGCCGCCGTCACGTCGTCGAGATTGGAATCGAGGAGCAGCGTGCCGTGGCTGAACATGCGGTGCGGCGAGGCGAACTGGGCGTTACCCGAGATCTTGCGTCCGTCGGCAAGTATGTCGTTGCGCCCGCTGAACTCGGCCGGTACGCCCAACTCGCGCAGCACCTCGATCACCGGGCGGGTGAAGTGGTCGTAGCGGTTGAAGCGGTCGCCCACGTGCGGCGTGGTGATGCTGAAGTTGAGGTTGCCCAGGTCGTGGTAGACAGCCCCGCCACCACTAATTCGTCGCACGACAGCGATCCCCCGCTCCTCCACGATCGCCGAGTTGATCTCCTCGATCGTGTTCTGGTTGCGACCGACGATGATGGCCGGTGCGTTCACGTAGAAGAGGAGTACGTCGTCATCGACCAGCTTGTGCCGGAAGACGTATTCCTCGAGGGCGAGGTTGCGGTGGGCATCGGTGATGCCGCGATTGTCGACGAGGAGCATGAGTGGAAATCTAATGAGATTGACCGGGCGTGGTCGGCCTGCCTGGCCGGAAGGCAGGTGGCGACTGGCGAAGCGTGAGCTGTTCCGGCCCGCCACGCGCGGCCGCGCACTGGTCAGCGCTCGCTGTCCGCAGCAGCTTGGAGGAATGACGACATCGATCTGGAACGACAGCGTGCCGTTGAAGTTGCCTCGACTGGTTGGCGAGCGGAGCGCCGACGCGTGCGTGATCGGCCTTGGCGGATCGGGTCTCGCGGCCGTCCACGCGCTCCTGGATGGCGGCGCCGATGTGATCGGGCTGGATGCCGGGGAGGTGGCCGGCGGCGCGGCCGGCAGCAATGGCGGGTTCCTGCTCGCTGGCCTGGCGCCGTTCCATCACGACGCGTTGGAACGGTTCGGCCCGGACCGAGCGCGCCGGTTGTACAACCTCACCCTGGCCGAACTGGACCGGATGGCGGCCGAGACGCCGGAGCTGGTACGGCGAACCGGGTCTCTCCGCATTGCCGCAAGTGCGGAAGAGCAGTCCGACTGCGAACGACAGTTCGAGGCGATGCGCGCTGACGGCCTTCCTGTGGAGCCATACTCGGGCCCGGAGGGCAACGGGCTACTGATACCATCGGACGGCGTCTACCAGCCGCACCGTCGCGCGCGGTTGCTGGCCAGTCGGGCGTTGGCGCGCGGGGCTCGACTGTTCGAGCACTCCGCCGTCACCGCCTTCGAGGAGGGCCGGGTGACGACGTTGTCCGGCGTGGTGCGCTGCGCCGCGGTGCTGGTGCTCGTGGATGGTCGGCTGGAGCATCTGGTGCCGTCGCTGCGTGAACGCGTGCGAAGCGCCCGGCTGCAGATGCTTGCCACCGCGCCCACCACCGAGGTCCGGCAGGGACGAGCGGTCTATCGCCGGTGGGGCTACGACTACTGGCAGCAACTACCCGATGGGCGGATAGCGCTGGGAGGCTGTCGCGATGTCGCGCTGGAGTCGGAATGGACTGCCGATTCCCGACCGACGACCGAGGTGCAGCGCGCGCTGGATGGGGTGTTGCGCGATGTGCTGGGAGTGCGACAGGCGAGGGTCACCCATAGATGGGGTGCGACGGTTGGTTATACGGAGAGCGGGCTTCCTGTCTGCGAGGAACACTCACCCGGCGTACTGGTGGCAGGCGGCTATAGCGGCACCGGAAACGTGGTCGGCGCGCTCTGTGGCCGGGCACTGGCCGCCCACGCCCTCGGCGCGCCGGATGCCGTGTCCATGTTACGGCTCCTCGGCGACTAGCCACGCCGTCATCCCCGCACCACCGCCATTCCCGCTTTCACGGGAATGACGGATCCACGCGGAGCATCATCCGAACGCTCGCTTCGCTGGTCCCAGCCAGATTGCCGGCCAGTCGTGCGTCGCTGCTACGGCTGGCTTGCTACTTGAGCCGCGGCCTGGTGCTCCGCGGCGCGGGCTCACAGGAGGGCCAGGTGGGAGCTGCACGGCCACGGGCAGCGTTGGCCGCCTGCGGCGCCCGAGCCGCGGCTTCCCGCGCCATCTCTGCCAGGTCCACCCGTGTACGCCCCACCGTCGTCGGGTCTTCCGACGCGAGGTAGGCGAGCATCGCCGTGAGCGTCGCGTTCTTCTTCAGGTCATCGAAGACCACCTTGTCGTACGTATCTATGTTGGTGTGCCAGGTGTAGTTGAAGTACTCCCAGGGGAGCGCGCCGAGCCCGAACGCCGGAGCGCCGTAGCAGGCGAAGGACGCGTCATCACTACCGCCGCCAGAGGGGGTTCCCGGACCGGTGTAGCTTACCTGCGCGCTGAGTTCCAGCGGCAACATGCTCATCCAGCGGGAAATGTGCTCCACGCCATCCACCATGCCGCCGCCGCCCAGGCGCACGACACGTCCCGTACCGTTGTCCTGGTTGAAGAGGGCCTGCAGTCCCTTCACCACCTCCGGGTGGTCCTCGGAGAACGCCCGTGAACCCACCAGCCCGTTCTCCTCGCCCATCCAGTGGCCCACCAGGATGGTGCGCTTGGGGTTGGGGTAGACCTGCCTGAGGATGCGCATGGCCTCGAGCATGGTCAGTGTGCCCGTGCCGTTGTCGGTCGCGCCCGACGCGCCGTCCCAGGAGTCGAAGTGC